>JAJQHZ010000032.1:0-12498 GCA_021199475.1 Lachnospiraceae bacterium
AGTTGTGTTTTGCTTAGAAATCTCCTTTGCATTTTTGCCCGCGTTTTGTCTTGCGATCTGCTTTCCGAATTCAAATTGTCCCTGCTTCGCCATATCAGGTAACCTCCTTATCCGGCCCTACGCATAAAAAAGGAGCACCCCGGGCCATTAGTAAATACTACTTACTACTGTCCCGCAGATGCTCCCATTACCTGCTGTCGCTATTGCAACCCGGCACTCAGAACGGTATACGGACTGTATACTGGATGGTCCGTCCTTCCCTCCGAAGCCTGATCAGTTTGTACTGTAGATCAATTGCAGTGCAAATTTAAATTTGTATTATCATATGTCCGTACTCGCAAAGCGAGTATGGACGAAGGCCGCGCCTTGCGCGAAGCGCAACTGCAAATGCGCGGCTTTCCTTGTATCATATGTCACGGCATCAAAAATGTCAACTGGTTTTTTGATAACTTTGAAAGCAGAATTTTCCCGCAACAGAATTTTCCCGCGGAATTTCTCCAAACATATGTTTCAAAAAAGCTCGAACAATCATCGGGAACCCTTTGACCACCAAGAACAATCCGCAATTCTATCATATTCTGATGCAATGTTACTTCCTCACTCGTTCAATCCGGCATACTTGTTCCTTGCTCTCCTTATCGTAGTTCACACCAACCAGGAGAATCTCTCCCATATACCGGTCCAGACAGGCCGCATAATTCTGCCTGCGAATCTGGTCAAGCGCCGTCTCTGCCGTTTTATCCCATTTCAATTCAACAATCATCGCCGGTCTGCTGCAATTCTTATCCGGTACAAACACGAGATCCGCAAAGCCCTTACCAGCTGGCATTTCCCGCACGATCGTATAGTTTTTCTTCGCCGAGTAATATGCCAGTGAAATTGCACAGGAAAGTGAAATTTCATTATTATATTGCAGCACGGAGGCATTCTCCATGTGAATCTTCGCAATCCGCCGCGCCACTTCGTCTTCTTCACCGGCAATCGTCAACTGGAGAAGCTCCTCCGAACTGCGAATCGCATCCATCACATTCTCCCAGCCGCCATCCTCAATGCAATTGATAAACTCCTGTCTCACTTCACCGTTCGGTATCATGCAGTTTAAGGAACTCAGATCATTTACCCGAAATTCACAGGTTCCGGATAATTCCTCTTTTGGCTCCGTTGTCAGATATCCCAGATGCACCAGCAATGTCAGTACGTCATCCGCGCTCTCTAAAGTAGACATGTCATTCTGATATTTCATTGCATTAACCGGTATTTTTTCCCCCGCAATCAGGCACTCCACCTTTTCCTTCAAACCATCCAGATTCATTTGAATATAGAGCTTCAGCGCCTCATAAGTCTCCGTTTTTGTCCAATAACTGTCAAAATTTCTTCGCAGAATCGCCTCTACTACAGACTTCGGGTTGTACAGAGAAATACCGTTAACCATATAGCCATCGTACCACTTTTTCATTTCATCAAACGATGTGTTATACCGTCTGCAAAGTTCTTCCACTTCTGTTTCCGTAAATCCTGTAAACTCTTCAATTGGCACTGCGTTCATCATCGAATATTCATAAAACATATTCAAGGCAGAATGCTGGCCATATTTCTTAATCGGAAGAATACCAGTCATATACGCAAGTGCTACATAGCTTTTATCCTTCAGCAGGCTGCGCAGATAGTCAAGATACTGTTCCTGCGCATCTTTGTCCTTTTTATAGGTGCGGAAAACACAATCCCACTCATCTATGACAAACACAAATGGAATCTTCGTCTCAGCAAAAACATCTTCAAAATATGAATTAAAATCCTCCCCTTCAAAGTCAAAATTCTTGTATTCCTTTTTGAATTCTCTGATCATCTTCTTCTCTATACGAGCCACCATATCGCTGACCGAACCCGCACCGCTCAAAAAATCCTGCATATTGAGACGAATCACATTATATTGATTCAGATGTTTCTTAAAATCCGTATTTTCTGCAATTTTCAGTCCCTTGAACATCTCCTCAGAGTCACAACCGCGGCTGTAATAGGCAGCCAGCATATTCGCTGCCATCGATTTCCCAAATCGTCTCGGGCGGCTCACACTGACAAATCTCTGTTCCGTCATCAGCAAGCCATTCAAATACGCAATCAGTTCCGTTTTATCCACATAAATCTTCGAATTCAACGCTATCTGAAAATCCACATTCCCCGGATTCAGGTAACCCCCCATAATTCATCCTCCTGTATATGGTCTGCCCATATTCTTTTATGTTCTGAAACAAGGAAGAAGAAAAACTTTTCCTGTCTATATCCTCATTACAATTCATGTATATAAAATCATAATCTTGTTTGAAATTTCCATCGATGAATATCTTATTCTTAAAATTTATATAACTTCTATCCCGAAACAACCGTGATTTTTGCTTCTCACTCACAATCAGTAAATCAATATCCGAATTCTCTGTACACCGTCCTTCTAAAACCGAACCGAAAAGTACTATTTCTGCAATAGATTGACACATCGGAGCTGTTTTTATAATATTTTCAACATACTTTATCTTTATCTCTGCAATACTGACCTCTGTTTCAAAATTGGTCTTTACTCTGGAAAGTTCACACACAACACTACACCCTCCTTCCTCGCACTTTATCCATCTTAAGCATCAGCTAATCATGGCTCTTATACTGTGTCCACATCTAAGGGTACATTATACTTTCCGAAATATTTCAACCCTTCCGTCATCCCCGCTCCGATCCCTGAATGCCGGGAAGAGGAAGCCTCCAACCGGCGGTTCCGGCTCGTAATCCCCGCTGACCGCGCAGATGGCGCCAATCAGGAAAGAATAGACTTCTTCTGACTCCCACTGGCTCTCATGGTCGGTTCCTTTGCGCGGAATATCGTAGGTTCCATAGAAAAGGTAAATGGCAAAGGGATCCTGCGGCATCCGCCCCAGGCCCAGTGCCTCAAAAAATGACTCTGACGGATGCCTGGAAACTCCGTGAGCCGTGCTGCTCTGTTCTCCGAGGAGTTCATAAAAGGTGTCCAGCAGAGCGTCATTTTTGAGGCCGCAATCCTTTAATGCCATGAGCATCTGCCGGATGCCGCCCGGCTTTTGTTCCTCCGGTTCAAAGCAATATTCTTTTAACTGCACATTCGTTTCTGAAAAGGGGATAGCCTTCGCAATCTCCAGATTCTGCTGCCGCTCAGTGCTCGCCAGCTTCTGAAAATGGCGGTTGAAGGTGCCGTCCACATAGCCTTCCTCATCAAAATAAGCTCCCGCGATTCTGCTGAAGCAGGTTCGGCTCAGGGTCATGCGACGCGTTAGTTCCAGCATGTCCTCGCGTTTTATCGTTCCTTGCTGACGCATTGAATACTCTCTCCTATCTGTTCAGGGTCTGAGCAGTACCACTTCCTGTCAGATCGCATCCAGCGCGTTTGAAATATCCGCAATCAGGTCTTCCTTATCCTCAATGCCGAGGCTGATGCGGATTAGCTCTGCCGGAACGCCTGCCTCTTTGAGCTGCTCATCGTTCATCTGGCGGTGTGTGGAGGTCGCCGGGTTCAGGCAGCAGGTACGCGCGTCCGCTACATGCGTCTCGATCGCACCAAGCTTCAGCTCACGCATGAAGATGGACGCTGCCTCGCGGCCGCCCTTCAGCCCGAAGGAAACAACGCCGCAGCCGCCGTTAGGCAGGTATTTCTGCGCCACCTGATAATATTTATCCGTTGGAAGCCCAGAGTAGTTCACATACGCCACCTTCGGATGATTGTACAGGAATTCCGCGACTGCCTGCCCGTTCTCCACATGCTTCGGCATGCGCACATGCAGCGATTCCAGTCCAAGGTTCAGCAGAAATGCGTTCTGCGGAGACTGTATGGACCCAAGGTCCCGCATCAGCTGGGCCGTACATTTGGTAATAAACGCGCCCTCTTTGCCAAATTTCTCCGCGTAGGTAATGCCGTGATAGCTCTCATCCGGTGTACACAGCCCCGGGAACTTGTCCGCATGCGCCATCCAGTCGAAAACGCCATGGTCGATAATCGCGCCGCCAACCGCCGCTCCATGGCCGTCCATATATTTGGTCGTCGAATGCGTCACAATATCCGCGCCCCACTCAAACGGGCGGCAGTTGATCGGGGTCGGGAAGGTATTATCTACAATCAGCGGAACCCCATGTGCATGCGCCGCTTTCGCAAATTTTTCAATATCGAGCACGGTCAGCGCCGGATTCGCAATTGTCTCTCCAAAGACCGCCTTCGTGTTCGGTCGGAACGCCGCATCCAGCTCCTCCTCGCTCGCGTCCGGGCTGACAAAGGTTGTCGTAATCCCCATCTTGGCCATCGTGACGGAAATCAGGTTGAACGTGCCGCCGTAAATCGAAGAGGAAGCAACAATATGATCGCCGCACTCGCAGATATTAAACAGCGCGAAAAAGTTCGCCGCCTGTCCGGACGAGGTCAGCATCCCGGCTGTACCGCCCTCCAGCTCTGTAATCTTTGCTGCCACCATGTCATTGGTCGGATTTTGCAGGCGCGTATAAAAATAACCGTCCGCCTCCAGGTCAAACAGCTTTCCCATATCCTCGCTCGTCGCATAGCGGAACGTCGTCGACTGCACAATCGGAATCTGACGCGGCTCCCCGTTTCCCGGCGTATAACCGCCCTGCACACAGCGTGTTCCCAGTTTATAATTGCTCATCTTTTTTATCCTTTCTGTTCTGGTTCTCTGCTTGCTGTCTTCGCTTGCTGTCTTTGCTCAAAATCAAACCGAAGCATCGTTATAGTCTCGCAGATAAATTTCATTATACGCCTGCGTTCCTTATTTCTCAACCTCTTTCTCATGCTCGGTTTTCATGTTTGGTTTTCTCAAACATTTTCTCCGAATGCGAATTATACTATGGAGTTTTTTCTCTGTTTCCTACGATGTAAATTCTAAGCGCAGCTTTTTCCTCTCGCCTTTACTGCCAGAAGTCGATATGTCGATTTTACCCTCGATTTTTTATGGCTGATTGTCGCTGTGTCTTATTTCATTGACGGATAGGGCCTTACCGGAGGCTGCATAGCATCATAGCTTCCGATGATTTTTTCCATCCAGATCATGTCATACCAGTGATGGAATTTATAGCCGCACCTGTGAAACCTCCCGACCTCCGTGAATCCCATGTGCGCATGAAAGTCTGCGCTGTTCGTATTCAGGTACTCATCCTCCGCCAGCGGATACCCGATGCACGCATACAGGTTCCGAATGCCCATAGTTTTCAGGCGTGCTTCCAGTGCTTCATAGAGTTTTCTCCCCATCCCGCATTTTCGGGCTTCATGATTCAGATAAATCGTCAGCTCACAGGACCAGTCATAGGCCGCCCTTCCTACGAAGGGGCCTGCGTATGCGTATCCTTCGACTTTTCCATCCCGTTCGGCTACGAGATAAGGAAATTTTTCCATCTTTTCTCTCATCCGCCGCTGAAACTCAGCGAGCGAAGGGGTCTCATATTCAAAAGAGATAGCGGTGTGTTCTACGTAATACTGATAGATTTCCAAAAGCCGGGTCGCATCGTTCACAGTCGCATCCCGGACGATTATTTCTGACATTTCATCACTTCCATTTAAATTTCCGTATCACCCGGTCTATTCCTGCAAAAAAATTCTGCATCCATACCTCCTGATGCTTCATTCATACATGTTCAAAACGTATTTCAAATACTTCTCCAGTGTCTCATCCTCTGAGCGGAATATCTCATGCTTTGCGCCAGGGATACTGATCAGACGCACAGGTTCCGTTTTCTGCTGCGGAGAATCAGATGCCTGCTGCCTTCCACCCGCTGTTTTTAATTGGCGCTCAGCCCGCGAATCGCCGTTTCGGGTAAGGTCCTTCTGCGCCAGCTTCCGTACAAACGCTGCCTGCGCCTCGTTTGACACGACCGTCTCGTTCCCGGCCTGAATCAGCAAAACCGGAACCTTGATCTGCTTCCATGCCTCTTTCATCAGAAATTGATTTAAGCGGATGGCCTCACGCAGCCAGCCATAGGAGGCCCCGCTGGTTTGATAAAGCGGCTCCTCATCCGTTTTCTCCTTATACCAGGCATGGCGGGCCTCTGAAGTCGCAAATCCCATTTCAAAGGTCTCCATTCCATCATACGCATGCTGACCGATGACATAGCTGCGCTCTCTGCCGAACAGGCACATGACTGCGACAATCCCCTTCGTCACCGGCCAGGGTACCCCTCCGGTGAGCGGACGAATCATCGGTGAGGAAAGGACGACACGGTCAAACAGCTCCGGCTCTTTTGCCGCGAGTGCCGCGCCAATGCCGCCTCCCATCGAATGCGCAAACAGGTAAAGGGGCAAATCTTTCGCCCAATGCTTCTTTGCCGCATGTGCAGCGAAGCTCAGGTCCTGCACATACCGCTGCCAGCTGTCTGTATGTACCAGGGAAAGGTCGCCCTCCACAAGGCGGTAAGACCACCCGTGTCCGCAATGCTCCGGAATGCAGACGTGATATCCCGCTTTCAGAAAATAATAAATCAGTTCAAAATACTTATCCGCCGTTTCCGTAAAGCCATGCGAGATGAGAATAATGCCTTTCGCGCTGCTGCTCTCACTGCCTTCCCCGCTGTTTTCCATCCGGCACTTTCCACCAATTTGTTCAGAGCGTTTTCCCCGGGTCCCATTATCACAAGTCCCTGCGGTATAAAAGGCACAGTAAATCTTCCTTCCCGGCTCCCGCGAAAGATACCGCTCCTCTCTGCGTGGAAGTATATAGTGAAGAACCTGTTCCTCCATAAATTTCGGATAATTCTCTTCAGGTCTCATAACTCACTCATAATCCTTTCCTGCCACAGCACTTTTTGTATTTTTTACCGCTGCCGCAAGGACACGGATCATTAGGGTATATCTTTTTATCCTTTACCAATGGCTTCGGTTTCCAGTCCTCATCGCCGCTCATTGCAGGCTTTGACAGTTCTATCTCATCTATGTCATAGCATTTACTCCCCAGTTTTCTGTAATGTTCTGCCAGTTTCGCATTACCAGTCTCAGCATATAGTTCTCCCGCACGGCTATATAAATTCCCGTATTTGAGGTCAATCGGTTCCGTTTCAGGCAAATGTGCCTCAACCAGACGAAGTGCCTCATCAATCTTTCCTTCTATCTGCAAAAGAAACGCATAACCATTCACACAATCGCCATTATCAGGCTCTTTGCTCAACCAGTCTTCATACCATTTCACCGCAGCTTCTCTGTCTCCGCCATCTCTGAGAGCCATACCGATATCATCCTTAAACTCATTTGGATCATTCCTCTCCCAGCTAAACAATTCAAGGATATCCTTACAGTATGAAATTTCTTCCTCATAGCGATCCGCATTATGTAAAATCATAGCCATATCCGGCAACAATGCGTCAAATGTCAGACTATATTCCGTCATAACTGCAAGATCATATATCTCCGGCTTTTCCACGCCTGCTACAGTGTCCCTATACAAATAATCAATAATGTACTTCTTTGCCCGCGGCCAGATAGCCAGCAGCTTTTCCGCGCAATATTCATATCCCTCATCCATTTCACTGTCCGCAATATCTTCGAAAGCTGCGTTCAATTCCACTTCAATATCCAAAGTTACGTTCCTTATTCTATCCGGAGTGATGATTAATCTGTTTTTCTGCTTTAAAGCAGATTCATATTTTTTTACATCAAAATCTCTGCCTTCCTTTTCTGCCAACTGCTTTTCTGTCGCATAAACCTGTGCAATCACCGTCTTCGCCTGCTTTCGATAGCACCCTTTCTTCTGCAGAGAATAAAAAACCTCTGAGACAAACGGCATCTCCTTCGACAGGATTTGTTTATTCACATCGTTATAAAAAACAGAAACCTGTTTTACATTATCTTCCTTAACGATTCCATAATTTCCCATCCAGATTCATCTCCCTTTATATAATTTACGGTTGCATTTATTAACGATAAGCACGATCCTATGAAAAATATATCATAATCACTCAATCCTGTAAATCAGATTCTTGTCTCATAGCTGCACCTGTATTTTTTCTATTTATCGACTTATATTTTTGCATTCTCAGGATATCCTATGATATAGAGCTTTTATCGCTCGAATCGCAGCCTGTATGAATAAGAGCATTTATCGCTTATATTGCAGCCTGTATGATTCGGGGCTCTTATCACCCGAAGCGCAGCCTGTATGAATAAGAGTTTTTAGCTCTCGTATCGTAGTCTGCCGGGGCGATAAAGCAGGAAAACGATCTGCCAGAAGGGCAGTGAATGGAGGACACATTATGAGTGAAAATGATACCGTTCATCTTTTAAAAGAATGCGACGCCGGAACCAAAATGGCGGTGTCCACGATTAATGGCGCGCTGGAGAAAGTAAACGACAGCGGTCTGAAGGAACTTCTCACGGAAAGCCGAAGCCATCATGAGGACTTAGGCGGCGAAATACACGAGCTTCTGAAGGAGCATAACGCTTCCGAAAAGGATCCGCCCACAATGGCAAAAGGAATGTCCTGGATGAAAACAAATGTGAAAGCAGCCATGGACGAGAGCGATGCAGCAATTGCGGACCTGGTTACCGATGGCTGTAATATGGGCGTGAAATCCCTGCACAAGTACCTGAATCAGTATTCCGATGCGGACGACACGTCAAAAAATATCTGCCGGAAGCTTTCAGCCATAGAGGAAGAGCTCTGTGAAGAATTGCGCAGCTATCTGTAAGCGCAGGAGGCCTTGCAGCAATGAAGCTTTTATAGTTTGAATATTTGGCGGTATGTGATAAGAATTCCGAAAATTGCAAAAACAAACTTTTTATAAAAAAACCCTTGCCAAATCCGCAAAAGTTTTATATAATAGCGTGGTCGGTTGGAAAAACCATGTTCATACTTTTGCTGGATTAGCTCAGTCGGTAGAGCGACGCATTCGTAATGCGTAGGTCGTGGGTTCAAGTCCCATTTCCAGCTCATGAAAAAGCCTTGATTTTCAAGGCTTTTTCGCTGTTTTAGATATAATAAAAGCCGTCCGGAATGGGCGGCTGAATTGATGTTTGGCTACCATTTGACTACCAATTTTAAAAGCAATCAGCTACATAATTTACTTGATAAACTGCTCAATTGCCTTGTTCAACTCTTCGATTTCTTCCATATCGCCAGTCTCTACCGCATCCACCAGGCAGTGCCGGATGTGATCCTGCAGAATAATTTTCCCGGTATTGTTGATGGCTGACTTTACTGCTGAAAGCTGCACCAGCACCTCGCTGCAATCGCGCCCGTCTTCCACCATCCGTTTAACGGATTCGAGGTGCCCAATGGCGCGGGAAAGACGGTTCAGGACCGCCTTTGTGTTCTCATGCGTGTGCGTGTGACTGTGCTGTACAACGGTTCCATCCGCAAGGACATGCGTATGTGTGTGTACGGTATCTCCTTCTGCCTGGGCCTGGCCATGTGTATGCACAATATCCCCTTCTGCCTGAGCATACGTGTGTGTATGCATAGTATCACTGCCCGCCTGCGAAGGCGAGTATACTTCTGTTTTGTCAATTTTGGGGGCAGTCCTGTTTTCCCTGGAATTGTCAGATTCTTTGCTCAGATTCATCTGTCCTCCGTTTTTCTATACCGCTCCGGACAAGCCAGAATCAGATTGTCCTGTTCTTAGGAATTCATACCTGACACCTAACGAACCACATAAGCATCATTGCGACATGTCAGGAGCGGATGAATTACTTGCTGCTTTTTTTCGATCCGGTCTTTGTTTTAGTGCTTGCGGCAGTCTTTTTCGCTGCGGTTTTTCTCGTTGATGGTTTCTTTGCTGCGGACTCCGCTTTCCCGGATGCTTTCACACTCGTTTCTTTTACCGCTGTCTTAAAAATATTTGCCGCTGCAGGCTTCGTTCCTGTCTTTACTGTGGCTTTCACGCCTTCCTTTGCCGATGACTTCTCCTCAGCCGACGCTTTCGCTTTCTTTGCAGCTGGCTTCTCATCAGCCAACGTTTTTGCTTTCTTTGCCGCTGGCTTTGTTTCTGGCTTCGCTGCCGCTTTCGTTTCCATTGTCGCTGGCTTCACTGCCGCTTTCTTCGGTTCTTTTTTCGCTGCCGTTTCCTTCGCACATGTAAAGATGGCGATGCCCATCGGCGGCATCTGAATCTCGATGGAGTTCTCGCGGTCATCGCAGACGACCGGTTTGGAGGCTTTTACACGCGGATTGATCTTGCCGCTGCCGCCAAACTGTGTACTGTCGCTGTTGAAGATTTCCTTGTATTTTCCGGCAAACGGAACGCCGACCCGGTATTTTTCGTAAGCGAGAGGCGAGAAATTGCAGACAACCAGAAGCATGTCGGATTCGTTTTCTCCTCTACGCAGGAAGGCGAGGGTGTTCTCATTTGCGGAAATGCTGTCGATCCACTCGAAGCCTTCCGGGTCAAAGTCCATCTGATAAAGGGCGGGCTGTGTCTGGTACAGAGAAAGCAGCGCCTGTATATAGGCCTTCATCTGCTGATGGTCTTCCTCCTCCAGAATCTCCCACGGTACTGCCGTCCGGCAGTTCCATTCGCTGTTCTGCCCGATATCCTGTCCCATGAACAGATGCTTTTTGCCCGGGTGCGTCACCATGAAGCCATATGCCGCACGAAGGTTCGCGAATTTCATGTTGCGTTTGCCGGGCATCTTGGAAAGCATGGAACCCTGTCCGTTTACGATGACATCGTGGGAGAACCCAACGATGAAATCCTCGCTGTAGTTATAGATCATGCTCAGGGTCAGCTCATCATGATGCCGTGAACGGAAGAACGGATCCAGCTGCAGATAATCGATCGTATCGTGCGTCCATCCGGTGTTCCATTTGTAATCAAAGCCAAGTCCATCCTCCTCGACCGGCGCGGTCATCTTCGGCCAGGTGGAGGAGTCCTCCGCTATCAGGATCGCGCCGTCGGACTGTTTTTTGAAAATGGAATTCAGATGCTTAAAAAATTCCACCGCTTCCAGATTCTCATTGCCGCCGTACATATTAGGTACCCACTCTCCGGCTCTTCGGTCATAGTCCAGATAAAGCATGGAAGCAACGGAGTCCATCCGCAGACCGTCCGCATGGTATACGTTTTTCCAGAACAGTGCGTTCGCAATCAGGAAGTTGGAAACCTCCGGCCGTCCGTAATTGTACAGCAGCGTATTGTGCTTCGGATGCACACCCTTGCGCGGATCCAGATGCTCATAGAGGCACGTGCCGTCAAACGCGGCGAGTCCGTGTGTGTCACGCGGAAGCTGCGAAGGCACCCAGTCCAGAATGACGCCAATCCCCTGCTCATGCATATAATTCATAAAATACATGAAGTCTGCCGGTGTGCCAAACCGCGCGGTCGGCGCGTAATATCCCGTCACCTCATAGCCGAGAGATTCATCGGAAACATGCTCCATCACCGGCATCAGCTCGATGTGCGTGTAGCCATTTTCCTTCGCGTAATCCGCAATCATCAGGGCCAGTTCACAGTAGTTATAAAATTCACGGTCCCCACCGGCTTTCTCCCCGTTTGTATTCTCGGCAGCCGAAGGTTCCGCGCTTTCATCCGCACTGCTGTCCCTGCCCGGCTTGTCAAAGGTCGCCAGATCGACCTCAAGGATCGCCATCGGTGCATTCTTTGCCTGCACGTTTTCACGCTGCTCAAGCCATTTATCATCATGCCATTCAAAGCCCTCCAGGTCTGCCACAATGGAAGCAGTGTCCGGGCGCAGCTCCGATGCATTGGCATACGGATCCGCCTTCAGATACGTCAGACCGCCCTTTGCCTTAATTTCATATTTGTAGAGAGCCCCCGGCTCAAGCCCCGGAACAAACAGTTCAAAGATTCCGGCATCGCGAAGCCGGCGCATCGGATACATCCGGCCATCCCAGCGGTTAAAATCTCCAACCACGCTGACACGCATTGCGCAGGGAGCCCACACAGCAAAATAAACGCCCGAAATACCGTCAATGGTCATCGGATGAGCGCCGAGTTTTTTGTATATATCATAGCAGATACCCGCATTGAATTTCTTTGTATCCTTTTCCGTAATCTGAGGCGGAAACGCATAAGGATCCCCATATTCTTCTTCCCCGTCCTCATAAACGACGCGATACGTATACGCCGGTACATGGTCACCTTCCGTCATCGCCGCGAAATATCCGGCCTCGTCTTCCATTTCCATCGGAAGCGGCTCCCGATCCGCGCCAAACTGAACAAACACTTCCTTCGCATCCGGGAAAAACGCCAGAAACACAACGCTGTCATCCGTAAGATGCGGTCCCAGATTCTGGTGGGGATTGTCCTCCTCCGAATACACAAGTGCCTCAATCCCAGCCCAATCCATCAAATTGTACAGTCTTTCGTTCATGAGAAACCCTCCTTATCTTGTCCATCATCTGATTCAGATGATGGACGCAGGCCGCGCCTTGCACAAAGTGCAATTTCAGATGGCGCGGCTCTCCTTATTCTGTCCAGCATCCGATTCAGATGATGGACGCAGGCCGCGCCTTGCACAAAGTGCAATTTCAGATGGCG
>JAJQHZ010000032.1:12598-26923 GCA_021199475.1 Lachnospiraceae bacterium
CGGCTCTCCTTATTCTGTCCAGCATCCGATTCAAATGCTAGACGCAGGCCGCGCCTTACACAAGGTGCAATTTCTTATAGCGCGGCTCACCGCTCAAATAAATGCAGAAACAGCCCGCTGCGCAGCTTCGGCTCAAACCAGGTCGATTTCGGCGGCATCAGAAGTCCCGCATCTGCGACCGCAAAAAGCTCCGCGATGGAAGTCGGATGCATCGCGAACGCGACTGCCCAGCCTTCCTCATCCACCAACCGTTCCAGTTCTCCAATTCCCCGGATCCCACCGACAAAATCGATCCGCCAATTCCGTTTCGGGTCCTGAATATCCAGCACCGGCCCGATCAGGCGATTCTGCAGAACGGACACGTCCAGCCCTTCAACCGGATCCGTGCTTCGGTATTGCTCTTTGAGCTCCATATGATACCAGCGGGAGTCCAGATACATCATCACGCAGCCCTTTTTCTGCGGCTTTTGCCCCATCTCGCAGGGTGTGATTGCAAACGTCTCGCCCGCACGTTTTAAAAACTCCTGTACGGTCAATCCGTTCAGATCCTTTACTACCCGATTATAATCCATAATCAGCAATTCGTCATCCGGAAAAAGCACCGAAAGGAAATAATTAAATTCCTCACTGCCGTCATAGTCCGGATGCTCCGCCCTTCTCATAAGTCCAACGCGAACCGCAGATTCCGCGCGGTGATGTCCATCTGCGATGTAGATCCGGTCAATCGCGGTAAAGGCTTCGCAGATTTCCAGAATATCCGAAGTATCATCCATCCGCCAGCCGCGATGGCCGATCCCATCCTCTGAGACAAAATCAAAGATGGGCTCCTGTCTCTTCGCGCGGTCAATCACTGCTGCCACCCGCTCATCCCGATGATAAGCCAGAAAAATCGGTCCGGTCTGCGCACTGCACTGATCCACGTGATGAACCCGGTCCTCTTCCTTCTCGGCGCGGGTGTTCTCATGCTTTCGAATCACATTGTGAATATAATCGTCTATCGAAGCGCAGGCGACCAGCCCCGTCTGGCTCCTTCCATTCATTGTCAGCTCATAGATATAGTAGTTCTTCTCAGAATCCTGAATGAAAACGCCCTCCGCGATTTCCGCCTGAAGCATCTCATCCGCTTTCTGGTAAACCTCCGGCGCGTACATATCCTGTGCCGGGTCAAACTGCGTCTCCGGCCGGTCTATGTTCAAAAAGGAAAGGCAATCCTTTGCAGCCGCCGCAGCCGCTTCCTCCCTGCTGTACACATCATAGGGAAGCGCCGCCACGCGGGACGCATATTTCTTTGCCGGAAGAACTCCGTAAAATGGAACAATTTCTGCCATACATATCTCCCCATATTGTCCAGCATCGTTTTTGATGCTTTATGTCATAAGGAATCCTCCGATTTCGTCGGCATCTTCACTGCCGCTTCTCATCCATTCTTTACCACGCGCACCCGTATCACATCACTCACTGCTTTGAGTCCCTCCACAATCTCATCGGGAACCAGAGCATCCAGATCCACCAGCGTATATGCGTAATCGCCGCGGCTGGTGTTGCTCATATTCTGAATATTCATATCGCCGAGCACATCGGTAAAGCGGCTGATCATTTTCGGCACGTTTTTGTGGTAGATGGCTACGCGGGAAACGTGTGTGCACACGCCCATGTCGCAGTTCGGATAATTCACAGAATTCCGGATGTTGCCGTTCTCAAGGAAATTCCGCAGCTCGGTCGCTGCCATCACCGCGCAGTTTTCCTCAGCCTCCGCCGTCGACGCACCCAGATGCGGCGTGATAATGACGCCTTTTTTGCCAACCGTTACCGGATTTGGAAAATCCGAGACATAACGGTGAATCGCTCCGGTCTCGAGTGCTGCGATGACTGCTTTTTCATCCACCAGCAGATCCCTTGCAAAATTCAGAATCACCGCATTCGGCTTCATTTTCGCAATGGCCGCCTGATCGATCATGCCGCGGGTCGAATCCATCAGCGGTACATGAATCGTGATGTAATCGCACTGTTCATATATTTTTTCCACATCCGTGACGTGGTGAATCGTCCTGGACAGATTCCAGGCCGCATCAACCGAAATGTACGGATCGTAGCCGTAAACCTCCATGCACAGATGCGTCGCCGCATTCGCCACCTGAACGCCGATCGCGCCCAGACCGATGATACCCAGCTTTTTACCGCGCAGCTCCGTGCCCGCAAAACGCTTCTTTTCTTTTTCCGCCTGCTTCTGCACCTCGGCGTTGCCTGCCTGGCTCCCGACCCAGCTCACTCCGCCGACGATATCGCGCGCCGCCAGCAGCATGCCCGCGATGACCAGCTCCTTCACGCCGTTCGCGTTTGCACCCGGCGTATTAAATACGACAATCCCCTTTTGCGCGCAGAGCTCAATCGGAATATTATTGACCCCGGCGCCCGCCCGCGCGATGGCCTGCAGCGAATCCGGCAGCTCCATCTCGTGCATATTGGCGCTGCGCACCAGCACGGCATCCGCTTCCGCGAGATTATCCACCTGCGCATACTGCCCTGACAGCTGATTCAAACCCGCAGTCGCAATCGGATTTAAACATTTATATTGAAACATTTTTCATAACCCTCTTTACAGTGTCTTCTCCTCAAACTCTTTCATAAACGCCACGAGCTTCTCCACGCCCTCCAGCGGCATTGCATTGTAAATGCTTGCCCGCATGCCGCCAACCGTGCGGTGGCCTTTGAGGTTCACAAATCCGGCAGCCTCCGCCTCTTTCACAAACCTCGCGTCGAGCTCCTTGTCGCCGGTCACAAACGGAACGTTCATCAGGGAACGGTCCTCTTTTACGACCGTACCGCGAAACAGTTGACTATTGTCAAGGAAATCATAGAGAACCGCGGCCTTCTTCTCGTTGCGCTCCTTCATAACCGAAAGACCGCCCATCGCCTTGAGCCACTTAAACACCTTGCCGCACACATAGATGCACCAGCAATTCGGCGTATTGTACAGCGAACCCGCATCCGCATGCGTCTTAAACTTCATCATGGTCGGTGTGCCTTCGAGCACGTCATCCGTGATCAGATCCTCGCGGACAATGGAAATCACCATACCAGCCGGGCCGATATTCTTCTGAACGCCGCCGTAGATGATGCCGTAATCTGTCACATTGACCGGCTCCGAGAGGAAGCAGGAGGATACATCGGAAACCAGAAGCTTTCCCTTCGTGTTCGGAAGCTTTTTGTACTTTGTGCCATAAATGGTATTGTTTTCACAAATATAGACATAATCCGCATTCTCTCTGATGGCAAGATCTCTGCAATCCGGAATGTAGGAAAAAGTCTGGTCTGCGCTCGATGCCACCGCATTTGCCGTGCCGTATTTCTGCGCCTCCTGCCATGCTTTTTTTGCCCACTGACCGGTAATCACATAATCGGCAACGCGGTTCTTCATCAGGTTCATCGGGATCATCGCGAACTGCAGGCTCGCGCCGCCCTGCATGAACAGGACCTTATAATTGTCCGGAATGCCCATCAGGTCGCGCAGATCCTGCTCCGCTTCCTGAATAATATTGTCAAACACCTTCGAGCGGTGGCTCATCTCCATCACAGACATCCCACTGCCCTGATAATCCATCATCTCGTCCTGCACCTCACGCAGAACCTCCTCCGGCAAAACTGCCGGACCCGCTGAAAAATTGTAAACTCTGCTCATTTTTTCATAATCTCCTCTTATTACTGTCTGTCATCCCAGAGGGATGCTTTATGTCATAAGGAATCCTCCGACTTCGTCGGCAATCCTTATGACAAAGGACGCAGGCCACGCCTCGCACGCAGTGCGACTTCAAATGGCGCGGCTCACCCTCTCATTCCTTCTTCGCCAGATCCTCTGCGTCGAACGCAGAATCAATCGGCGCGCCCGGCGCTACCATCGGGAATACCTTGTCGTCGCTGTCGATCTGACAGTCAATCACGACCGGACGGCCAAGTCCGATTGCCTTCTCAAGCGCCGGACCAAACTCCTCCTTTTTCGTCACCCGAATGCCGACTGCGCCCAGCGCTTCTGCCAGCTTCACGAAATCAACGGCATCATTCAGGATGGTCGCGGAATAGCGCTTCTCATAAAACAGCGTCTGCCACTGGCGCACCATGCCGAGCACGTGATTGTTGATAACGACCTCAATAATCGGGATGTTGTACCGCGCTGCGGTCGCAATTTCATTCATATTCATGCGGAAGCAGCCGTCGCCGCCGATGTTGATAACGGTCTTATCCGGATTTCCGACCTTCGCGCCGATTGCTGCACCGACACCGTATCCCATCGTGCCCAGTCCGCCGGAGGTCAGCAGTGTGCGGGGCTTCGAATATTTATAATACTGAGCGGCCCACATCTGGTGCTGCCCGACATCGGTCACAATAATCGCATCGCCCTGGGTCTGACGGTAAATTTCTTCGATAATATACGGTCCGGTCAGACCGTTTTCATTGTATTTCAGCGGATATTTTTCCTTTAACTCCTTAATGGAATCATCCCACTCATCATGGCGATGCTCCTCAACGCGCGCGTTCAGACGCTTGAGCACCTCGCGCACATCGCCGATGATACTGACGTCCACCGGGATATTTTTGTTGATCTCAGCCGGATCTACATCAATCTGCAGCACCTTCGCATTTTTCGCAAAGGTAGCGGCATTGCCAATCACGCGGTCGCTGAAGCGCGATCCGATTGTAATCAGCAGGTCACAGCGACTGACGCCCAGGTTTGCCGTCTTTGTGCCATGCATGCCAAGCATGCCGCAATACAACTCGCTTCTGCCGTCATACGCGCCCTTGCCCATCAGGGAATCCGCCACCGGCGCATGAATGATCTCTGTGAACGTTTTCAATTCGTCCGCTGCATCGGAGCGCCCCGCGCCGCCGCCAACGAACACGAACGGCCGCTCACTCTCATTGATCAGCTTTACCGCAGCATCCAGATCCGCCTCGCGGATGTACTCCGTACTGCGCTCCGGCTTTTCCGGTCCCTGCGGTTCAAAATCCGTCACCGCCGCGGTCAGATCCTTCGGAATGTCAACCAGCACGGGTCCCGGACGGCCCTCCTGCGCAATCCGGAACGCCCAGCGGATTGTATCCGCCAGCTTCGTAACATCCTTTACAATAAAGTTATGCTTTGTGATCGGCGTTGTGATACCGGCAATGTCCACCTCCTGAAAGCTGTCCTTGCCGAGCAGTGACACGCCTACATTGGCGGTGATCGCCACAATCGGAATCGAATCCATATAAGCCGTCGCAATGCCGGTCACCAGGTTCGTCGCACCCGGGCCGGAGGTCGCCAGGCAGACGCCGACCTTTCCGGTCGAACGGGCATAGCCATCCGCCGCGTGGGAAGCGCCCTGCTCGTGGGAGGTCAGGATATGTGTAATCTCATCGCTGTGTTTGTACAGCTCGTCATAAACATTTAAGATGGTACCGCCCGGATAGCCGAAAACCGTATCCACCCCCTGCTCCTTTAAACACTCAATTACAATCTGGGAACCATTTAACTTCATCCGTATCTTTCCTTCCTGTATATCAATTTCTCCAAAATTTTAAAACACTACTCTCTTATATTCGCTGCCGTCCGGACACATTCAATCCACAACGAATGCTTCATTTTCTGATCCGGACAGACCAGAGAAAACTCAGGCATTCCCCGGTACTTCGAGCACCGCGCCGCGGCTTGCGCTCGTCACCAGAGATGCGTAGCGCTTCAGATAGCCGGTATTGACCTTCGGCTCTCTCGGCTGCCATGCTTCTTTGCGCTTCGCCAGCTCTTCCTCACTCACATCGAGTGTCAGCGTGCACTCCGGGATATTGACCTTAATGAGATCGCCCTCTTCTACCAGAGCAATCGGGCCGCCCACTGCCGCCTCCGGGCAGACATGTCCGATCGATGCGCCCCGGGAAGCACCGCTGAAACGTCCATCCGTGATCAGCGCTACGGTAGAGCCGAGGCCCATTCCCGCGATGGCAGAGGTCGGATTCAGCATCTCCCGCATGCCCGGACCGCCCTTCGGCCCCTCATAGCGGATAACCACCACATCGCCCGGGTTGATTTTCCCACCAAGGATGTCTGCGATCGCGTCCTCCTCACAGTCAAAGACACGCGCCGGTCCTTCATGCACCATCATCTCCGGCGCAACCGCCGAACGCTTCACCACGCTGCCCTCCGGAGCCAGATTGCCCTTCAGGACAGCCAGGCCGCCAGTCTCACTGTATGGATTCTCCACCGGGCGAATCACTTCCGGATTCAGGTTTGGACAATTCTTGATATTTTCACCGACGGTCTTACCGGTCACCGTCATGCAGTCGAGATTCAGCAGATTCTTCTTCGTCAGCTCGTTCATCACCGCATAGACGCCGCCCGCCTCGTTCAGGTCTTCGATGTAGGTCGGACCGGCCGGTGCCAGATGGCAGATGTTCGGCGTGCGCGCGCTGATCTCATTTGCAATGTCTACGTCAATCTCCACACCCGCTTCATGCGCAATCGCCGGAAGATGCAGCATGCTGTTCGTCGAGCAGCCAAGCGCCATATCCACGGTCAGCTCATTTATAAACGCCTTCTCCGTCATGATATCGCGCGGACGGATATCCTTTTTCAAAAGCTCCATGACCTGCATACCGGCCATCTTTGCCAGAATAATGCGGTCCGAATACACAGCCGGAATCGTTCCGTTTCCTTTCAGGCCCATGCCCAGCACCTCGGTCAGGCAGTTCATACTGTTCGCGGTATACATACCGGAGCAGGAGCCGCAGGTCGGACAAACATTCTGCTCAAACTCAGAAAGCTCCTCGTCGGTCATCTTACCTGCCGCGTGCTCGCCCACCGCCTCAAACATACTCGAAAGGCTGCGCTTTCTTCCTCTGTGATGCCCCGCCAGCATCGGCCCGCCGCTGACAAAAATCGTCGGGACATTGATGCGCGCCGCCGCCATCAGAAGCCCCGGCACGTTCTTGTCGCAGTTCGGGATCATGACCAGCGCGTCAAACTGGTGGGCCATCGCCATACACTCGGTCGAATCCGCGATCAGGTCGCGCGTCACGAGCGAATACTTCATGCCGACATGTCCCATCGCAATCCCATCGCAGACCGCAATCGCCGGAAACTCTCTCGGCACACCGCCTGCCAGCGATACGCCAAGCTTTACCGCCTCCGTAATCTTATCCAGGTTCATATGACCCGGAACTACTTCATTATAAGAATTTACAATGCCTACCAGCGGCCGCTTCATCTCTTCCCCGGAAAGTCCCAGCGCGTGGAACAGGGAACGGTGCGGTGCCTGCTGTACGCCCGTTTTAACCGCGTCACTTCTCATATCCGCAAATCTCCTCTCTTTCCTTAATACGAATTCTCCGTTTTATTTTCGATACGGTTTCGGACAATCTCTAAAATAGCCTCTGATCCTTTTCCCCAGATGATGGAATAAACAGCCACAAAAATCAGCTGCATCCAGAGCTTATTCATTGACCACCGGTTCTCTAATAAGTCAAGCAGCCAAATCATTATGAGAATAAATATAAAATTCAGAACCATCCTCAGCTTCCTGAGCCTCTTCTCCAGCTTATTCGTGCCCTCCCCGTTTTTCATAACTCCTCCCACTCACACTTACACGTTATACCCGCTCCACGAGCAGATCGCCCATCTTCTCCGTACCTACGAGAGTACAGCCATCTGACGCAATATCCGCCGTCCGGTACCCTTCCTTCAGCACCTGTCTCACCGCGTTCTCAATCGCGTTCGCCGCTTCATCCTCATCCAGCGAATAGCGAAGCAGCATCGCCGCGGAAAGCACGGTCGCGATCGGGTTCGCGATATCCTTGCCCGCGATGTCCGGAGCGGAGCCATGGCTCGGCTCGTACAGGCCAAGCTTCGTCTCATTTAACGACGCCGAAGAAAGCATTCCGATAGAGCCGGTCACCATGCTCGCCTCGTCTGAGAGAATGTCGCCAAACATATTTTCCGTGAGAATCACATCAAACTGCGCCGGGTCCTTCACAAGCTGCATCGCGCAGTTGTCTACCAGCATATGGGAGAGCGTCACATCCGGATAATCCTTCGCGACCTCTTCTACAACCGTTCTCCAGAGCCGCGAAGAATCCAGCACATTCGCTTTGTCCACACTGCAGACCTGTTTCCGACGCTTACGGGCAGTCTCAAATGCTTTCACCGCAATCCGGCGAATCTCATTTTCAATGTATACAAGCGTATCCGTCGCCGTCCGGAGGCCGTCCACGACCTCGGTGTGCCGCTCGCCAAAATACAGGCCGCCGGTCAGCTCCCGCACGATCACCATATCAAACCCGTCGCCAATCACCTCGTCGGAGAGCGGGCAGGCCGCTTTCAGCTCATCGTACAGATACGCCGGGCGAAGATTCGCGAACAGATTCAGCGCCTTGCGGAGCCCCAGAAGTCCCGCCTCCGGGCGAAGATTCGCAGGAAGCTGATACCACGGAGAGGTCTTCGCGTCGCCTCCGATAGAGCCCATCAAAACCGCGTCGCTCTCCTTCGCAAGCGCAATCGTCTCATCCGTCAAAGGTACGCCATATGCGTCAATCGACGCGCCGCCCATCAGCAGGGCTGTATATTCCAGCTCAAATCCATATTTCGCAGCCGCCGCATCCAGAACCCGCCGCGCCTGCCTCACAATTTCCGGACCGATTCCGTCGCCCGGAATGACTGCTATTTTGTAGCTCATAATTTCCTGTCCTCCTTACAATCGGATAGGGAAACGCTTTTCTGCCTATCCGTCTGCGCGGGCTGCGTCCAGAGAAAGCTGGAAATTTCCATACGCATCCCTGTGATCGAGCAGGAGGCGACTTGTCGGCTCCTGCTCGCCCGCGCCGGCCGCGTCCGGCTTTAGCCGGAATAATTCCTTACGCGGCCGTGTGCATAAAAACGCTATGCAGCCAAACTGACGCATAGCGTTACTTATTCGGTATCGTTATACCGTCCTCTATCTTATGCCTCCCCGGCTTTTTCAACCTCGGCGATGGCAGATTTTTTCATCGGGATCCTGCAATTTTTGTTGCTTCCGAACTCAACAATGCAGTCCTCATCTGTAAGATCAATGACCACGCCATAGAACCCGCTCGTCGTAACAACGGTGTCTCCGACCTCCACAGAATTAATCAGATTCTGCATCCGCTTCTGTTCCTTTCTCTGCGGGCGAACCGCAAAAAAGTACATCGCCACACCGATAACCACGATGTAGATGACAAGTACCATCATACTACTGCCCGTCGACGCAGTACTTGAGTCTGTTAATAAATTCAGCATAATGTGTGCCTCCTGCATTTAATTAATGATAGCTTTTTAATGACTGCTTACAATAATACACAATCCATCCCTGTGAATCAAGTGTTTTTTTCTGTTTTTACGCATCCTTTTCCTTTTAATCGGTTTATTTACCCTGTTTTCTCCAAAAAATACGGGCCAGGCCAACAAAAATCTGCCGCATTCATAATATAGGAAACGATATTAGTCGTTTCCTACTGCATCGGTACCCGCGCATAGAATATTAAGCCAGCAGCTTCCGCACCGCCTCCGCGTCAAACACCACCGATGCGGCATGATCCACCTCAATCTGATACAGCGCGTTCGCAGCGATGTGCTCCGCGGCCTGCTCCAGATCACGAATACCGGTCGTATCCGCGTATTGTTCCACCACCGCACGGACCGCCTCCGGCGGCACCACGCACTCATCCTCCCGAACGCCCATGCGCCGGAGCACCTTCGGCAGAGCAAACTGTGAAAAAATAATTTCCTTTTCTTCCGGGCTGTAATCCGGAAGCTCAATCACCGCAAACCGCGACATCAGCGGCGCGCTGATCTGGCTCTTGTCATTCGCCGTCGCGATCGGATACACACCGCCGGTCGGCACCATGCACTCCATGTAATTATCTGTAAAACCCAGATTGTCCAACAGGGTCAGGAGTACATCCGCCGGATTGCCGTTGCCCTTTCCTGCGGCTGCCTTGTCCAGCTCATTGATGATAAAGACCAGATTCGACTCTCCGGCGGCGGAAAATGCTTCCATAATAATGCCCGGCTTTGCGTTTGAATAGATGCGCGAGCTGCCCGTCAGCTGCTCCGGGTCGTGAATCGAACTCATATCCAGCGTCGTCCACGGCATTTTCAGAATGCGCGCCACTGCGTAGGCGACCTGCGACTTCCCTGTCCCGGCCGGTCCGACCAGCAGCATGCCATAAGCCGGGAGCGTATGCGTCCGGTTAATCTGTATGATGGTCTCAATGATTCTCTGCTTGACCCGCTCCATGCCGTACAGCTCCTCATCCAGGATGCGCCGCGCCTCCTGCGGGTCAATCGACTCAAAATAATTGCTTTTCCACCGAATGTTGAGCATAATCGAGAGCGCCCTCTGCGCATGCCGCCGTTCCTCCGGGGTCACCTCATGCGAGCGGGCCACCGCCAGATTCCGGCGCGCCCACAGACGGATATTGTCCGGAAGCGTCCGCCCCGCGCAATTCAGAAAATCCGTAATGCTCTGCAGGCTGGTCAGCTTCATGTCATCCCCGACCTCCTCCTGCTCATCCTCTTCACGCTCCGGCCCCGGCGCGTCACTCGCGAGCAGCCGCTCAATCATGAACTGAAGAAAGCCATCCTCCGCGGAAAGCTTCGTACCGCCCCCCATACGCAATCTCGCGGATCCGGTAAACCGCGTAGCCGTCCTCGCGATTTGCCCCGGAAAGCCGCACCCGGATATGGCTCTCCCCAAGCCAGCGCAGCAGGCTCACAAACCGCGCGTCAATTTTCAGAATATCCGCGCTCGCCGTTCCGCCCTCCTCGTCAAACTCAAACGCCGTCTTCTGATCCGGGTTTGAAAAAACACCATTCGAATGATGCTTCCACTGCTTCAAATGATTATCCAAAACCAGAATCGGCTTCTCTGCAGACGCCTCCGGCTCATTCGAGCGAATCGTTGTATACGTGCAAATCGCCGCTGCTTTCTTTTCCTGTCCGCTGCTGCTAAAATCAAATACGGGCATGATAGGGCTCCTTTCCTTTCGGATGTGTAAATGCCTGGGTTTCTTTCATTGTATCACATATCCGTACTCGCCTAGCGAGTATGGACGCAGGCCGCGCCAATCGCGAAGCGATTTTCTAATGCGTGGCTTTCATTGTATCACAATTTCCATCCGACCTGTTAGATTCATTTTTTACAATATTTTACTGATTTTGGTGAAATTCATATCAAATCGCCAAATTTATTCTTTTTTAAGATTTGTTCAACACAAATCGAAAAATAAGTGTATAATCCTGAATAGCTCACAGCGAATCCGAAACAATCAAAACAGGATTTCGCACGAGTGCTTTGTTTCATCATCCATTATAGGATGATAAAAACAGTAAGTAACGAAACCAGTGGCAAAAGAGGAGGATTTATGGAAAAATTTAAGGCATTTCTGAAACGAAAAGACATTGAAATTTCCCTGAAGCGCTATGGCATCGATGCACTCGGCGCAATGGCACAGGGACTGTTCTGCTCCCTGCTGATCGGCACCATCATCAACACCATCGGAACCCAGTTCCAGATCGGTTTTCTGACACAGACAGTCGCGACGATCAGCGGCACCGACTATACGGTCGGATCGCTGGCGACCGCCATGAGCGGCCCGGCGATGGCCGTAGCAATCGGCTACGCGCTTCACTGCCCGCCGCTCGTTCTGTTCTCGCTCATCACCGTCGGCTTCGCTGCCAACGCACTCGGCGGGGCAGGCGGCCCGCTCGCGGTCCTTTTTATCGCGATCATCGCTTCTGAAATCGGCAAAGCCGTCTCCAAAGAGACAAGGATCGACATTCTCGTCACCCCGCTGGTCACCATCGGCGTCGGCATCGGACTCTCCGCCTGGTGGGCGCCCGCGCTCGGTTCCGCGGCAATGAAGGTCGGAAGCCTGATCATGTGGGCGACCAACCTGCAGCCATTCCTGATGGGCATTCTGGTATCCGTCGTCGTCGGCATCGCACTGACCCTGCCGATCTCCTCCGCAGCCATCTGCGCCGCGCTCGGTCTGACCGGACTCGCGGGAGGCGCGGCCGTTGCAGGCTGCTGTGCACAGATGGTCGGCTTTGCCGTCATGTCCTTCCCGGAAAATGGCTGGGGCGGTCTCGTCTCACAGGGCATCGGCACCTCCATGCTCCAGACGGGAAACATCGTCAAAAACCCGAAAATCTGGATCGCGCCCATCCTGACCTCTGCCATCACCGGCCCGATCGCGACCTGCCTGTTCGGTCTGGAAATGAACGGCACAGCCGTCTCCTCCGGCATGGGCACCTGCGGCTTCGTCGGACCGATTGGCGTCTACACCGGCTGGATGAACGACATCGCCGAGGGCACAAAAGCAGCCGTCACCGCAAGCGACTGGATCGGGCTGCTTCTCATCTGCATTGTCTTACCCGCCATCCTCTGCCCGCTCATCAATCTCGCGCTCAAAAAGCTCGGTTGGGTCAAGGACGGAGATATGACGCTGGAATAACAGTTATAGTTCCGTAAACGAATACCGCTGCCGGATGCCCGACGCTACGATATCGTAGACCATCGTGCCATCCGGCTGCGTCGTTTTTTCCCACGAAACTTCCTTCCCTTTGAATTTATTGCGCAAAAACGCCTCAATATCCTCAATCTCAACCTCATCGATAAACACATCCCGCATCTGGTTATTCGGGCATTGGTTAAAAATTTCCCATACGGTTTCGTAGCATTTCATGGTCCTGTGGCCTCCCGGCATATCTATTATGTGGTATTTGGCTTCTTATTTGTTTTCTTCTTTGTTTTCTAATTTGTTTTCTAATTTGTTTTCTAATTTGTTTTCTTATTTGTTTTCTTATTTGTTTTCTTATTTGTTTTCTTATTTGCTTTCTTATTTGTTTTCCTATTTATTTTCGCATCCTCATAATCTCATCCACGATCCGCGCCGCTGCCTCTTCCTTGCTCATCAGGCTGAGCTCCGTTTCGCCGTCCTTCGTCAACAGTGTGATAACATTTGTGTCGGTACCGAAACCGGCGCCTTTGATCTTGACGTTATTCGCCGCAATGATATCCAGATGCTTGCGCTCCAGCTTCTCCCGCGCGTGCGTAATCATGTCCTCGGTCTCCATCGCAAAGCCGCAGAGAATCTGCCCGGCGGGCTTATTCGCTCCCAGCGCGGCCAGAATGTCCTGTGTCCGCGCAAGTGCCAGGCTCAGGTCGTCGTCGCTCTTTTTTATTTTCTGGTCAGAGACGGACGCCGGGCGATAGTCCGCGACCGCCGCCGCCATGATGATGGCGTCCTGCGCGCCTGCGCGCTGCGTCACCGCCTCATACATATCCTGCGCGGAAACCACCGGCACCAGCACTACGCCGACTGGTGACGACAGATGCGTCTTTCCGGATACCAGTGTGACCTGCGCGCCGCGCTCCCGGCACACCTTTGCCAGTGCGTAGCCCATCTTCCCGGTCGAATGATTCGACAGAAAGCGCACCGGATCGAGTGCCTCCATCGTCGGACCGGCTGTCACCAGAACGCGCATGCCCTCCATATCCTTTTCCCGGGCAATCTCGTTCCTGACGTATTCGACAATCTCATGCTCATCCGGAAATTTACCCTTCCCCGTATCACCGCAGGCCAGCTGGCCGCTCGCCGGTTCAATCACCGTCCAGCCATAGTTTTTCAGCGTGTTCAGGTTATTCTGGGTCACCGGGTTCTCATACATCCGCGTATTCATCGCGGGCGCGATCAGCTTCGGGCAGGTGCAGGCCAGAAGCGTAGTCGTCAGCATATCATCCGCAAGCCCATGCGCAAGCTTCGCGACCGTATTTGCACTCGCAGGCGCCACAAGCGCCAGATCCGCCCGCTTTGCCAGCTCCACATGCTCCACATTGAACTGAAAATTCCGGTCAAACGTATCCGTCAGGCATTTATTTCCGGTCAGAGTCTCAAACGTGACCGGCGTAATAAACTGCTGCCCGTTTTTCGTCAGAATCACATGCACATCCGCATGCTGTTTTTTCAAAAGGCTCGCCAGATTCGCCGCCTTATACGCGGCAATACTCCCGGTCACACCGAGAATAATTGTTTTCCCATTTAACATAACAAGTCGCTGTCCCGCTTTCTATAAGATCTCTTCGGCAATTTTACCACGATACCGACAAAATGAAAAGCAAAATAAATTCCATTTTGGCATCCCGGGATTCGCTCTCAGAATGTTTTTCAAAATACTCAGGCAGCGAAAAACGGAGGGCTATACACACCCTCCGCCTCATGTTTTCTTGTTTTCTTGTTTTCTTGTTTTCTTGTTTTCTTGTTTTCTTGTTTTCTTGTTTT
>JAJQHZ010000087.1 GCA_021199475.1 Lachnospiraceae bacterium
TGAATTTATCAGCTTTTCTGTTGATTAAATTCTTTGAACTTCACGGAATCAGGATCCTGTTTGCTTCGGGCGTAGAGAATGCGGGAGCCGCACTGCAGCTGCTGACACTCTCAGCTACCCCGTCGGAGTATTCCATTGTCTATAAATGCGGGCAGGATTTATCGGATGCGGCGTCCATAACGGATTCACAGACGTATAACCTTTCCGGCAATCCGACCGCGGTCGTGACCGGCGAGGAGCCGGAGGATTATACGGTGGGTAATCAGGATGGGACCTATACCACTTGGTATTTCTATGGCTGGAAGATTCTGGATCCTTCGACGAACGAGGTGACCGGGGATTATTACCGGGCGGGCGAGACCATTGATTTCACGGATTCGTCCATACAGGCTTTGCTGAATTCGGATAATCAGCTGGTGTTGGTGGCACAGTATGCTACAGAGGAAACGTATCTCAATTCGGTTACCCTGCATGTTTATGTCTGGTATCAGCAGTATGTGTATGACAGCAGCGCAAATTCTTACACATTGACCTATGTAAAATCGGATTTATCCTACACGGTGGATGCCGCGACGTTTACCAGCATCTATGTCATGGATACGGCGCTGTATGAGACGGAAGGGTGGTCGTACAACAGCAGCGTATCGACTGCGTCGGATGATTCTATTACCGTCGCCAGTGAATTGAATCTGTACTATGATATCGTCGGCGCGATGACGATCACAAAGACGTGGATGGACGGCAGCGCTGCGATGGCTGCGGATTCGATTCCGGAGCGCCTGAATGTGACAGTTGCACAGACCGGAAGCGGGGGCACGGTTGCGTATGAGACACTTACGCTGACGAAGGCAGACGCTGTGGCAGGTTCGGATTACATATGGAGTACAACGATTGATGATGTGCCGCTGTTCTATTCGACGGATAATGGCACCACATTCATTGCCTATGAGTATACCATCTCAGAGGCTGTGCCGGATGGGTATAAGGAGTCAAACAATGGCTCTGTGACGGCGTCCCTGTCGATTGATGAGGCGAATAATGTGGGCACTTACACGGCGTCTCTGACAAACACGCGGATACGGACGGAGGACCCGACAGGTCAGACAGACACGGAGGACGACGGGAAGGAGACGGATGGCCCGACGGGTCAGACGGACGCGGAGGATGATGGGAAGGAGACGGAGGACCCGACGGGTCAGACAGACGCGGAGGATGATGGGAAGGAGACGGAGGACCCAACGGGTCAGACGGACGCGGAGGATGATGGGAAGGAGACGGATGGCCCGACGGATCCGACAGACGGGGAGACGGAGGGTACTGCGGATGACACGGATCTGCCGGCAGAAACGGTGACGGCCGGGGAAGAGGATTTCCCAGCGATGGTGCTCCTGAAGGAGACAACCAGTACCCCGGCGGATGGTAAGGCGTATGCGCTTGGCGAGGCGATTACCTACAAGCTTACGCTGATAAATCTGGGCAATGTGACGATTACGAATATTACGGTGGAGGATGCGCTGACCGGAAACAGCGGGGCGAATGCGTGGACCGTGCAGTCGCTCGCTTCAGGAGAAACGGCAGAATTTACCGCTTCCTATACCGTCACCGAGGCGGATATTCTGGCGGGGAGCGTGGTGAATCAGGCGACCGCGAGCGGCTCGGCCCCTTCCGGAGGGGTGTCGGACGGGACGCGCGGCGATACGGAAATCACGCTGGTGACACCGGAGAATGCAGAGAACGGCAGGACAGAGGATAAGACGCAGGATCCGGATGCAGTGATGACGCTGGTGAAGGAGACGACCAGCACACCGGCGAATGGTGAGACTTATGCGCTGGGTGAGGTGATCACGTATAAGATTACTGTGACGAATGTTGGAAATGTCACGCTCACGGATGTGGAAGTGGAGGATGAGCTGACCGGCAACACCGGGGACAATGTGCTGACAGTGGATTCCATTGCACCGGGGGAATCGGTGGAATTAAACGTGTCCTATACGGTGACGGAGGCGGATGTGCTCTCGGAGACGGTGTTTAACGAGGCGAGCGCGAGTGCTGTGGCGCCGGAAGAGATCACGGAGTATCAGAATGACACAGTGATTCCGGAGGATCCGGAAGATGGCACCGCGGAGAACCGGACGGAGGATGCGAGGACGGCAATGGCGCTGACCAAGAGTGTGACCAGTACGCCGGAGAACGGCTCCTGGTATCAGGAGGGTGAGACCGTTGAATACCGGCTTGTGCTGACGAATACCGGGAATATTACACTGACCGATCTCACAGTACAGGATGAGCTGACCGGAAATACTGGCAGCAGCGCATGGTATGCCGCTTCTCTGGAGCCGGGCGAAAGCGTGGTGTTCACAGCGGACTATACCGTGACGGCGGAGGATGAAGAAGCCGGTACGGTCACAAATACAGCGACGGCGCAGGCCACTGCGCAGGACGGGAATGCCACGAAGCTGTCAACCAGCTCGAACCGGGCAGTGGTGCCGACAAACGAGCTGGCTGCGCCGCAGACCGGCGACGGGACACCGATTCTGCCCTATACGATGCTGCTGCTCGGCGCGTTCGGCGTACTGCTTGCCGGGGAAGCCATCAGGCGGAGAAAACATAAAAACCGCAGAATCCGTTTCTGATAGGTTATACTGATCGTGCAGGAGGCGGTTTATCCGGATCCTGCGCACGAAAAGAATCCCTTTTTCGGTTGAAAAGGGGATTCTTTTGTGTATAATAATAGCTGAAAAGGAAGAAGGTTCACAGTCAAATACCCCGATGCAAGCATACGGGGTATTTGACCCTCGCGGCAGTCGCCAAATATCCGTGCAAGCACGGCTGCTTGGCTCGTTGCTTCGCGGGAATAAATCGATTCATAATGGTGATGGTATTGGCGGAAAGAGAGGTACTTTATGACTGCGGGGTTTTATTTTCGGAATTTTGCCGGCTTTTTGATTCAGTTTGGGGCTGGGATGCTTCTCTGTCTGCTTCCCTTTGATGAGGGAGCCTTTCGCTATCCGCGCAGACGTGTGGTGATTTTGAGCTGCGCGCTGGCGCTTGTGACCTCTGCCCTGTTTCCGATCGTCATCGGGACAGATCCGGTGAACAATCTGGCGCCGCTCGCCAACCTGTATATGTCGGCTGCGCTTTTGATCTTTGTATTTATGTATTTCCGGACGCTGCAGGTGGAGAGGGTCAAGAAAATGACCGTGCTGGTGCTGGCGCTGCTCTATGCGGCCGCGCAGTATCTGCTGGTAAACCTGTTCCTTGCAATCTTTCCGGGAGGCCTGGTGTCGGAGATTTATCCGCCGCTGACGCTCGCCCTTTATGCGGGAACGGCAGCGGTGATGTGCCCTTTTTTCGCGCTGCTTCTGCGGCGGGGCGTGCGGCAGTATCTGATTGAAATGGAAAGCGAGAAGATCCGCAGGGAATTCGGCGTGCTGCTGCTGGTTACCTTTCTGTATCTGATAATTCTGGTCATTTACGCGTCCAGCCCGGCCGGCCTGCTTCCGTTTTTCTGGCGGTGGATTGTTCCGCCTCTGCTGCTGATATCAGCGGTGCTGGGCATTTTTTACTGGACCCTGTTCCGGGAGGCCGTGCGCAGGAAACGCGACAGTGAGGAGCGCAAGGCTCTGGAGATTCAGAAACTACAGTATGACAGAATTAACAGCGAGATGGAGCGCACCAGACGGCTGCGCCACGATATGCATCATTCTATGAATCTGCTGTCGGAGCTGATTGCCGAGGGCAATCTGGAAAACGCGAAGGACTATCTCTCAGAGCTGACGGTGCAGATCGATCATCGCGAAACGACCATCTATTGCAAAAACACGACGGTGAACGGGCTGCTTCAGTATTACGCGGGGATGGCGACGGATCGGAAAATTGCGTGCAGGATCCACGCAGAATGCGGGGAGGCCTCGATTTCGCAGGTGGATCTGACCGTTTTGATTGGGAATTTGATGGAAAACGCCATTCATGCCTGCGAACAGTGGGAGAAGGAACGCTGGATTACCGTGGAAATCGGCTTGCTCAGCGATTCGATGCTGATCCAGGTCGTAAATCCCTGCCGGGAAATATACCCATCCGGGAAATATCGTCCGGGCGGAAGCTTTCTTCCCGCAGAGGCATTTTTGAGCGGCAGGGATGGCGGCGGCTGCGGCCTGCACAGCCTGGAACACACGGCGGAGAAATATGGCGGGAACGCGCGTTTCCAATTTGATGAGCAGGAACAGACATTTACTGCCCGCATCCGGCTGAACCTTGAAGCGCAGAAGAGCTGAGTGCGGGGCCGGGCCCGGGCCCGATGGGCAGGAAAGGAATTCCGGCGCCCTCCGGCAGAGAATGTCCTCGGGAAATGGACAATTTAAAGACTATATTGTCGGTCAGGTATTCAAAAAATGAAAATTTTGCATGAAATTAGCACTCACCTCTTGACTTGGCTAACAAACGGTGTTATAGTTCGGTTGTGACAACGGGAAGCACAGCTGATATGTCGATGCAAAGGCGTAAACCCGGTAAAGCGAAATGAAGCGAAATGAAGTGCTGTGAAAAGCACACTGGCATTGTATGCTTTGGAAGGGTGAAGTCTTTGCGCCGGAGACATGACAGAAGCGGATACAGACAAGGAGGGAGCTTATGAATATCAGTAAATTCACACAGAAGTCAATTCAGGCGGTGAATGATCTTGAGAAGACCGCCTATGAGTTTGGCAATCAGGAGATCGAGCAGGAGCATCTGCTGTATGTTCTGCTCCATCAGGAGGACAGTCTGATTGGCAAGCTGATTGAGAAGATGGAGATCCAGCGGGAGTATTTCGACGACCGTCTGGAGCAGGCGCTGAATGCCAGAGTGAAGGTGTCGGGCGGGAATCCATACATCGGTCAGTATTTGAATAAGGTACTTGTAAACGCGGAGGACGTGGCGAAACGGATGGGCGACGAATACGTGTCGGTTGAGCATTTGTTCTTATCGATGCTGAACGATCCGAGCCCGTCGATGAAGCAGTTTTTGAAGGAATTCGGGATCACGAAGGAGCGCTTTCTGCAGGCGCTTTCGACGGTGCGCGGGAACCAGCGCGTGACGACGGACAATCCGGAGGACACCTACGACACGCTGAATAAATACGGCGAGGATCTGGTGGAGAAGGCGCGGAATCAGAAGCTGGATCCGGTCATTGGCCGGGATACCGAGATCCGCAATGTCATCCGCATTCTTTCCCGCAAGACGAAGAACAATCCGGTGCTGATCGGAGAGCCGGGCGTCGGTAAGACGGCGGTGGTCGAGGGGCTGGCGCAGCGGATCGTGCGCGGCGACGTGCCGGAGGGTTTGAAGGATAAGAAGATTTTCTCGCTGGATATGGGCGCGCTCGTGGCTGGCGCGAAGTACCGCGGCGAGTTTGAGGAGCGGCTGAAGGCCGTGCTGGAGGAGGTGCGCAAGAGCGAAGGGGAGATCATTCTCTTTATCGATGAGCTGCACCTGATCGTCGGCGCGGGCAAGACGGACGGCGCGATGGACGCCGGCAATATGCTCAAACCCATGCTGGCGCGCGGTGAGCTGCACTGCATTGGCGCGACGACGCTGGATGAGTACCGCAAATACATTGAAAAGGATGCGGCGCTGGAGCGGCGGTTCCAGCCGGTGCTGGTCGACGAGCCGACGGTGGAGGATACGATTTCGATTCTCCGCGGCCTGAAGGACCGTTACGAGGTTTACCATGGCGTGAAGATTACGGACAGTGCGCTGGTGGCGGCGGCAACGCTGTCGCACCGCTATATTTCGGACCGGTTCCTGCCGGATAAGGCCATCGACCTGGTGGATGAGGCGTGTGCCCTGATCAAGACCGAACTGGATTCGATGCCGACGGAGCTGGATGAGCTGCAGCGGAAAATCATGCAGATGGAGATTGAGGAGGCCGCGCTGAAAAAGGAGACCGACAAGCCAAGCCATGAGCGGCTCGATGAGCTGCAGCGCGAGCTGGCGGAGCTGCGGGATGAGTTTAATTCTCAGAAGGCACAGTGGGACAATGAGAAAAAGGCGGTCGAGAACCTGTCTGCTCTGCGCGAGCAGATTGAGGCGATGAATAAGGAAATCGAGCTGGCGCAGCGCAATTATGATCTCGAAAAGGCTGCGAAGCTTCAGTACGGTGAGCTCCCGAAGCTGCAGCAGCAGCTGGCCATCGAAGAAGAGACGGTGCAGAAGCGCGATATGTCGCTTGTTCACGAGAGTGTGACGGAGGAGGAGATTTCGCGGATCATCTCCCGCTGGACCGGCATTCCGGTCGCGAAGCTGACCCAGGGTGAGCGCGAGAAGATCCTGGCGCTCGATGAGGAGCTGCACAAACGCGTCGTCGGTCAGGACGACGGTGTGGAAAAGGTGACTGAGGCCATCCTCCGGTCGAAGGCAGGCATCAAGGACCCGACGAAGCCGATCGGCTCCTTCCTGTTCCTCGGACCGACCGGTGTCGGGAAGACGGAGCTGGCCAAGGCGCTGGCACAGAGTCTGTTCGATGACGAGCAAAACATGGTTCGTATCGATATGAGTGAATATATGGAGAAGTATTCCGTCTCCCGTCTGATCGGAGCACCTCCAGGATACGTGGGATACGAAGAGGGCGGCCAGCTGACGGAGGCGGTGCGCCGCAAGCCCTACTCGGTGGTGCTGTTTGATGAGATTGAAAAAGCGCACCCGGATGTGTTCAATGTGCTGCTGCAGGTGCTCGACGACGGGCGTATCACCGATTCGCAGGGGCGCACGGTTGACTTCAAGAATACGATTCTCATCATGACGTCGAACATTGGCTCGCAGTATTTGCTCGAAGGCATTGAGCCGGACGGCAGCATCCGCCCGGATGCCCAGGAGCAGGTGATGAATCAGCTTCGCGGAAGCTTCCGCCCGGAATTTTTGAACCGGCTTGACGAGATCATTATGTTCAAGCCGCTGACGAAGGAGAACATCGCCAACATCATTGATCTGATGGTGGACGATCTGAACCGCCGTCTGGATGCGCAGGACATCCATCTGGAGCTGGCCCCGGACGCGAAGGCCTGGGTGACGGAGAACGGGTACGACCCGGTGTACGGCGCCCGCCCGCTGAAGCGCTTCCTCCAGAAAAACGTGGAGACACTCGCCGCGCGGCTCATCCTCTCCGGCAAGGTCGGCATGGACGACACGATTGTATTTACCACCGAGGACGGCCATCTGCGCGCGGACGTGCGGCAGGTGCTGGAGACAGTCGGGTGAAACCCCGCAAGCGCGTGTCTCCGCTTCGCTTCGGTCGGCGCTAAACGGACATCCACTGGATGTCCAGCGCCCTTCCGATAAGTTATACTCCAGGAACCTGCTTCGCAGAACCCTGTCGTTAACTTGCGAAGTTCGCTGCCGCAAGCGCCGCGAACTTCTTGCAAGTTATATGATGAGAAAACGATATCCGGAATTTGCCCGAAAGAGCAGATTCCGGATTCTTTATGTACACAGGCGCACGTAAAGAAAAAAGGCTTGACTTTACTTCCGGTATCAGGCATTATATATAAAAACAAGGTTATTTTAGAGAGGGGTGGCATTGCAATGGCTAAGATATTCAATGTAAATGGAGCATGCAGACCGGAGAAGCACTATATGGTTGATCTGACCACACGTCTGGAAGCAATTAAGCAGATGGTAGATGCCGGAGATTACTTTACCATCAATCGTGCCAGGCAGTTTGGGAAGACGACGACGCTGAATGCCCTTGCCGAGTATCTGAAAAAAGATTATGAAGTGATCGGTCTGGATTTTCAGACGCTGGGAGCTTCGTCGTTTAGTACAGAAGAATCATTTGTACAGGCATTTTCAGGAGAGCTGCTGGATACGGTGGAGGAATTCCCGGAGGGGATAGAGGAACAGTTCCTCGCATTCGCGGAAGGTACGGCGAAGATCAGCTCTCTTAACGCGTTGTTTCGGGTGATCAAAGCATGGTGCGGGAAGCTGGAAACGCCGCCGGTTCTTATCATTGACGAGGTGGATACGGCGACCAATAATCAGGTATTCATTGATTTTCTGGCGCAGCTGCGGGCGTATTATTTAAAGCGGCCGAAGGCGGGTGCGTTTCAATCTGTGATTCTGGCAGGTGTTTACGATGTGCGGAATATCAAAAAGAAAATCAGACCGGAAGAGGAACATAAGTCGAACAGCCCGTGGAATATTGCAGCGGATTTTATCGTGGATATGAGATTTTCTGTATCAGACATCGCTCAGATGCTGCAGGATTATGAAAAAGATTATCAGACGGGAATGAACATTGATGAAATATCGAAGTTAATTTATGATTATACTTCCGGGTATCCATATCTTTCGTCGAGAATCTGCAAATTGATTGACGAGAGAATCGCCGGAAGTGAAAATTTTCCGGATAAAGCTTCCGCGTGGACAAAAGAGGGCATTCTCGAAGCAGTAAAGCTTCTGACAAATGAGACGAATGCACTGTTTTTGTCTTTGAAAGGGAAGGTTGAGGATTATCCAAAGCTTCGGAACGTGCTGTATGACCTGCTGTTTACGGGGAAACCAATCCCATACACACCGATGAATGATTATATTGAGATTGCGGAGATGTTCGGCTTTATCCGAAATGAAAATGGAACGGCGGTCATCTTCAACCGGATTTTTGAGATTGTCCTGTATAATTGGTTTATGTCAGATGAATATGGCACCAGTGAACTCTATGATGCCGGTCTGATAGAGAAAAACCAGTTTATCATCGGAGGGCGCCTGAATGTCAGACGAATCCTGGAGCGCTTTGTTGTGAGCTTTGATGATTTATATGGAGATCAGGACGAGAAGTTTCTGGAGGATGTGGGAAGGCGCTATTTTATGCTGTTTCTGAAGCCAATTATTAATGGAGAGGGAAACAGCTATGTGGAAGCGCAGACGCGCAACCGGGAGAGAACGGATCTGATTATTGATTACCATGGAGAGCAGTATGTAATCGAGTGCAAAATCTGGCGCGGGAATGCTTATAATGAAAGAGGCGAAGATCAGCTTCTCGACTATCTGGATCATTACCATTTGAAGAAAGGATATATGCTCAGCTTTTGCTTCAATAAAAAGAAAACGATTGGGGTTCAGGACATTGTCCTTGGGGACAGGGTGCTGGTCGAGGCAGTGGTGTGAGCAAAACCGGGATTTTGATGTCCGGATGAAGTCTCTTTTACCGTTTGATTCATGAAACGATTTGGGCAGTGAAAGAGCAGGATGCTGCATACAGAGAGGAGAACTTTTGACATGGAATTACCGAAGGACCCGATGATTTTATTGAGCTATATCAACACGCAGCTTCGCGACAATTATGCGTCGCTGGATGATCTGTGTGCCGGGCTTGGAGCTTCAAAAGAAGCAATTGTGGAAAAACTGGCAGCAATCGATTATGTGTATGATGCAGAACAAAAAGCATTTGTGTAAAGGGGGGATTGGCGTTCTGCACAAAAACAATAACTCATTTTTGTGAAGTTTGTGCACACTGAATTCGGCCAAGATGATATAATGGTCATCGTAAAACCCCCCAATACATTATATAGTTTTTGCTACACCCCATTTGAGAGATACCTTCTCCGGAAAAGGCAGCCTTGCGGCTGCTTTTTTCTGTGTGCGCAGAAATCTGTAAAAGTGGTTGCGAAAGCGGCATATTCTGGATTATAATAAGCTTCAACTCTTTTCTTTGTTTCCGGAGCGGTTCACAGGATCAGATTTTTGCCGGATTCGAATTTTGGAAACATGGCATAAAAAAGGCTTTTGAATTTTGCGTATATGCGGAAACGGGTGAAGAGTAAGATGATGAGAATACTCGTAAATGGGAGCATTTTATGGATAAAAAGAAGAAAAAAATGATGAAACGGCTGGATTATTTTGTTCATATGCGGCCGATTTTTGATGTGGAATCGCTGTTCAGCGACGGCACGGAGAATTTTGTGACACCGATGGAGCCGATGCCGGGCGATACAGTGAAGATTCGATTCCGGACGAAGCGTGACAATGTGGATGTCGTGTTTTTTATCAGCGGTGCGATGAAAAAGGCGATGGAGGTGGAGTCAAGCGATTCGCGGTTTGATTATTATGCAACGGAAATCACGGTAGGAAACGATCCGATCCGCTACTATTTTGAGGTGCAGGCGGGGAGTGTGCGCTGTTTTTATACGCGGCTTGGTGTGTCGCGGAATCTGAACGAGAGCCGCCTGTTTGCCCTGGTGCCGGGCTTTTCGACGCCGGACTGGGCGAAGGGCGCGGTCATGTACCAGATTTTTACGGAGCGGTTCTGCAATGGAGACCCGTCGAATGATGTGCTTGACAATGAGTATTTTTACCTGAAAAAGCCGGTGAGCCGTGTGTCGGACTGGGATCAGCTGCCTCAGGCGGATGATACGCGTGAGTTTTACGGGGGAGACCTGCAGGGAATCTGGGATAAGCTGGATTATCTGCAGGAGCTGGGTGTGGAGGTCCTGTACCTGAATCCGATTTTTGTCTCGCCGTCAAACCATAAATATGACACGCAGGATTATGATTATGTGGATCCGCATATTGGGGTGATCGTGGCGGAGCGCGGGGATACGCTGGCTGTAGGTTCGGATTCGCTGTCAGGCGGTGAAGCGTCGGGAATCATGCGGTCGTCAGACGGCGATGTGCCTGAATCCGCGCAGCTTTCCGGCGGCGATGTGCCCGGATCTACACAGATACATCTGAGCAATCGCGATGCGGCCCGCTATATCAGCCGCGTGACGGATATCCGCAACCTGGAGGCGAGCAATGCGTTTTTGCGCGGTTTGTCGAGGAGGTGCACCGGCGGGGGATGCGCGTGATCCTGGACGGGGTGTTCAACCACTGCGGTTCGTTTAATAAATGGATGGACCGCGAGCGGATTTATGAGAAGCAGCCGGGCTATGAAAAGGGCGCTTATGTCTCGGCGGACAGTCCGTACCGCTCGTTTTTCAAGTTTAATAATGAGCATGAATGGCCATATAATGATTACTATGAGGGCTGGTGGGGCTATGAGACGCTGCCGAAGCTGAATTATGAGGCGTCGCCGGAGCTGGAAAACTATATTCTGCGGATTGCGGCGAAATGGGTGTCCCCGCCTTATAATGTGGACGGCTGGCGGCTGGATGTGGCGGCGGATCTCGGATTTTCACCGGACTATAACCACCGGTTCTGGAAAAAGTTCCGCGAGGCCGTGAAGACGGCAAATCCGGACGCGATCATTCTGGCGGAGCATTATGAGGATGCGTCCGCATGGCTGGGCGGCGACGAGTGGGATACGGTGATGAACTACCGCGCGTTTATGGAGCCGGTGACCTGGTTTTTTACCGGTATGGAAAAGCACAGTGACGAATATAAAGAAGAGCTGCGCGGAGATGCGGAACGCTTCCGGCGTTCGATGGCGATGAATATGACGGAGTTTCTCACACCGTCGCTGCAGGTGGCGATGAATCAGCTTTCGAATCATGATCATTCTCGCTTCCTGACGCGCACCAGCGGGAAGGTCGGACGCGTGGATCAGCTGGGCGGCGAGGCAGCCGGTGAGGGGATCCGCCCGGAAATCATGCGCGAGGCGGTTGTGATGCAGATGACCTGGCCGGGGGCGCCGACGCTGTATTACGGCGATGAGGCGGGGGTCTGCGGCTTTACGGATCCGGACAACCGGCGCACTTATCCCTGGGGGCATGAGGATGTGCAGATGCTGGAGTTTCACCGGCGTGTGATCGCGATGCACCGCAGGTATCCGGTTCTGACGCATGGCTCTCTGCGAATTCTGGGAGGCGGAACGGACTGGCTGGCGTATGGGCGGTTTGGCCGGAAAAACCAGATGGTCGTGCTTTTTAACAACCGCGAGGAGCGGATGGAGCTGACTCTGCCGGTCTGGTCGGCGGGCATTACGAATGACAGTGTCCTTGAACGGGTGTTTGAGACAACAAAGGAAGGCTTTACCGAGGAATCTGCGGCTTATCCGCTCATCGGCGGCGAGCTGAAGATTGTGCTTCCGGCGACCTCGGCGGTCGTGCTCGAGGCCCGGCCGCGGCTGGTCCCTGTGGTGCAGTGAGATTTTAAGAAAAAATCAATTTACTTTTAACCGGACGTTTCTTTTATTTCTGTCAATCGCGTATTATGATACTATGAAAGCCGCGCATTTAAAGCTAATGAAAGAGGGAATACTATGAGGAAACGAACCGTTTGGCTGCTGACGGCAGCCTTGATTTTGCTTCTGTGTGTGATCGGTGTGTATGGCGCGATTGCGGCATATTATACGACGCATTTTTTTAAAAATACGACTATTAACGGGATTAATGTGTCGGATCTGACCGTGGCTGAGGCTGAGGAGCTGATCGCGGCGGATGTGGCAAATTATCATCTTGTAATTACCGGACGGGATGAGGAGCAGGAAATCCTGAACGGGTCGGATTTTGATTATACATTTGTACCGGGCGATGAGACGCGGGAGCTTTTGAAAAAGCAGAATGCGTTTGCCTGGAGCGGTGCGTGCTTTTCAAAAGGGGTGTCTTATTCGATGGATACTTCTGTGACGTATGATGCGGGAAAGCTGGAGGCGCTGGTGGCCGCGCTTCCGATGATGCAGGAGGACCAGATGGAGGCGCCGGAAAATGCGTATGTGGCGCTTCTGGACGACGGATCCTATGGGATTGTCGCGGAGACCGAGGGAACGCAGCTGGATACGGAAAAGGTGCAGGCTGCAGTGATTGCGGCGGCGGACGCGGGGAAAAAGAGTCTGAATCTGGAGATGGCCGAATGCTACGTGGAGGCAGAAATCACCTCTGAGGATGAGAGCCTGATCGAGGAGGTGAGCCTGTATAACCAGTATTCTTCGATGATCATCAATTATTACATGAGCGGCGATGTGGTGGTGTCGCTGGATGCTTCGACGTTTATGGAATGGTTTTCGCTGGATGAAAACAATACGCCGGTCTTTGACTATGATTCCGTGGCTGCGTGGGTGGACGATCTCGCCGACACCTACGACACGGTCGGGACTCTGGAGCCGTTTGTCACCACGAATGGGGACACGGTGTACGTGGAGTCTGTCACTTATGGCTGGCAGATGGACCGTGACGCGGAGACGGCAGAGCTGTACCGTCTGCTGCTGGCGGGAAATACGGAGGGCCGCTCGCCCGTCTGGACGGTGAGTGCGCTGACGCGCGGCACAAATGACATTGGCGACACCTATGTAGAGATTGATTACACGAATCAGAGAATGTGGTATTATAAGGACGGCGAGCTGTTGGTGGAGACGCCGGTCGTGACCGGAAATACCAGCGCGGGGAACGCCTCTCCGGAGGGGATTTATTATGTCGTCTATAAGGAGCGCAACGCGACGCTGACCGGGGAGGATTATGAGACGCCGGTGAACTACTGGATGCCGTTTTATGGAAACGTGGGCATCCACGACGCGGACTCGTGGCGCAGCCTTTACGGCGGAACGATTTACATGAGCAGCGGCTCCCACGGCTGCATCAATACGCCGACCGCGCAGGCGCAGACGATTTATGAGAACATCGAGGCCGGGACACCGGTCGTCTGCTACAGCTCCGGCATTGACTATGGATATGGCACGGCGAGCAGCGGCACTTCGTATGCAACGAACCGCTCAGACGATACGGACGATGCCTCGGACGCGGATCTCGATGAGGATGACAATATTACTATTTATGGGGGTACTTCCTCCACGGTGACTTCCTCCGGTACTGCTTCCTCCGGCTCATCGGATTCGGGCACGGGCTCTTCTGATACGGGTGCATCAGATACGAGTACGTCTGGAGGTGACTCCGCTTCGACTGGTCAGGCGGACAGCAGCGATACCATATCTTCGGGTGACAGCCTGTCAACGAATGAAGCGGAATTTGAGATTACCATTTCGGATGAGGCGACCTGGACGAGCGGGGCTTCGGATGGCTCATTGGGAGACTCATCCGGAAGCACCTCGGACGATTCAGTGGTGGTGATTGAGTAAAGGGAGGGGCAGGAAAGTGAAAAATATGACGTTGGGCCGCATGGCGGATGTGTGCGGCGGGATTTATTATGGAAGAGAGGAAGACCGTGACCGGGAAGTATGTGCGATTACGACAGACAGCCGGAAGGCAGAGCCGGGATGCCTCTTTGCGGCAATTAAGGGCGAGAGGGTAGACGGTCATGACTTCGTCGGGCAGGTGTTCGGGAAAGGCGCGCTGTGCGTGATCGGGGAGCAGGAGCCGGAGTTTTTATGCAGCAGTCAGGGAGTTCCTGTTGGGCAGAGGGCTTCTGACGATTCGGATGCTTTGACAGATGTAAAAAACGGGATCGGGAATTCTGGGAAAACAGCAGGAAGTTTTTCTGATGCAGGCGATGGTGCCCGGATGGGAAATTACATAAAAGTGGAGTCGACCATCAAAGCGCTGGGCGATCTGGCGGCTTATTATCTGGAGCAGCTGTCGATTCCGGTGGTTGGCATTACAGGCAGTGTAGGCAAGACCAGCACGAAGGAGATGGTCGCTGCGGTGCTCTCGCAGAAGTACCGTACTCTTAAGACGGCGGGGAATTTTAATAACGAGCTAGGGCTTCCGCTGACGATTTTCCGGCTGCGTGAGGAGGATCAGATCGCGGTGCTGGAGATGGGCATCAATCATTTCGGAGAGATGCACAATCTGGCGCGGATTGCGAAGCCGGACACCTGCGTGATTACGAATATCGGGCAGTGCCATCTGGAGTTTCTGGGAGACCGGGACGGCGTGCTTCGCGCGAAGACGGAAATCTTTGATTTTCTGCGCCCGGACGGGCATATTATATTAAACGGGGACGATGATAAGCTGGCGAGCGTGGAAGCAGTGGAGGTGCCTGCCCGGGCAGGCACCCAATCAGAGCGAGCTACAGAAACAGGAGATGATCCACGCTGGGCTGATGTTTCGGAGCAGGCGGCAGGTATCTGTGAAAAGAATGTGCTTCACCTGACGAAAACTGCTGGATTGGGTACGTGTGGGAACTCAGATGCCGGGGAAATTGACAGCAGCAGAAAGCTGCGTCCGACCTTTTTTGGATTTGGGCAGGAGAATGATATCTATGCGGATCATATAGTGAAAAAGGGACTGGACGGGATTGAATGCAGGATCTGCGTTGCGGGTAAAGCATTTGAGGCGCAGACCGCAAAAAGATTGCCATCAGATGATTCGAAAAACACCGGGGATTCACACACTATGGCGGAGAACCAAAATTCGGCAGAGCCTGTGACGGCATTTACCGTGCAGATTCCCATCCCTGGCATCCACATGGTAATGAATGCGCTCGCGGCGACGGCGGTCGGCCTGCATTATGGCCTGACGTTTGATGAAATCCGTGCGGGGATTGAGAGCCTGCAGCCGGTCAGCGGCCGCTTCCATATCATTCATACGGAGCAATTCACGATTATCGATGACTGCTATAATGCGAATCCGATGTCGATGAAAGCGTCGCTCGAGGTGCTTCAGGATGGCCTCGGGAGAAAGGTGGCGATTCTCGGCGACATGGGCGAGCTCGGCGGAGAGGAGGAGCAGATGCACCGCGGAGTCGGCGAGGCAGCAGGCGGGATGGATATCGACCTTTGTATTTGCGTCGGTCCGTTAAGCGCGCAGATCGCAGCGGGGGTAAATGCGGTGAATGCCGGGATGCCAACGGTCACCCTGCCGAATTTGCAGACGCTGCTTGCACAGCTTGGTTCTCTTGTGAAAAAAGGCGATACCATTCTGGTAAAGGCCTCCCATTTCATGCATTTTGAGAAGGTGGTCGCGAAGCTGGAGGAGATGGGCTGAGCCGGGATTGGCTTTGATATCGGTTCGGGCATGGATTGCGAATAGCGGCAGCAAGGTTCGCAAATGGGTATAGATAATGGGTGTTTTCCGAGGAGGAATTGTACATGAAGGATTTGTTTGATCTTTCGCAAAAGGAATGTATTGAACTGGTAAAGAGGAATATTATTGATTGTATATATTCCAGCGCCAGGATTGAAGGGATTGGGGTTACCTTTCCGGATACTCAGAAAATTTATGATGGACGTTCGGTTGCCGGACTGACGGTTGACGATATCAACAAGATTAATAATCTGAAGCATGCATGGCAGTTTGTGTTTGATTCCATAGATTATCCTCTGGACTTTTTATATTTGAGACAATTGAATCAGATCATTAACACAGCACTTATGTCGGATGCCGGAAAGCTGCGTGAATATGATGTGCAGATTGGAGGCACTTCATGGAAACCGGAATTGCCAGACGCCGATAAGATAAAAGAGGAGCTTAATACAATATTAGATATTCCGTGTGTCACAGAGCGGGCGATTAAGATGATGCTGTATATTATGAGGACACAAATGTTCAGTGATGGAAATAAACGGGTAGCTCAGTTGGCGGCAAATCAGATCCTGATTCAAAATGGAAAGGGCTTTTTAGAAATTCCTGAGAATCAAATTAATGAGTTTTTCAGGCTCCTGATTCGATTTTATGAGACAAGTGATAGTAAAGAGATTGTTGATTTTATTTATCGGACATCCATTTTTGGGAAAAAAATAATCAAGAAGCAGGAGAATGTTCCAATTAGTGAGGAAATGTTTAAAAAGAAGAGATGAATGAGGACAAAGGTGGAAAATAAAATGCCAGAATTGACGTTTTAAGGAACCATAAGCTGATTTAATGGTCATAATTGACTATTTGTGTGTTGATGTGGCTATTAATATAAGATCAGGTGGACAGGATATGATTGGGGAATGGCTGAAAAGAATACTGTACAGAGAGAAGGAAGAGGAAACCGTCATGTTTATAATAGCTGGTCTCGGCAATCCGGGACGAAAATACGCGAATACCAGGCACAATGCCGGTTATGAGGCAATCGACCGGCTCGCGGAGAAATACGGAATTCGAATTGAGACGGAGAAGTTCCGGGCGCTTACCGGCACCGGTGTCATCAATGGGCAGAAGGTGCTGCTTTTGAAGCCGCTGACCTTCATGAATGCGAGCGGAGAGAGCGTCCGCGCCGCGTGCGATTTTTACAAAATCGATCCGAAGGAAGCGTTCCTTGTGCTTTACGATGATATCAATCTGCCTCCGGGGCAGCTGCGCGTCCGTGCGAAGGGCAGCGCGGGCGGCCACAATGGGATTAAGAGTCTGATCCAGCATCTGGGCACACAGGAGTTTGCCCGTGTCAGGATTGGCGTCGGAGAAAAACCGGAGGGCTATGATCTTGTGGATTATGTGCTGGGGCATTTTCCGGAGGAGGAACGGGCCACGATGGAGGATGCGTTTTCCCGGGCTGCAGATGCGGCGGCAATGCTGCTTGCTGAGGATGTGCATACGGTGATGAATCATTTTAACGCGCATGTGGCAAAATAGGGAAGCGGATGAAAAGGTGAAACAGGAGTCAGTATGAAAGCATTTACTGCGCCCATGCGGGAGCTGGGCGAATTTGAAGAAATCAGTCAAAAGGCCGCGAGGAATCGCGGTCTGCTTCAGGTAACGGGATGCATCGATTCTCAGAAGTCGCATTTTGTGTATTGTATGGCGTCTGCGGCGGCCGGAAGCCATCGCGCGCGGCCAGTCACGCTTATTATCACATATAGCGACCTGCGCGCGAAGGAGATGTTCGAGAACTATCGCTTTTTTGACCGGGATATCCTGTATTTTCCGGCAAAGGACCTGATCTTTTTTCAGGCGGATCTGCAGAGCAATCTGCTTGAGCAGCAGCGGACGCAGGTGCTGAAGACACTGGCGGAGGCAACCCGCCCGCTCACGATCATCACGACGGCTGCGGCCTGTATGAACCGGATGATGCCGTTCGCGGACTGGGTGAGCCATGTCCTGGAGATCGGTCTGGACGGGATCCGTTACGGAATATCGGAAACCGCCGGTGCCGGATTGGGCCGGGAAGAGGCAAAGTCAGCATTGGATACTGCATCGGATAATGCCTCAGATAATATCTCAGATATTGCCTCAGATGCCGCAGGTACGGATTCGGCTGCGGCGGGAAAAACGTTTTCGGAAATGGATGCAGATATGGAATCAGCTTCCGCGGGAAAACCGGCTGCCAGGAGAGACGCGGTCACGGAGATAGACACGGATAAATTAAAGCGGGATCTGATTCGTCTTGGTTATGAGCGCGTCGGGCAGGTCGAGGGTCCCGGCCAGTTCGCGATTCGCGGCGGGATTATTGACATTTTCCCGCTGACGGAGGAAAATCCGGTGCGCATTGAGCTCTGGGGCGAGGAGGTGGACTCCATCCGCAGCTTTGATGTGGAGAGCCAGCGTTCCATCGAGAATCTGGAGCGGGTGCGCATTTATCCGGCGGCGGAGCTGATGCCGGACCCGGCTGCGCGGAAGAAGGCGCTGAAACGAATTGAGAGAGAGGCGAAGGCGGCCGAAGCGAAATTCCGGAAACTGGGGACGGCGGGAGATTTTTCTCACAGTAAACCATCGGCCGGGATGAATCCGGACACGATCTCAGAGAAGGATTCGGCAGATGCGACGAAGAAAACGCGGAATCGTGGCGGCGAGACACTGAAATCAAATCGAACGGATTTGGATCTGGGACAGAGTGAGTTTCTGCAGTCCGGCTGGCAGGAGCCCGTGAACCGGATCCGTCAGCTTTTGCAGGATTGCCGCGATGAGCTGACGGAGTTCGGAGAGCCGCTCTCGATGGAGGGCTTTCTGGATTATTTTACGGAAGAGAAGATCAGTTTTCTGGATTATTTCGATGCAGATCGAACGATGATTTTTCTGGATGAGCCGAACCGGATCCTGGAGGCGGCCTCTGCGGTAGAGATGGAATTTTCTGAGAGCATGAAGAACCGCCTGGAGAAGGGCTATGTGCTGCCGGGCCAGACGAAGCTTTTGTTTTCCGCGCAGGAGACAGCGGCCGCCATCTGCAAAAGGAACGCGGTGGGGCTGTGCACGCTGGAGAACGCGAAGGCACCGTGGGTGGTTTCCGGAAAATACAGCCTGACGGTCCGCTCGGTCAATCCGTACAACAACAGCTTTGAGTATCTGGTGAAGGATCTCAAGGGTTGGAAAAAGAGCGGCTATCGCGTGATTCTGCTCGCGGCGTCGCGGACGAGGGGGAACCGGCTGGCGCAGGATCTGACCGGGGAAGGGCTCTCGGCGTTCTATACGGAAAATGAGGAGCGCGAGGTGCAGCCCGGCGAGATTCTGATCACCTACGGAAATGCGAAGCGGGGGTATGAATATCCGCTGATCCGCTTTGTCGTGATTACGGAAAGCGACATTTTCGGGCAGGAGAAGAAGAAACGGAAAAAACAGAAGCGCTATGAGGGACGGCAGATCAGCAGCTTTTCGGAGCTGTCGATCGGCGATTTTGTCGTACACGAAAATCACGGTCTCGGCATTTATAAGGGTATTGAGAAGGTCGAGGTCGACCATGTCACGAAGGATTATATGAAAATCGAGTATGCCGGGGGCAGTAATCTTTATGTTCCGGCGACGCAGCTGGATGTGATTCAGAAATATGCCGACGGCGATTCGAAGACGCCGAAGCTGAACAAGCTGGGCACGCAGGAATGGAACCGCACGAAATCAAAGGTGCGCACGGCGGTTCGGGAGATTGCGCAGGATCTGGTGAAGCTCTACGCCGAGCGGCAGCGCAAGGATGGCTTCACCTACAGCGAGGATACGGTGTGGCAGCGGGAATTCGAGGAAATGTTCCCGTTTGAAGAGACGGAGGATCAGCTGACGGCGATTGAGGCGGCCAAGCGCGATATGCAGAGCACGAAAATCATGGACCGCCTGATCTGCGGCGATGTCGGCTACGGCAAGACGGAGATCGCGATCCGCGCCGCTTTTAAGGCCGTGCAGGACGGCAAGCAGGTGGCCTATCTCGTGCCGACCACGATTCTGGCGCAGCAGCATTACAATACCTTTTTGCAGCGTATGAAGGATTTCCCGGTGCGGGTCGACCTGCTGTGCCGTTTCCGAACTCCGGCGGAACAGAAGAAGACGATTGAGGATCTGAAAAAAGGGCTCGTAGATATCGTGATCGGCACCCATCGATTGCTGTCGAAGGATGTGCAGTACAAGGATCTGGGGCTGCTGGTCATTGACGAGGAGCAGCGCTTCGGCGTGACCCATAAGGAAAAAATCAAGCAGCTGAAGACGGATATTGACGTGATGACGCTGACCGCGACGCCGATTCCGCGGACGCTGCATATGAGCCTGGTCGGAATCCGCGACATGAGCGTGCTCGAGGAAGCGCCTCTGGAGCGCGTCCCGATTCAGACCTATGTGATGGAATACAATGAGGAGCTGGTGCGCGAGGCCATCAGCCGCGAGCTGTCGCGCGGGGGGCAGGTGTACTATGTGTACAACCGCGTCAACACAATCGTCGAGCTGACCAATAAAATCGCGGCTTTGGTTCCGCAGGCCCGCGTCGCGTTCGCGCACGGGCAGATGAAGGAGCACGAGCTGGAGCGCATCATGTACGATTTCATCAACGGCGATATCGATGTGCTGGTGACGACGACCATCATCGAGACCGGGCTGGATATCTCAAATGTGAATACGATGATCATCCATGACGCGGACACGATGGGACTCTCGCAGCTCTACCAGCTGCGCGGCCGCGTGGGGCGCTCGAACCGCACCGCCTACGCGTTTCTGATGTACCGCCGCGACAAAATGCTCAAAGAGGTCGCAGAAAAACGTCTTTCTGCCATCCGCGAATTTACCGAGCTCGGCAGCGGCATCCGCATCGCCATGCGCGACCTGGAGATCCGCGGCGCCGGCAACCTGCTCGGCAGTGAGCAGTCCGGCCATATGGCGGCGGTCGGCTATGATCTCTACTGCAAGCTGCTCAACGAATCGGTAAAAGAGGCGCAGGGCGTCATGCCGCCGCAGGACAGCTTCGAGACGACGATTGATCTCGATATCGACGCGTTCATCCCGGAACGGTACATCCGCAGCGAGACGCAGAAGCTGGATATATATAAGCGCATTGCCGCCATCCGCAGCGAAGAAGAGCATGAGGATATGCTCGAGGAGCTGATCGACCGCTTCGGCGAGCCTCCGCGCCCGGTACAGAACCTGCTCGCAGTCGCCCGGCTTCGCGCACAGGCCCATGAGGCCTGGATTGTGGAGCTTGCCCAGAAAGGAAACGAGATCCGCATTCAGATGTACGAGCAGGCGCAGATCGACGTCACCAGGATCGATTCACTGCTCAAGGACTACCGGGGACGGCTGAAATTTGTGTTCAGCCCTGCGCAGGCGAGTGCAGGCAATGGCCGTGGCACTGCGGATGCTTCGGCATCCCGGACACAGTCTTATGCGGGCAGTGGCCGGGGAAAAGCCGGGGCACAGCCGCAAAAGGGAAAATCATCTGCCGGGCATGCCGGAAACGGAGCCTCCATGCAGGATGGAACGACAGCAAAAAAAGCGGCCGCGCCGCAGTTTATATACACGCGCGCCCGCGTCAGTGGCAAAGAAGACAAAGAAACGCTTCCGCTGGCAAAGGAGCTGGTGGAAGCAATCGGGAGGCTTGCGCTGCCTGTCCGACCGGAAGGGGAAATGGAGAAGGGATAAGAGGGAGATACGTTATCCAATCAGCACCTGTTTTCCTTTAAAAGCAAATCCGTATGATCGAATGCTTTCTGCCGGGATTCCTTTTGCGGTCAGCGCGGCTGCATATTTCTTATCTTCTATCTGCCTGAGGGCTCTCTGTACCGTGTCGGTCAGGGAGCTTTCTTCATCCGGATCGAACACCTTGAATTCGATGATAAAGGCAAGACTGTCGGTGTTCTTAGGTTCCAAAATCACATCATAGCGGCCGAGACCGCTCTCACGGTTCGATTGAATCGCATAGCGATCTGCGAGGTCCACAATTAATCCGAGAACAAAACCATGGTAAAACCGCTCTGGCTCACTTTCTTCGGATGGCTTATTTCCGGCATCGAAGAAGCTGAATGTATTCAGCGCCACCCGGCTCATATATACATTCATCGCTTTTTTGTCGTTTTGGAGCATAGATTTTACGAAGTCGTTGTAGTTGCTGTCGTAATCGGAAAACCAGCAGTGAATCAGATCTTCAAACATGATGCGTACTTCCCGGTTTGTTAAGGACAATTCGTAAACACTACGCCCCGTCTGCAGATCGAATTCTTTATTTACTACCTTCAGATAGCCGCTGGCGAGGAAAAGACTCCAGATGGAGCTTTCTTTTTCTAAAAGCTGACTGTAGACAATCTGTTCGTCAATCCGTGTTTTTATCGTGCTCCCGTGCAGCAAGGCTTCAAAGGCGATTTTGATGTCCTTGCTTCCGGATCGGATCAGTGTGTTTGTCAGCGTGTTGGAACTGGTATTTGCCCAATAAGGCTCCAGCCGACCGGTATCCAGAAAATTAAGAATCGACCATGGGTTGTAAATACCGGTCATACTACCAAATGAAAAGCCGTCGTACCAGTCCCTGACATCCTGCTTTTTGTCCGAAAACCCATAATCGTCCAGGGCAGCGAAGACCTCGGATTCGGTAAAACCAAAGCAGTCGGCGTATTCTTCCGAGGTTGTAGTTACAACTTTGAGCGTGTTAAGGTCAGAAAAGATAGATTCTTTACTGATTCTGGTGATACCAGTTAAAATGGCCCGTTCCATATAAGGATTGTTTTTAAAGGTCGCGTTGAAAAGACTTCTCATAAAGGAAGTCAGTTCGTTCCAGTATCCGCCGGTAAAAGCCTCCAGCATGGGGGTGTCATATTCGTCCAGCAGAAGAATGACTTTTTGATGATAGTATTTATAAAGGTAACCGGATAATCGACGTATGGCAATAGAGATTTCAGAATCTTCCATTTTTGAGGAAACCTTGTTAAAATACTCTTTTTCCCGCTCATTTAACAGGTCTCCTTCTGCGAGAAAATCATAATGGTTATACAGATCAACGATACTTTCACATAGTTTCCCGCGTACCTGAGCATAAGAATTTTCTTTGATATCGGAGAAGCTAAGAGAAATTACGGGGTAGCTTCCCTGAAGTGCCCGCATTTTTTCATAACTCCAGATTTTCAGGTCATTGAATAAGCCGCTACCGGCACAGTCGATGGAAAAGAATTGTTCCACCATACTTACGGTCAGTGTCTTACCGAATCTGCGCGGTCTCGTAATCAGGGTGACATCATCATTTGACAGCCACCAGTCCGCGATAAACTGAGTTTTATCTACGTAAAAAGCATCATGACGCCTGACCTTTTCGAAGTCCTGAAGCCCGATGGCAATGGATTTTGGCATATAATCACCCTCCGATTATCTTTTCACAAACGGCATTGATGAAACTACTGTAATTTTAGCATAGAAAGAGGGCTGCGACAATAGAGAAAAATAAATGCAATGTAAGATTTTTTAAATAGTTGTCACACCTTTGTATAATCCATGTAAAACTTTCAGAAAACTTGGTAAAGTCTATTGCTTTTCTTTTTTGGGGTGCTATACTCGCGTTGTCGGCGGGAATCGTGAGGCGCCAGAGATTTCCATGACTGAAAATAGAATTGTAATCGTTTGAAACAGCATTGAAAAGAAGCGGCTTTCCGTAGCCAGTTGTTTTGAATAATTACAGAAAATTATAATAATCCGGTAATCTGCAAAATGCGGGGGGAATCCATAAGAGATGCTTCCGCTGCAAACCGGATGATTGGAATGGAACAGACTGTTCCTGATCGAGAGAATATTCGAGAAGAAAAGAGGTTCATGTATGAATAGGAAAAGAGTCATCAGTGTTTTAACAGCGGCCGCGATTATGGGATCCGCATTTTCATGCCAGACGGCGTTTGCGGCGACAGAGCATTATAATGATTCGAGTGCGACGGGCGGGGATGCCTGGGCCGAGTGGGAGAGCGAGTGGGAGACCATTGCGACGGATTACACAAAGGTATCGCTGACCCCGGGTACGGATGAGACAGAGCTGAACTTTGCATGGTACAGCGAGAACAACGGCAGCGACGCGACACCGGTGGTACATTTTGGTACGGACGCGGACGCGCTGGAGGAGTTTACCGGCGAGAGCGGTGACGTAAACACGGATCTGACAGATGGCGTAGCTTATCATTACAATCACGTGACGGTGACCGGCCTTGAGGCAGAGACCACTTATTATTATACAGTAGAAAAGAACGGTGAGCAGACCGAGGTAAAGGAATACACGACAGGAAGCTTTGACACCGTTAAAATCCTTTATGTAGGCGACCCGCAGATCGGTGCTTCCAAGGGTCAGACGCAGGGAGACGGCGAGCTGGTTGCGGACAGCGGCGTGGCAAACACAGCGGCTGAAAACGATGGCTTTGCCTGGAACCGTACCCTGGAGATCGCGACAGCAGAGAATACCGATATCAATTTCATGATTTCCGCAGGCGATCAGGTGAACAAGACCGGAAGCGCGAAGGAAGAGGAGTATGCGGCTTATCTGGAGTCGGATGTCCTTTCCGGACTTGCGGTAGCAACAACAATCGGAAATCATGATTCGCTCAATGAGGATTATACGTATCATTTCAACAACCCGAATGCGACGGAGCTTGGCGCTACAACCGCAGGCGGCGATTACTACTATACGTATGGAGACGGACTTTTCATCGTGCTGAACACGAATAACTACAATGTAGCAGAGCATCAGCAGGCGATTGAAGAGGCGGTTGCGGCGTATCCGGACGCGACATGGCGTGTCGTTACCATGCACCAGGATATTTACGGTACCGGCCTTGACCATTCGGACACAGACGGTATGATCCTCCGTACCCAGCTGACCCCGGTCTTCGATGCGAATGACATTGATGTTGTGCTTCAGGGCCATGACCATACCTACAGCCGTTCGAAGCTTCTGTACGGCGACAGCGAGGAGCATGAGGGCTATGAGTTCTCCCTGAATGAGGATGGCACGGATTACGACTGGGATCATGCGACCAACATCGAGAGCGGTGAGCAGATCGAACTGAATCCGGAAGAGGGCGATGAGGAAGCCGAAGCGGCGCTGGCCGAGTTCCAGGATGACAACATCTGCTACACGATCGAGGATGTGGACGGAGATACCGTTACGGATCCGGAAGGTATCCTGTATCTGACCGCAAACTCGGCAAGTGGTTCGAAGTTCTACGAGCTGATTGCGGCGCAGCAGGACTACATCGAAGAGAGAAGCCAGAACTGGCTGCCGAGCTATTCGGTGATTACCATGACATCCGATTCCTTCTCCGTAGAGACGTATCAGATTACGGATGACGGCACAGTTGAGACGATCGATGATTTGTTTACGATCGTAAAGACTGCAGAGTAATATGAAAAAGTCAGGCAGTAACGGTTGGTGACGGGTCTGAAAACTCACCGGCTGGAACTGTGAAAGAGAACTGCCGGGTGTGAGTGATGGGCGGCGGGCATGCCAAAAGCAATGGCCCGCCGCTTTCTATGCACAGAGCCGGGCAAGGCATATCCCACGCGAAGCGTGGGATGCCCGCGCCCCACAATCGGAGATTGGGGGCATAACCCGGCGAGGGTGTATTGCTGTTAAAGCCGCATCTGGCCCGCGCATTAATTTTTCATGTTTTATACGAGGAAGAAAGGCCATGAGGAGAAAATCAGCCAAAATAATAGTTCCGATCATCGTGCTCGCAGCGTTCATTGCACTGATTCTGTGGGCGAATCAGGTGGAGATTACGGAGTTGGTGACCCGCACCGGTCAGACATTTGAAAAGGGAGTGGTCACGGAGATTGTAAAGGATAATCTGCAGTCGGACGGCTCCCGCTCCGGGCAGCAGACGGTGAAGGTGGAGATGCTCACCGGTGTGCGCAAGGGGGAAATCATTGAGATGACCAGCAGCTCCGGCTATCTGTTCGGTGCGGGGTGCACGGTCGGGATGCACGTGATTGTGATGCAGAGTGTTTCCGGGGAAACGACGGTCTCGAGTGTTTATACGAAGGACCGGGAATGGGTGATTTATATTTTTGCGGCGCTCTATCTGCTGCTGCTGTGTGTGGTTGGAGGAAAGCAGGGCGTGAAGGGAAGTCTGGGGCTGATTTTTACGTTTGCAAGCGTGATTTTTCTCTATATTCCGCTGATTTACCGCGGGTATTCTCCATTCTGGGTGGCGGTATTTGTCTGCTTTGTCACGACACTGGTTACGATGTATCTGATTGGGGGAGCGACCAGAAAAACAATCTGCGCGATTGGAGGAACGGTCACGGGCATTTTAAGCGCCGGCATTGCGGCAATCCTGTTCAGCAGGGCTTCCGGGATTACCGGATACAATGTGTCTGACATTGAAAGTCTTATCACGCTCTGGAATGTGAAGGGAATTCAGGTCGGCGGACTTCTGTTTTCCGGACTTCTGATTTCCGCGCTGGGCGCGACCATGGATGTGGCCATGTCGGTTTCCAGCGCCATGGACGAGATCGTTCGCCAGAATCCGGTCATTTCGCGGAAGGAGCTCTGGTTCGCGGGAATGCGTGTGGGACGCGATATGATGGGCACTGACAGCAATACGCTGATTCTGGCGTTCGCGGGCACCAGCACCAGCACGCTGATGCTGGATTATGCATACAACCTTCCCTATCAGCAGCTTATCAATTCCAACAACATCGGCATCGCCATTATGCAAGGCCTGGCCGGGAGTTACGGCATCGTCCTTTCCGTTCCGCTCACGGTCACGCTCGGCGCGGTCCTTCTTGCAAAAAGGAAGGGAATGGCACACACAACACCTGCGAATACCTTTGAAACAGATATCAGGGAAGAAACGGAAAACTGCCTGGACTGATGATGTGTCGGAGGATGAAAAACATTGCTGGAAGAAACAGCCGGGTTACTATTCACGGGGTGGGGGATGAAGAAAGACTGAAATTTTGACTTTTCGTA
>JAJQHZ010000145.1 GCA_021199475.1 Lachnospiraceae bacterium
ACAACAAACCACAATAGTTCTTAAACTTCATCCCCACCCCGTGAATAGTAACCATTTTTTTGGGCTTTTTTCTTTGTATTTCGCACACTCTCTCTTCTTATACGCCAATAGCCGTTACAAAAATGAGACCATCTTGCGAAGTACAGTGGTATGCCTTCCAGCTAACCGCATTCACTTACTGCGTCGAGGCTTTTATGATCTGTGATTCACGCGTTGGGCGGTGCAAGACGGGCAAATCAGTTCGCGGCAGTTCCTTACCTCAAATGTTTCGAGCAGTTAGCGGACAAGATGCCGGTATCGGAGGATCCGGCCTATGCCTGCATCCGCCATCCGGGATGATATTTGTTTTTGAGGGTGCCGTTCACGAGCTTGCCCCAGCCCAGCGGGCAGCCGTTTACGCAGACCAGCCGCCATCCATTTTTCTGGGCCGTGCCTCTTGCACCGGCTGTATTGTCATTCAGTCGCGCTTCCCCCTTCGCTCGGGCAACGCCATCATTACCTTTTTCCAGTTTCCGCAATGGTTCGCAATCGTCCCTGTCATCCTCCACCTCGATCGTCTCACCGCGGAGGTAACGCAGAACGCGCTCGTCTGTGTAGTCGAGGTCAATCACGGCCGCGCAGTCCCCGGCCCGGAGAGCCATCGCGAATGCCTGAGACGGCTCGAAGCGATCTTTTTTGAGTTCTCCCAGATACAGTCCCTTCCGCTGGAACTGGAAGCGTTCTCCGCTTTGCTTCGAGCCGCACCGGGAAACGCAATCTGACACCGCATCCAGAGCTTCCGGTACATAATAAGCCTGTCCATTGTGGATCTCACAGCGCCGCAAAAGCTCCGACATGACGTGCTCATCGTTGAGTATCTGGTCTAAAAATGAGCTTATGCTTTCCAAATCCGGATTTGCCGCCCTGCTCCTATTGGAAGCCCTACCCGTATTTCCTGTTTTCTTGCTTCTTGAAAGCTTAGTATACCTTGCATCTGCGGCACAATTCACCAATTTAGCTAGTTTTGCTGCTTTCCCTGATTTTTGCGACCAGACCATTGTATCATTCGCAGAATCATTGAAATCCAAATTCGCCGGTGGCTTCTCACCCCCGCGTTTTTGCAGCAGCGCGAGAAAATGCCCTTCTCCGGGAATTTTGTGAGGAAAGAGGCGAATGCAGTTTTTTAAATTTTTCTCCGTTCCCATATGTAATTCCGCACTATCCTTAGCAGACTGTTCACACCTGAGCATTTTCCCATCCGATTTTTCCGCAACAATCGTCTGTTCACTCTGGCATGGTTTCTGAGCCATGGTACAGGCTTCAGGAGTAGTTCTTCTCTGCCAGCCGTCCAGCGCAAGCTCCGGCCGCCCCGCGCAAAACCCTTCCGCCATCGGCACCGGCACCAGCTCCAGCTCTGGATGGGTTTCCAGCAGATACGCGAGGACCTGTTCATCCTCCTCCGGCGCAAAGGTGCAGGTAGAATACAGAAGCATCCCGCCCGGCCGGAGCATGGACACCGCATAGCCGACGATGTCCTTCTGCGTTTTTGCGCAGTTTCTTACCTTCTCAAGACTCCAGGCATTTGCGTTTGCAACATCCTTGCGGAACATACCCTCGCCGGAGCAGGGCGCATCGACAAGGATTTTATCAAAAAATTCCGGAAAATACCCGGCCAGGACCGTCGGCGTCGTGCAGGTCACGAACGAATTGGCCGCACCGAACACCTCCAGATTTTTCAAAAGGGCTTTCGCGCGGGAAGCACTGATATCATTAGCGACGAGCAGTCCCCCAGGCGGAAATGCTCCATGCTCTGCGCCTGGGCAGCACTGCGCAAGATCACGCGCCTGCAGCTTCGCAGCGAGCGCGGTCGCCTTGCCGCCGGGGGCCGCGCAGAGGTCGAGCACACGCTCGCCCGGCTCCACCGGAAGCAGCTGCGCGGGTGTCATTGCGCTCGGCTCCTGCAGATAATATAGGCCTGCATAGTAAAAAGGATGCCTGGACGGTGCATCCTCTTTCTCATAAAAGAATCCGTTGTCCGTCCACGGAATCGGCGTCAGATGGAACGGTGCGATCCGCAGAAACTCCTCTACACTGATTTTCAGCGTATTCACGCGCAGACCATAGCGGCGCGGCTCTTCATACGAGCGAAGAAATGCCGGATACTCATCTCCCAATAGCGCTTCCATGCGAATCAAAAAATCCTGAGGCAGATTCATACTCTCATCCTTTCCACCGGTACCGTGTCAGCTGTTGATTGAAATTCCAAAGGTAATTCTTTCATATCCTTTTATTCTGCGTATTTCCGCTACGTCTCCAGACTATACTGTTTTTCAGGTTTTCTTTCAAAAACCAGCCAGCTAATCAACTATCCGTCAACGAATTTTTTCTTGTAAAACAGCAGTTTTCCAAGGTTTTCATTCAAAAAAACAGCCAGCCAATCAACTACCCGTCAACGAAATTTTCCTTGTAAAACAATGGATTTTCAAGGTTTCTGTTCAAAATACAACCTTTCCATCAACTATCCATCAACGAAATCTTACGCCCAGTATGGTATATACTTTCTTGATTTCACAGCCACAGTCGGATCTGCAATTTTAATCAATTCAGCATTCAGCGTATCTTTTATTATTCTTGACATCATCGCTTTGTTTTTATCGTCTATTCCAAAACGTCCTCTCAACACAGAATTTGAAACTGGTATTTCATTCACATAATAATAACAAGTCGCCAGATAGCATGTCCGAACACGATCCTCTTTCTTCCAGTCTTTCAGGCTCGAATACCAGTACAGCTTTGTCCTGGTAAAATCATTACCAGTCTCCACCTTTGGCGCAGGAATTTTCAGATCACTCATGCCCTCTTCCATACGATCAAACCCGCTTCCGCGTTCCTCTCAGATTCTTGCCATCCGCAGGAAAGAGGCCATTGATTCATTTCTCGCATGTGGTGCCGTATCAATAATCCGGTTCACATCCACCAGCAAGTCACCGGGATTCGACGCCTCCACCTTCGTGTCAAAGATTTCCATCATCGGTCCGGTTCCGCGTACATCCAGCTGTTGATGAATAATCAGATTGCTGACCATCTCACGAATTGCCTTCTCTGGGAACATCCTATGCTCAATTCTGGAACCGGATTCGATTTCTTCGCTCTGCGGGACAAGGGTATTGATATAATCACAAATATCATCAAATTCCACCGCATATCCTTTGGTAAATACTTTTTCACGGAGAGCATGAGTTCTCCCGTTTCCCTTATATTGAATAACTCGGATTGCTTTTCGCTTCAGATTTCTAAAATTATTTAAATTCTTAGCCAGAAGCAATGCACCCATGTTTGTGATTTCATAATTTCCATTATCCATCTCACGGATAAATTCTTCATCAAGCATATTATGAATCATGCCTGAACGATTTGTCGGCAATGGCAGCTTCAACAAGGTATAATAAGCAGCACAATCAAGAAGCGCCGTTACGTCCTCTTCTGTCACATTTGAGACGGCCGTGCGAAGTTCGTATGCTGTATTCTCAAATGATCTCCAGAGCGCACGCTCTTTTTCCGGGAATTCCTTCAGTTTTTTCTTATAAGACCCTATTCGGATAAATTCCGTTCCACCAAAGCTTACCGGCCTTATGGTTGCCTTCGGTATTTCCAGAACAACCACTTTCTTGTCATCAACTATAACCTCTGTAAAAGCAAAATCCAGATTTGGGGAAGTCAGACCGGCAAGCCAGTTTTCGAGTTCCTGATTGCCTTTCTTTGCATTCGCCGGAGAAAAACCAGTGCCAGTCACTTCATGTGTAACATCATCAACTCCCCATATAACGTATGCATTCTCTTTTTCGTTCAGGGCAGCAGAATTGCTCAACGCCGAAATATATTCTCCAATCATTTGGACATTATCATTATTACACTTAAATTCCACCCATTCCGTCTCAGAGGGAAGCTTCCTTAGTCTTTCCACCAGACTTTTATAATAGTCTTCCGAAGCTCGAATCATAATCACATTCTCCCATCTGTTCATATAATTGTTTGGACATACTATTCATGAAGAATTATATCATCTCGCAAGTCTGTTTGCAATTTCTGATTACAATATGACAAGGTTGACAAACAAGTATATTTTCGCTACAACTGAGTATAGATAGAATAAATCACTAAGGTCGGAAAGGCTCCCGACGCACTCGCAAAGAGTACCTGAGATGATGGATACGCCGCCCATCTTGTGATTCCATTCGATAGAAAGGCACTCCCCTTTGGAGTGCCTTTCTATTATGCACAGGTCTTGATCAATTCATCCCTCCCACCGGTACCGTGTCAGCTCGCCCTGTGTTTTCATCCCGGCAAACCCGTTCTGGCGCAGGGCTTCGTACAGCACGATGGCCACGGAGTTGCCCAGATTCAGGGAACGGGTCTCGCCAATCATCGGAATGCGGACAGCCGTGTCGGGATGTTCGAGCAGGATTTCTTCCGGAATACCGGCGCTTTCCTTGCCGAACATGATGAAGCAGTCCGGCTCGTAATGGACCTCGGTATAAAGCTTCTGCGCCTTGGTGGAGGCGTAGTATATCTTTGCCCCCGGATGTTTCTCCAGAAAATCGTTATAATGAAGGTACCTGGTCACGTCCAGCTGCGGCCAGTAGTCCATCCCGGCCCGCCGAAGCGCTTTTTCTGTCAGGCGAAAGCCGAGCGGCTCGATCAGGTGGAGCCGGGTGCCGGTCGCGACACAGGTGCGCCCGATGTTTCCTGTATTTGCCGGAATCTCCGGCTCATGAAGTACAATATTCATATGTCTTCAGCCACTTCTTCACAATATATGTTGCTTCCTCGCCATACTGTATAGCGTTTCAGACATCTGCTGGCAGATGACAGGCGGGCAGCCATAGATTTCAGATATCTTTTGTCTTTTACGCCTCGCGCAGCTTCGTGATAAACCGCTCCAGGCGTCCGAGCGCAACCTTGAGCGCGTCGATGGAATATGCATACGAGATACGCAAAAAGCCTTCGCCGCAGGCGCCGAACGCGGTGCCCGGAACAACCGCGACGTGCTCTTCCTCAAGCAGACGCATTGCAAAGTCATCGGAGGTCATTCCGAATTCTTTGATGCACGGGAAGACGTAGAAAGCACCGAACGGCTCGAAGCAGGGCAGGTTCATGCGCTTAAATTCGTGCATCAGGAAGCGTCTGCGCTGATTGTAGGATTCTCGCATCATAGCGACATCCGCATCGCCGTTTCGCAGCGCTTCGACGGCCGCATACTGGCTCGTCGTCGGTGCACACATGATTGCAAACTGGTGTATTTTCATCATCTGATCAATGATTTCGCGCGGTCCGCAGACGTAGCCAAGACGCCAGCCGGTCATGGCGTAGGATTTGGAAAAGCCATTGATGGTCAGAGTGCGCTCCCACATGCCGGGCAGACTCGCGATGGAGACATGGTCGCCCTGGTAGGTCAGCTCCGAATAAATCTCATCCGAAATGACGTACAGGTCCTTTTCTATCACGACCTCCGCAACCGCTTTGAGATCCTCATAGCGCATCACGGCTCCGGTCGGATTGTTCGGAAACGGCAGCACCAGTACCTTGGTCTTCTCCGTGATGTGCTCCAGCAGCTCCTCTCTGGTCAGGCGGAATTCATCCTTTTCCTGCAGCTCGATCACGACCGGCACGCCGCCGGCCAGCTGCACGCACGGCAGGTAAGAGACATAGCAGGGCTGGGGAATCAGCACCTCGTCCCCCGGATCCAGCATGGCCCGGAGCGCGATGTCAATGCCCTCACTGCCGCCGACCGTCACCAGCGTCTCATGGACCGGATCATAGGTCAGGCTGCAGCGCCGCTTCAGGTACCGGCAGATTTCCCTGCGGAGCTCCAGCAGGCCGGAGTTCGAGGTATAAAAGGTGCGCCCCTTTTCCAGAGAATAGATGCCCTCGTCACGGATGTGCCACGGGGTGTCAAAGTCCGGCTCACCCACACCGAGGGAGATGACGTCCTCCATCTCGTTCGCGATGTCAAAAAAGCGGCGGATGCCAGACGGCTCGATGGTCATTACTTTCTGCGATAACGGGTTTCTCACGGGGTCATCAACATCCTTTCATCTTTTTCTTTTTTGCCGAGTATCGTGCCATAATCTTTGTATTTCTTCAATATAAAATGGGTCGCGGTGCTGAGCACGGAATCCAGAGTGGAAAGCTTGTCCGACACGAAGCTGGAGACCTCGCGCAGCGTTTTGCCCTGTAAAATGACCAGCAGGTCATAGGCACCGGAAATCAGGTATACCGACTGTACCTCCGGATAGTTGTAAATGCGCTCCGCGATGGTATCAAAGCCCTGTCCGCGCTGCGGCGTTACCCGCACCTCGATCAATGCCGTCACTTTTTCCGAGTCCGTCTTTTCCCAGTCGATCAGTGTATGGTAGCCGCAGATGACCTTCTCCTGCTCCATCTCCTCGACCTCCTTGCGGATGACATCCTCACTCGATCCAAGCAGAACTGCCAGTTCGCCCAGATCCATTTTGCTGTTTTTTGCCAAAAAGGTTAAAATTTGTTCTCTCATGGCTGAATATCTCCTGTTATTTCGTTTCAAACCTCCACAGTTCATCCCGCTTCGGCCGGTCCAGATACCTCCGGTTTTCCCCATTTAAAATCACGCGGTCCTTTTTATCCGTCACACGCCCGATCACGCAGGCCGGAATGTCCTTTTCACGCAGCATGGCAATCAGATCCTCCGCACGGTCTGTCCCGATCAGGAGCGCCCCCGCAGAGTACAGATAATAGGGATTGATATCAAAATATTCACAGATTTCCACGGTTTCCTGATAAATGGGAATCTTTTTTAAATCCACTTCCAGTCCCACGCCCGTCTGCTCCGCCATCTCCCAGAGCGCGTTAAAAATCCCGCCCTGTGAAAGAGCCAGCATCGGATATGGACCGAAGTGGTTCACGGCTCGCGCGGCCTCTGTGACCGACATCCACTGGCCAAAGCCCCTCGCCCGGTCAACCAGGCGAAACGGAAACCGCTGCTGCAATGCTTCCTCGTGCGCGCGAACCAGCGCCGCTGTCCCGGCAAGCGCAATCCGGCGCGTCAAAACCAACTCCTGGCCGGGGCAAAGCTCCTGCTGCGTCAAAGTCTGCTCCTCGCCGCGGCAAAGCTCCTGCTGCGTCAAAGTCTGCTCCTTGCCGCGGCAAAGCTCCTGCTGCGCCAAAGCCACCCGATTGGTATCCCCTTTCATCCGTTCCGGAGCCTGCTCTCCTGTTTCCGTGGTTCCCGCAGCGGCCCATCCAATCCCCGTCACAAAATACTGCACAGCGGTAATCTCCCGGGACACCTGGATATCCGCGTGGCAGATCGCAGCATTCTCGATCCGTGCTGCCTCGTCAAACCGCTTCATATCCTCGCGAAGCGAGGACTCTTCGTAAGCAGGCGGCAGCAGTCCCTGCAGAGAAAACACCGCCGGTACCGCTCCCATCGCAGACAGAGAATTTGCCGCGGCAGTCACCTGACACCACGGCATATCTGAGTATCCCGGCAAGGGACCTGCCGAGGAGATGACCGGCCTGCCCCCAGCAGAAAAGCCCTCCGGCTCCTCTTTCCCTGTCTGGGATTTGCTCGTCAGACCCGCTGCAGCAGAAGCCCCCTGAAACGCTCGTTTGCACTTCCCGGGAATCCCTGTTGTTTCTATATGAAGCTGCCGCAGGACAGACCGGTTCCGAACCGATTCTGCCAGTTCCCCTGTTTCCATTGCTTTCTTCCTCGTATCGAGCTGTTTATTCTACGACAGTATCCGCCGATGTCTCGACCGTCACATCCGCAGTGGTTTCTGCCGTGGTCTCCGCTGTGGTCTCAGCCGTCGTCTCCGCAGCCGTCTGCGCTGCGGTCTCAGCCGTCGTCTCCGCGGTCGTCTGCGCTGCGGTCTCGGCCGTCGTCTCAGCCGTCGTCTCCGTCGTGGAATCATCCGACGACGAGCTCTTTTTCTTCTTTTTCTCCGTCTCGTCCTCGTCGTCCTCATCGTCGTCCTCGTCATCCGAGCCCGTGCCGTTTGCGATCAAACTCTGAACCGTTGAAAGATCATTGGACGCGATGGCCGAGTACAGCGCCGCGGAAAGAGTCGAATTGCTCGTGGCCACACCGACCTCATAGATTGCAGGCGAAGCGGTATAGGTACTGCTGTTGACCTGAATTGTGTCTGTCAGCACGCCGTCAATGTAAATGTTTTTCCAGAGCACGGCGCTTAAGCCCTGATGCGCGCTCTGCACCTGAACCAGATAGCCGACCGGCTGGCTGGTATTCGCGCTGAGCGTGATGTTGCTGGCCGGGTCTGTCTCACTGATGGTCTCACTGACAAACTCCAGCGTCCGGTTCGACGCCCTGGTCTCCACGCCGTATATCGTAAATGTCAGGGTTCCGGAATATGCGCTGCCCGCGATATAAACCGGATAATCCAGATTATTGGTAAAGACAAAATCCATCAGGCCTTCCGCAATGGCTGCGTCCTTCGACGGATCCACGTAGGAAACCAGCATCGTATGATTATAGCGCTGATCGACCTGCATCTCCGCTTTCAGAACCGCATTATACAGGGTCGTGGATACCTGACAGATACCGCCGCCGTAGGATTCCACCACCGATCCCGCTTCATAAGAGGCCGCCAGTGCATAGCCGTTTTCCTCGGTAAACGGTGCCACCGCATCCGTCACAGAGAAGGATTCTCCGGGCATCAGCAGGGTTCCATTGATCTTCGATGTGCCATTCTGCACGTTCTGCGCACGGTTCGAGGTAGAGGACGCATAGCTCGTCGTCGCCGTGCCCAGCACATCGGTCATCTGACTGAGCAGCTCGGCTGTCAGGGTCGGCGAAACAACATCCTCCGTCGCTTCAATAATAATATCGCCCGCCTCGTAGGTCTGGAGGTGCTCCTTCAGGCTGGCAATGGTCGCGTCCACGTCCAGGGTCATCCCGTCCGTGCCGCCCTCCACACAGAGGTTTCCATCGCTGTCCATATAGATGGAGCCTTCCACCGGTTCGGAATTGTAGGCAGCTAACGATTCCACAAATTCCTCCGCCGCGCTCTCATCCAACTCGTATTCGATCTGATAATTCGTGCTCTGGTTCTCCAGATCCTTCTGCTCCTTGTAGCGCTGGAGAATGTTTCCCGTTGTCCCCAGCTCGCTGATTTCCTTCACCAGATCCGTGTTCGTCCATGTAAGACCAAGTTCACTCCAGGTCGCATTCACCATGGCATCGCCCATCTGGATCGTGATAATGGATGTGGAAAGCTTTTCCACCTCACTTTCCACATACGCCTGTGCTTCTTCCGCTGTCATACCGCTGACGTCCTTCTCCCCGATATACACGCCATCACTGATCACCGCCGCTCCCTCTGCGGATGCGAAAAGAGCGCCGCACAGCAGCAGGCAAAACCACACAACTCCCTTAATCAATCGTTTGAACATAGAATCCCCTCTTAAAAAACACAATAAACCCATTCAAAGCAGCCGTTCAGACAAGCAATGCCGACGCGATCGTTCCCAGCACCATCGCTACAACGATCACAATCACAATGACAGCGGCAATCCGCTGCTTTGTTTTGGAATTATTAAAATGCATCATGAGTCTCACCTCCGGATTTCCTGCCAATCCTTTCATGGCCTGCGCCGAATATCATTTCGGCGTACCTTCCCTGTTCAGCATCGCACAGCTCTCTGTCATGACTTCATTATCCGAATTGCATATTGCGTCATCATATGGCTATTTGCAAAGGCAATGTGTGTAATTCTGTTTTAAAGTTTCCAATTAGCAAATTCGGTAATCACAGCACCATCTTCGCCGCGCCATAAATCCCGGCATCGTTGCCAAGCTTTGCCAGTGCGAACTCGGTATCCCGGCACGGAGGGAACGTATTCGCGCGGAACGGGCCGGTCACATAATCCAGCAGAACCGGTCCTGCCTTGGATACGCCGCCGCCAATCACGATAATCTGCGGGTCGACGACCACCGCAAACACTGCGAGCGCTTTTCCGAGGCACTCGCCAAACTCCGTCGCGACACGAATCGCCAGCGCATCGCCTTCCTTGACCGCGTCGAACACTGTCTTCGCAGAAACATTTTTATGATTGCGCATCAGAGACTGCTCGTCGGTCGCCGCCAGTGCCTTTTGCGCAAGATGAGCAATGCCGGTTGCCGAAGCAATCTGCTCGAGGCAGCCATGGCCGCCGCAGTTGCAGGCCTCCGTAATCGTATCACTCACATGCGCATGCCCGATCTCGCCGCCGGCGCCGTGGGAACCGGCCACGATTTTACCATCCAGAATGATGCCGCCGCCAACACCGGTGCCAAGCGTCACCATAATCATATCCTGATAGCCGGCGCCGCCGCCCTGCCAGAGCTCGCCGAGCGCCGCCACATTCGCGTCGTTCGCGGCCTTCACCTTCAGGCCGGTCAGGTCGCCGAGCTCCTTTACAATATTGACATGGCCCCAGTGCAGATTCACCGCCACCGGAACCTCCCCCGCAGAGTTAACCGGACCCGGAATGCCAATGCCCACTCCGGCGATCTCATCCTTGTCCAGATTCTTTTCCGCAATCTTTTTCCGGATCGTCTCTGCTACATCCGGCAGAATATAACGGCCGTTTTCCTCCAGCCTCGTCCGGATTTCCCATGCTTCCAGAAGCTCTCCGGCCGCGCTCAGAAGACCGCACTTAATCGTTGTTCCCCCAACATCAATTCCAAAACAGTATTTACTCATATCCTCTATCCTCTCAAAACATCTTTCAAAGTTCCTTTTAAGCTTTCTTCGATGCTCATTTCGATGCTCATTTCGACGCTTTTTTCAATTCTTCTTTCAATGGTCTTTTTTCTGCGCATTTTTCATCAGGCTGTTCTGCACCCGGTTGTACAGCTCCTGCGCCGCATTATAACCCATCTTTTTCTGCCGATGGTTGACCGCAGCCGCCTCCACGATCACGGCGAGATTCCTGCCCGGGCGGATCGGAAGCGAATGGCATACTACCTTGTTCCCAAGGAATTCCGTGTATTCCTCCTCCAGTCCGAGGCGGTCGTATTCCTTGTCGCGGCTCCACTCCTCGAGCTTGATCACCAGGTCGATCTGTTGCGTATTCTTGACGCTCTCAATACCGAACAGGGTCTTTACATCGATGATGCCAATACCGCGAAGCTCGATAAAATGCCGCGTGATATCCGGCGAAGCGCCGATCAGCGTCACGTCGCTGACCTTGCGGATCTCCACCACGTCGTCCGTCACCAGGCGATGGCCTCTCTTGATCAGCTCCAGTGCAGCCTCGCTTTTGCCGATGCCGCTCTCACCCATGATCAGAATGCCCTCGCCGTACACGTCCACCAGAACACCGTGAATCGAGATACACGGCGCCAGCTCCACATTCAGCCAGCGGATAATCTCCGCCATGAACCCGGAGGTCGTCTGGCTCGTAATAAAAATCGGCACCTCATACTGCTTTGCCAGCCTCAGCATATCCTCGTCCGGCTCTGTCATGGTCGTATAAATGATGCACGGCACATTATAGGAGAGAAACTTCTCATAAACGGGAACCTTCGTCTCCCTGGTCAGATGCTCCAGATAGGTATATTCCACATACCCGATAATCTGCACCCGCTCGGAATAAAAATGATCAAAATATCCGGTCAGCTGCAGCGCCGGACGGTTGATCTCCGAGGTAACGACCTTTTTATTGGAAATATCTATCTCCGGCGTCAAATTGGTCAGCTGCATTTTCTCAACAATCTTCTCCAATGAAACACTGGCTGTCGGCATTTTCTGAATCCCTCCCATGTCCTTCGCCATTTCCGGGTATCAGGTATCCGGCTCATCTATGATACAGCAAATTTCGAGATAAGCCCTCCTTTTCCGGAAGCGGCTGCTATTTTGTTTCAACAAACAGAACCTTCCCGCCACGCCCCTCGCGAAGCGATTCTCCATTGCGTGGCTCTCATTGTAACCGATTCCCTCTGCTTTGTCCAGATAAAACAATATTAAGATTATAATTCCGTTTATGTTTCTTCCTCAATCTTCGCTCCGCTCTGCGCTTCGCCGTGAAAATACTCGTATACCTGCTGTGCGCTGCGCGCATTCATGGACGGTGCGGCTGCGAGCTCCTCCAGAGAAGCGTCGCGGATGGCCTCGAGGGACTGAAAGGTGCGCATCAGCGCCTTGCGCCGGGTCGGTCCGATCCCGTCGATCTCATCCAGAAGCGAGCGCACCTGGCTTTTGCTGCGCAGGCTTCGATGGTATTCGATGGCAAAACGGTGCGCCTCGTCCTGAATCCGCGTGATGAGGTGAAACGCCTCCGAGTGCGTATCGATCGGCTGCTCGACATTCTCAAAGTAAATACCGCGCGTCCGGTGAAAATCATCCTTTACCAGTCCGCAGACCGGAATGTCGATCCCCAGATTGTCCAGCACGCGCAGCGCCACATTGACCTGTCCGCGCCCGCCGTCCATCATCAGCAGATCCGGGAACCGGCTGAAACTGCCCATCTCGTAGCCCATACCCTTTTCATCCAGCTCCTGCCGCTCCGTAAGCCCGTGCCGGAACCGCCGGGTCAGCACTTCCTCCATACTCGCGTAATCATCCGGCCCCTGCACGGTCCGGATCTTGAACTTTCGATAATCGCTGCGCTTTGGCTTGCCTCTTTCATAAACGATCATCGAACCGACCGACTCGAAACCGCTGATGTTCGAAATATCGAATGCCTCCATGCGCATCGCGCGGTCAATGCCGAGCAGCTCCTCGATCTCGTGGACCGCTCCGATGGTGCGGCCCTCCTCGCGTTTGATACGCTCCCGGTCCTGGCGCAGGACAATCGCCGCGTTCTCCGCCGCCATCTCCACCAGCTTTTCCTTGGTTCCTTTTTTCGGCACCCGCAGATACACCCTCTGCCCCCGTTTTTCAGAAAGCCACTGTTCGACGACCTCATGGTCCTCGATGTCCGCCTCCAGCATCAGCTCCCGCGGGACAAACGGCGTCCCCGCGTAATACTGCTTGATGAAGCTGCTCAGGATGGCCGATGCCGTATCCTGCGGCGCTACCCGCAAATAAAAATGGTCGCGTCCGATCATCTTGCCCCCGCGGATAAAGAACACCTGCACCACCGCGTCGCCGCCGTCCGCCGCCAGCGCCAGCACATCCTTGTCCTCCCCGTCGCCGTGTGTGATTTTCTGCCGCTGCGCCACCTGACGGACGCTGCTGATCCGGTCACGATACTCAATGGCCTTTTCAAAATCCAGATTTTCCGACGCCTCTTCCATCTGCTTCTGCAGCTGATCCAGCACCGGCGCATAATTCCCGTTCAGAAAATCCACCGCCTCATCAATCGATTTGCGGTATTCCTCTGCAGAAATCAGCCCCTGACAGGGAGCAGAACACTGCCCGATATGATAATACAGGCACGGACGGTCCTTTCCAATGTCACGCGGCAACGAAAGGGTGCAGTTTCTTAATCGATAAAGCTTGTTAATCAGCTCAATCGTCTCCTTGACCGCTCCCGCACTCGTAAACGGTCCGAAATAGCGGGATTTATCCTTTTTCATCGTGCGGGAAAACACGACACGCGGAAACTCCTCGCCCAGCGTCACCTTGATAAACGGATAGCTCTTATCGTCTTTGAGCATCGTATTGTACTTCGGGCGGTGCTCTTTGATCAGGTTGCACTCCAGCACCAGCGCCTCCAGCTCCGAATCCGTCACGATATACTCAAACCGGCTGATGCGCTGCACCATCTGCTCAATCTTCGCGCCCTTATTCCGGCTCGACTGAAAATACTGCCGCACCCGGTTCTTCAGGATGACTGCCTTGCCGACATAGATGATCTCATCGCGCGCGTCATGCATAATATAAACGCCCGGCCGGGCCGGGAGTTTTTTTAATTCTTCTTCGATATTGAAAATGGGGGCATGATTTTCATTTTCCAATTTCTAAAGTTCTCCATCCATGCTATCGGGCTTTGTATTTTCAGGCTCTATAGTTTCTTTCTGGCCCTATAGTTTCTGGTTCCTATCTCCCAGCTATGCATCTTCCGGCTCTGTTTCTTTCGGCTCCGTATTTTCCGGCTGTGTATCTTTCAATTCTGTATCTTTCGGCTCTGCGTTTTCTGGCTTTGTATCTGCCGCTTGCAGGATATCCAGATATTCATCAACCCCGTTCATCGCACGTTCCACCTTTGAAAACTCCAGCTGATAATTCAGCACATATCTTGTACGGGCTTCCCATAAAGAAAGCATCTCACTGTGCTCTCTGATGTATTCTGTCGCTAACAGATCAACATCATTTTCATCTGCAATCCGAATCAGCTGATCAATATCATGCGTTTTCGGATATACTACACCATTTTTCTCTAAGAAATATTTCATTCCTAATTCAACCGACTGTTGAAGGTGATATCCGATATAATTAAGATATCCCTCGTCTCCATCCATAGAATTATAGACCATCACAGCAACATTATAATTTTTAATTGCTTTGTCCAGCAGTGTTTCGCTCATATACAACAACTCCTTTTTTATTTATTTCATCAAGCATTCTGCTGTCAACTGTAAAGTTTGTCCATAAATCATAAGCAAAAGGAAATGCTTCCAGTAAAATCGTCTTGTCTTCGTCAAGCTGAACAAAAATGTCCACATCACTCCCGACATGGCATCTGTCAGTCACGCTCGAGCCAAATATCACAATATCCTGTATATTTTTATCATCCTTTAAGGAATCAATCACCCATCTGACCCGTTTCTGCTGAATCGGATGAATTTTTTCACAGTTCAGAAACGGAGACGAAACACATATTTTCCACTTGCCAGGTGTTGTCCGCATATTCACTTCTTTTAAACTTCTGACAGAAGAAATGTGTTCTCCTGTGTTTTTTTCACAATACTTCTGACCTCGGATATTTTTTAATGGTCGATTGCCGGTCGTCTTATATTGAGTTGTCTTATATTGAACTGTCTTCATGGATTTCCCCTTTCACTTCCGATAGAATCCAATTGTTCTTATAATCGCTAAAACCATAAAGAAACCTTATCGGACGAATTCTATTTCCGGCATGGCACAAGCAATCCGCAAAATCAGTTCTTTCCTCTCAATACTGCCGCAGCTCCTCTTCTTCCTCATCCGGCGTCTTATCAATGCTGCGGATCTCCACATAGTACCCATAGTTCTCGTTCACCTGCACGAGCACGCGGTCGCCGACCTTATGTCCGAGCAGGGCCTTCCCCATCGGCGACTCAATGCTGATCCGGCCGTCGAGAGAGTTTCCCCTCACAGAGGTCACAATCCGATAAACCTCGGTCTCATCGTCCTCTTCCACATAAACCTCTACTTTATTGTGAATGCCGACCTCATCCTCTTTGGAGTCGTCCGAAATCACCTGCGCGGTCTTCAGCATCCGCTCCAGATAACGGATGCGGCTCTCGTTCTTGTTCTTATCTGTTTTCGCCGCGTGATACTCAAAGTTCTCGCTCAGGTCGCCGTGCGCACGCGCTTCCTTTACCGCCTCAATAGCTTCCTTGCGCACCACCAGCTTGCGGTACTCAATCTCCTCCTGAATTTTCTTTACATCGTCTTCCGTTAATTGTTCTCGCATCTCCATCTACCTTCTTTCCTGCTCAATTTCACTGTTGGCCCCTCTGCCGAGCCTCTGTTTCTCACAGTTCTCCCATGATGCTTCTATCGAAATTATTTTCCAGCGTTATTCCTGTTCTTATCCCTGCCACAGATAAACTAATGGCAGGTTTTTCCATTTTTATGCAAAAAAATGTTCTTCTATTCCTGACCGGCAATGCTTCCTCTTCCCCGCAATGGTTATCGGATCTTTGCCAACCTGCGCTGCCGGTTTGCCTCATACATCAGGATCGATGCGGCGACCGACGCGTTCAGGGACTCAACCTGCCCGCACATCGGAATGCGAATGCGCGCATCCGCCATCCCCGCTGTCTCTTCTGTCAGCCCCCGGCTCTCATTCCCGATCAGAAACCCGCACGGCTCCCTGTACGCCGGCTCATCATAGGGCACGCTTCCCTCCAGATGCGCGGCATACCAGCGAATGCCTTTTTCGCGGAGCGCACAAATATCACGCTGAAGGTCATCTGTATAATAAAACGGCATCCGGTAAATGGAGCCCATCGTGGAACGGATTACCTTGGGATTATACAAATCCGCGCAGCCCGGTCCAAGTAAAATCCCGGTCACGCCCGCGCCCTCTGCTGTGCGCAAAATCGTTCCCAGATTGCCCGGATCCTGTAAATTCTCAAGCGCCATGAGCAGGGGGCATACTCTGGTTTCTGTTTTTAGTGCCGTGTCTGATCCCAGCAAATCCCGCAGTTCATAGTGGAACCGCCGAACAACACAGAGGACCCCCTGCGGAGTCCTCGTATCCGATACGCTTTCAAACACACGGTCTGACAGCAGTGTCACTGCCCGGTCTCCGCCAAACAGTGTCTGATTCTTCTGGTAAAACGTCTCAGAGACATATACCTGCATGAGCCGTTCCGGCGGCGTCTCGCGGTACATCTTCGGCCCCTCCGCCACAAAGACCTCCTGCGCATTCCGCTCCTTCGCCTTCTTCTGCAGCAGAATCAGCTGCTTCACCTGGGCATTCGAAGTGCTGGTTATGAATTTCATTTCTCTCACAATGTCACCTTATATACGTATATGATAATACTACGAATTTCTCCCTTGTATTATCATATCTGCATTGCCCTCGCCACGCGCACCATGTACTCCGGCAGCTCCTTCTGCATCGCGAGCGCTTCGTCAATGTCGTAGTCCACGTACTCTCCATTTTTGTAGGCGACCACGCGGTTTGATTTGCCCTGTACCAGCAGGTCGGCTGCCATCGCTCCCATCATGGAGCCATACACACGGTCACGGCAGGTCGGGCTGCCGCCGCGCTGCAAATGTCCGAGGATGGTCGCGCGGGTCTCCATGCCGGTCGCTGCCTCGATGCGCCGCGCCATACTGGTGGAGTGTCCGATGCCCTCGGCATTGATGATGATGTGATGCTTTTTGCCGCGCTTGCGGTTGTTGATAATATTATTAATCAGAATCTGCTCGTCATAATCATACTGCTCCGGCAGAAGAATATCCTCCGCGCCGTTCGCAATGCCGCACCAGAGTGCGATGTATCCGGCGTTCCGGCCCATGACCTCGATAATGCTGCACCGTTCGTGTGAGGTGGAAGTATCCCGGACCTTATCAATCGCATCCATTGCCGTATTGACCGCCGTGTCAAATCCAATCGTGTAATCCGTACAGGCGATATCCAGGTCGATCGTGCCGGGCACGCCGATTGTATTGATGCCCCTCGCCGCCAGCTGCTGTGCTCCCCGGAAGGAGCCGTCGCCTCCGATCACCACCAGGCCGTCGATCCCATGCTTCCTGCAGATCGCCGCGCCCTCGTCCTGCCCTTCTTTGGTCCGGAACTCGGAACAGCGGGCCGTATAAAGAATCGTGCCGCCCTTCGAAATCGTGTCGGACACACTCCGTGCGGTCAGATCTTCAATTTCCTCATTCAAAAGTCCCTTGTACCCCTGGTAAATGCCTTTTACCTTCACGCCCTGCGACAGTGCCTTGCGCACGACCGCGCGAATCGCCGGGTTCATGCCGGGTGCGTCGCCGCCGCTTGTCAAAACGCCGATTGTCTCCACTTTTTTCGCCATGTCACACTTCCTCCTGTGCGTCTGCTGTGTGCGTGTTTTGGATTTGCCCTTGCACCTCCGTCCGGCGGCGCTGTATTTCGAGTCCATTCGTAACTGTTCAGTACCTTCACAGTCACGTTTATTCTAATCTATTTTTTTCCGTTTGTAAAGAATCCGCGAAAAATACAATTGAATACTTTCGAACGCTTTCGAATGCTTTCATTTTTGTTTCATAAATTTTACATTCTCTTTTCCAAAAATAGTGCCAAGTCCGGCCAGCAGCTCCTCGTTCGCATCAATCGCCCAGTTCGCGCCAAGGCGGCGCACCGCGCGCTCGCTGCGCACATAAATCACGACGTAGTCTTCCCCTTCGCTTTCCCTCAGCAAATCAAACAGCTGTGCCTCCTTCTGCGCGTACTCCTGTTTGTCGGCAAACTGAACCCAGAGTTCACGGCCGTTGCCCGTCGGATGCGGCACGGCAGACGCATTCCCGCGGCCCCGGGCACCGCGGCCATTTCCAGTCCGACCCATCTGCCCCTGCGAGCCATATGCAGCGCCGCCTGACACGTATCCATCCTGCGCCGCGCCGCCTGATGCATATCCGCCCTGCGCTCCCTGCGCAGCACCGCCTGGCACGTATCCGCCCTGCGTTCCCTGCGCCGCACCCTGTCCGCCCTCAAACGGCCAGACGCGCTCGCAGATCAGCTTGCTTGGGCGGTCGTCCTCACAGCTGACGCGCCCGCGCACGAACACCTTATTATCTTCCGTCAGATATCGGTTATAGTTCTCATAATCGCGCGGAAAAACAACGACCTCCACACTCCCGACCAGATCCTCCAGCGTCACAAACGCCATCGTCTTGTTTGTCTTTGTATATTTGACCGTCTTATTTGCAATCATACCGCCGATAATCGCCCGTGCTCCATCATCCACCTTAGAAAGGTTGGTCTCCTCATCCAGCTGGAAATCTGTGGAGACGTTGGAAATGGTCCTTCTCCATTTTTCCTCATACCGCTCGAGGGGATGTCCGCTGACATAGATTCCCAGCACTTCTTTTTCATAAGAAAGAAGCTGTTCCTTGTCAAATTCACCGACATTGGGAAGCCGGATCCCATATTCCTTTTTATCCTCCTCGCCCATCAGGTCAAACAGCGAAATCTGGCCGGAGACGGAATCCTTTTTCTGCGCCGCTACATGATCCAGAATCTCCGTGTAGCCCATCAGCATCTGTTTGCGTGTAGCGCCAAAGCAGTCCAGCGCACCGGCTTTGATAAGGCCCTCGATGGTCCGCTTGTTGACATCCTTTTTTCCGCTGACCCGTTCGACAAAATCCTGCAGGCTGCGGAAGCTGCCGCCGCGCTCCCGCTCCTCCACGACGCTGTCAATGACCGGCCGTCCGATGCTCTTGATCGCGGAAAGCGCATAGCGGATTCTGTTTTTCGTCCGCAAATGACCCGCAGCTTCCACATTGGTCTTTGCGTCTGCAACACCATCCGCAGCTTCCGCATTGATCCTTGCGTCAGCATCACTGTCCGCAGCTTCCGATTCTGTGTCCACACGTTCCACAGAAAACGTACTTACGCCCGTATTGATGTCCGGCGGCAGAATCTCGATCCCCATCTGGCGGCAGGTCAGCGTGTATTCGGCGACCTTGCCCGGATTATCGATGACAGACGTCATCAGCGCTGCCATAAATTCAACCGGATAATAGTACTTCAGCCAGGCCGTCTGATAGGCGACCACCGCATAGGCCGCCGCATGGGACTTATTGAACGCATAGCGGGCAAAATCCGTCATTTCATCGAAGATTTTGTTCGCGGTCTTTTCATCGATGCCGTTCGATATACAGCCCGGCACACCTTCTTCCTCATTGCCATAGACAAAATTCTGCCGTTCCTTTGCCATCACGGAAGCTTTTTTCTTGGACATGGCCCGGCGCACGAGATCGCTGCGCCCCAGCGTGTATCCACCCAGATCGCGGACGATCTGCATGACCTGCTCCTGATAGACGATGCAGCCGTAGGTCGGTTCGAGGATTGGTTCGAGCTGCGGGCAGTCATAGGTGATGTCCTCCGGATGATTTTTTCCGTAAATATATTTCGGAATAAAATCCATCGGTCCCGGTCGATAGAGAGAAATCCCGGCGATGACATCCTCCAGGCTCTGCGGCTTCAGCTCCTTCATGAAATTCTTCATGCCCGTACTTTCCAGCTGGAACACTCCCTCTGTCTTTCCGGTCGACAGAGAATCATATACGGCCTTGTCATTAAAATCGATTTCATCGATGTTGATCGAACGTCCGCTGCTTTTTTCGGCAAACCGCACCGCGTTCTGAATAACCGTCAGGGTGCGAAGCCCCAGGAAATCCATTTTCAGAAGACCAAGCTCCTCAATGGTCGTCATGGTAAACTGTGTCGTAATCGTACCGTCCGCCGCTCTCGAAAGCGGGACATACTCATCCATATCCTTCTGGCTGATCACGACACCGGCCGCATGCATGGAGGTATGCCGCGGCAGGCCCTCCAGCCTTTTGGACATATCGATCAGGGCATGCACCTGCTCGTCATTTTCGTAGGAATTGCGTAGCTCCTGACTCACCTCCAGCGCCCGATCCAGCGTGATGTCAAGCTCCTTTGGCACCATCTTGGAAATGGAATCACAGAGGGCATAGGGCAGATCCATTACGCGTCCCACGTCCCGGATCACGCCGCGCGCCGCCAGCGTACCGAACGTCACGATCTGCACGACCCGGTCCTTGCCGTATTTGCGCACAACATAATCAATCACCTCCTGCCGCCGTTCGAAGCAGAAATCCACGTCAATATCCGGCATGGAGACACGCTCCGGGTTCAGGAAACGCTCAAACAGCAGGTTATAGCGGATCGGGTCCAGCTGTGTAATTCCAAGAGTATAGGAAACAACACTTCCGGCCGCCGAGCCTCTTCCCGGCCCGACCATAATGTCATGCTCCCGCGCGTAGTGAATAAAATCCCACACGATCAGGAAATAATCCACATATCCCATCGTCTGGATTACAGAGAGTTCATACTCCAGCCTCGGGCGAATCTCCTCCGCCCGGCTGCCGTATCGTTTTTCCAGTCCTTCGGAACAGAGCTTATTCAGATACTCCCAGGAGGTGTATGGCTCGGGCACGTCAAACTTCGGCAGCTTCGTCACTCCGAATTCAATCTCCACATGACAGCGTTCCGCAATTTTATGCGTGTTTTCCAGTGCTTCCGGGGCATAAGGAAACAGCTGCGCCATCTGCTCGGGCGATTTCACAAAATACTGCCCGCCTTCATAGCGCATCCGGTTTTCGTCCGAAAGCTTTTTCCCGGTCTGCAGGCAGAGCAGCACATCATGCGCCGCCGCGTCCTCCTCGAAGGTATAATGGACATCATTTGTCGCCACAAGCGGGATATTCAGCTCCCGGCTCATCCGCACCAGCTGCTGATTGACGAGCTTCTGCGCCGGAATTCCGTGATCCTGCAGTTCCAGAAAATAATTGCCCTCCCCAAAGATTTCCAGATGCTCCCGCGCAGCCGCCTTCGCCTCCTCATACAGTCCGCGCTCCAGAAGGCGCGGCACTGCTCCGGCCAGGCAGGCGCTGAGCGCAATAATCCCTTCATGATACTCGCGCAGCAGCTCCATATCCACCCGCGGCTTATAATAAAAGCCCTCGACAAAGCCTTTCGAAACAATTTTCACCAGGTTCTGATAACCGGTATTGTTTTCCGCCAGCAGGACCAGATGAAAATAGCGCTCCTCATCCTCGCGGGCAGCGGACCGGTCAAACCGCGAGCCGGGCGCCACATAGACCTCGCAGCCAAGAATCGGATTGATTCCGGCTGCTTTTGCCGCACGATAAAAATCAATCACGCCGTACATGACGCCGTAATCGGTGATTGCCGCGCTGTCCATCCCGAGCTCTTTGACGCGCTGCACGTATTCTTTTATTTTATTGGACCCGTCCAGGAGGCTGTACTCCGTGTGAACGTGTAAATGTGTAAAGTTCAAAACCTGCCCCCCTGACCCAAAACTCAGGTCTAATTTGTGTTATTCTATACGAAAACCTTCTCAAAAAGAAACCGCCGGGTCGGCAGCAAATGCTCCATGGGGGAAATTCCATACCTTCCCCGCCTGTTCTGCATCATCAGGCGAACCGCATTTCCACGGCCGGGCGATTCTGACACACAGTGGTCAGCATCCGCCCGGCTTTATCAGACAAATTTATTCGCAAGGATCCGCTTACAATCAGCCCTGCATCATGAAGTTAACCAGCTTTTTGATGTCATCCGGCTCGTAGGCGACTACCTCCAGCTCCGGAATCTCGCCATTGGAAAAAATATTTGCCAGGGATACATACTGGCTCAGCTTGGACTTCAGATTCAGGCGGTCTCCCTCGCCGGTCACCAGCTCTACCTTGCCCTCGCAGCTGTCAACCACCTCAAAAAACTTCTCCACGTTTGTAATGTTCTGTACCTTCATAATTCTCTCCTCTCTTAAATTTGTTTTCCTAAAATTCGGTTTCCTAAATTCGTTTTCTCAAACTCGTCTTTCTTAAATTCATCATGCAGCTGCTCCAAACAGTCGGCCGCAGGTCCGCGCTTCGCATCTGCCTTTTCCTCTTCCGTCTGTTCTAAACTTATGCACGATTACCATACAAAAATCACTTCGCGGCGATTGCCTCGACCTCCAGAAGCACATCCTTCGGCAGACGTGCCACCTCCACGCAGGAACGCGCCGGAAAAACTCCGGTAAAATACTTCGCATAAATCTCATTGATTTTCCCGAAGTCTCCCATCTCTTTAATGAAAACGGTCGTTTTAACCACCTGCTCCATGCAAACACCAGAAGCCTTCAGAAGAGCCGTAAGATTTGTAAACGCCTGCTCCGCCTGCGCTTCCACACCCTCCGGGATCTCGCCCGTCGCCGGGTTCACCGGAATCACGCCGGACGTGAACACATATCCGTCGGTCTCAATGGCCTGTGAATACGGTCCGATTGCCGCCGGTGCCTGATCGGTACTGATTGCTTTTTTCATAATAATCTCCTCCTATAATTTATAGATTCTCCGGTCGCGGATCTCGACCCGGCCCTGCTTCATCAGCCGCCCGACGGCGCGCTTGAACGCATTCTTGCTCAGGCCAAATTCCCGCCGGATGATTTCCGGATCGACCCGGTCATCAAACGGCAGCACACCCGCGTATTCCTCGATGACCCCCATGACCATCTCAGCATCCTCATCCATCTGCAAATACGCCTTGTCCCGGACGCTCAGATCCAGCTTGCCGTCCTCCTTCACGCCTGTCACCCGCGCGCGGATGTGATCGCCGACCTTCAATCCGGAATCGCCTTCCCGTCTGGGAATCAGCGCGGAATATTTATCATCCACCGCCACAAATGTGCCGAAATTCCTGCTTAGCTCATATACGCGGCCGTTCACCTCATCATTCATCACATAAGGCGAATTGCGATACAGGTAGGGATAAACGCGCATCGTCGCGCAGAGCCTTCCGCTTTTGTCCACGTAAAGCGCCACCAGACATTCCTCGCCCTGGCGCACCTTCGCTGTCTGCTCATGAAACGGCAGCAGCAGGTCCTTTTCCAGTCCCCAGTCCAGAAACGCGCCGATTTTCGCCACCTCGCTGACCTTCAGGACTCCAAACCTCCCTACGGTAAGCATCGGCTCCCGGCGGGTCGCAATCAGGCGGTCCTTAGAATCCCGGTATAAAAAGACCTGCATACGGTCGCCTGTCGATGTACCCTCCGGCACCTCCTTTTTCGGGAGAAGCACCCGCTCCGGATCTTCTTTCCCGGAAGTCCCCGCGAGATAAATTCCAAAGTCTACCTTTTTTACAACCTCCAGCTCCTGTTTCTCACCTACACGCAGCATTTCCGTCCTCATTTCTTATATCCGGCGCCATGATCATCGATCTCATTCATCATTTTCTTCCATCGACATCTCCACCGGTCCCATCCATCGACCATATCTAACCACCATGGCCATTTACCACATCCATCAGCCATATCCGGCCGCCTTAACCATTTACCATATCCATCATCCATATCCGGCCGCCATGACCATTTACCATATCCATCAGCCATATCCGGCCGTCATGGTCATCGGCCATATCCACTCACTATATCATAATCCGCTTACGAGCCTGTACCCACAATCGCCCGGCTATCACATTCTTCTCTCATTTTTCACAATCGCATACGGCGCGCCCTTCTCATCGCAAAGACTCACCGTCACCGCAGAATCCCCTTCCCGGTATACATGCGGGACGATCAGATCATGCAGTCTGGCCTGCTGACGATATTCCACGCAAAGCCGCGCGGTCTCAAAATCCTCCGGCAGGTATTCCTCAGCCATATAAATATACTGGCCATTGTTCACATGATGATTCGTATCCAGATGCTGCCTGCCCACGCGGAAGGCTTCCATACACCCGGCGTGTACCGTCTTCGGCAGCGAAATCTTTCGGGGCAGGTATTCCATCTCCAGCTTCGGCTCCATCTCATAGCCGCTGACGACCTCCCGCAGCACCTTCATCGGCCGCCCTGTCTTTAAATTCATCAACGCCCATACGCTGTTCGCCTTTGCCAGATAGTTCTCATTTTCATCCAGCATGGCAAAATTTCGAAAACCATAAAATGCCTGAAATCCATACGGCCACGTCCTTGTGAACACACGCTCGCCGAGGAGAGGCATCCTCAGAATATCAATCTGCCAGAATAAAATCATCCAGACACAGTCATACCGGTTCAGGCAATCAATCCCGTTCCCGCACGCCTCCGAATGAAACGTCGAGCAGTCCTGAAAATAATCCACCAGAGAAACCATTGTCAGCCTTCTGTCCGGTCCCACCTCGCTGAAGCGGATCCTGCTGTCAAACTGATATGCCATAAAGTCCCTCCGTTTCTGTCAGTATCACATTTTTATCCGCCAGAGAAGTTCAAAAATCGAAAAACCTGCCTGACCAGACACAAAAATATAAATAACCTGCACCGATGGTCATGATACAATGGAAGCCGCGCAATGGAGAATCGCTTCGCGATTGTATATCCCGCACGAAGTGCGGGATGCCCACATCCACAATCAAAGATTGTGGACATACCACGCCCCACAATCGGAGATTGGGGGCATAACCCGGCGAGGGGCGCGGCCTTCGTCCATACTCGCTTTGCGAGTACGGACATATGATAACACATTCCCATTCATTTTACAAGAATGGAATGCGTTTCCATTTTCAGGTTGGAATGCGTTTCCATTTTGCAATTCAGCATGCACTTGGATTCTGCGAGTGAAGTGACCTGCTCCCCCAACGATTCTCCTGCGCGGAACAGATACTCTCTCATCGGCTCTCCCGTGCAGAACAGATACTCTCCCAACGACTCTCCTATGCAGAACAAATACTCTCCCATCGGCTCTCCCGCGCAGAACAGATGCCCTCCCACTGGCATCCTCCGCAGATTTCGCTGCGCCTGCCAGCCGAAAGAATCCGCTCCTGGACAAGAGACACGAACTCGCCAAACTCCATTTCCTGACCATCCTTCAGACCGCAGAGGCTCAAAACCCCACAGTCAAAGCGATGCACCTTCTCCTCATCGCGGCAGCTTCCATGATGAGAATCCCATCCATCGATTCCAATCGATGGATCAGTTGCTCCGTTTTCGATCGATGAGTCAGATGCCCCGTTTTCAACCGATGGTGCAGATGTGCCGCTTTCAATCGATAGGTCAGATGCCCTGCCTTCGATCCTTGTCGATAAATTGCCCTTCTTCTCACAATTTGGGCAGGCGGTACAGATTTCATCCGGACATGTCACCAACCGGACCCGCGGTCCCTTCCCATTCTCTCCTTCTTCCAAAAACAGATCCAGCATGTTCTGCATATGTGCAGTGAAGCCCTCACTATATCCTTTTCCCTCAAAATATGCCAGACACATTCCATGGTGCGCGCGAAGCGCAATGCTGCCCGCAGTCTCACATTTCATCGATTTCATTTTTCATCTCCTGATTTCAATCTGTATTTTTCCAATATAGGATCTGCAAAATATGCCAAAAAACGGAGGCGCCGTTTGTAACCCCGACGCCCCCGCATTGCTTTCCCTTGTTTCCAGAGCCCTCATGATACAATGAAAGCCGCGCATTGGATAATCGCTGCGCGATTGTATATCCCGCACAAAGTGCGGGATGCCCACATCCACAATCAAAGATTGTGGACATACCACGCCCCACAATCGGAGATTGGGGGGCATAACCCGGCGAGGGGCGCGGCCTTCGTCCATACTCTCTAAGCGAGTATGGACATATAATACTATGTCATCCGCATTTTCCATCATAATTATGCCACGTATTTTCTAAGTCGGTTGGAAAGCACGAATGCCAGCGCGATCTTCAGCAAATCCGGCACGATAAACGGAAAGATACACCATCCCAGAACCGCCATCAGCCCAACCGCACCTGTCTGACTCGTATATACCACCATGAACCAGACCGTGCCAAACGCATAACAGACAATCAGCCCGAGAACCATGGAAACAATCTGTACCACCGCGCTTTTCCCTAATGTTGCCTCCATCAGCCACATGGTAAGCGCAGAAAACAAAAATCCGACAATATAACCGCCGCTTGTGCCCAGCAGCGCTCCGATTCCTCCGGAAAAGCCCGCGAACACTGGCAGCCCGATCGCGCCCAGCAGGATATACACCAGAACCGACAGCGTTCCTCTTTTTCCGCCCAGAATGCCCACTACCATAAATACGCCAAAGGTCTGTAGGGTAAACGGCACGGTCGTCGGAATCGAAATCCACGAGCAGATGGCCATCAGCGCCGCAAATATCGCAATATACACCATATCAATCGTCTTCATCCCGCTTCGGGCAGTCTCTGTCTTCGTAACTGTACTCATAATCTCCTCCTCTATCATGCAGATAATCATTCAAGCCGCAATTAATCTACCACAGAGAAGAACCATTGTCAACCTTTTTCTTTATTTGGTTTACATTCTGATATGTCCGCGTTACAGGTCACACCCGAGCCAAAGGAGATGCGCCTAAAAGCCACGACAAGTAGC
>JAJQHZ010000017.1 GCA_021199475.1 Lachnospiraceae bacterium
CTAAATCAAGGCTTTGCGGCGATTTGAATTCAGTTTAACTGTCGAAGACCCGGGTCCATGCCGTGTGCCCGCTGGACTGCCAGATTGGCGGCTGAGGCGAAAACCAACAAAAACAACACAAAAATTCCAGAAAAACCAACAAAAAAGCAACGAATAGCGCTTGACGAATCGTGTTGAGTGTTATACAATGATACACATGAACACCAGAGGTAATGTCAAATTGTACAAGGAGGAAGACATGGTAAACGAATTTGAAATCAAGAAACAGATGTGCGACATCGGCAAGCGGATCTATGACCGCAACATGGTAGCGGCGAACGACGGAAATATTTCAGTAAAGCTCAATGACAACGAGTTTCTCTGCACACCGACCGGCGTTTCGAAGGGATTTATGACTCCGGAATACATCTGTAAGGTGAATGCGCAGGGCGAAGTGATCCAGGCAAATCCGGGCTTCAAGCCATCATCTGAGATCAAGATGCATATGAGAGTCTATCAGAAGAGACCGGATGTCGGCAGCGTGGTTCACGCACATCCGATTTATGCGACTTCATTTGCAATTGCAGGTATTCCGCTGACCCAGCCGATCATGCCGGAAGCAGTCATCGCGCTTGGCTGTGTTCCGATTGCAGAGTATGGGACTCCGTCTACGAACGAGATTCCGGACAGACTGGAAAAATATCTTCCGTACTTTGATGCGGTGCTTCTTGAGAATCACGGTGCGCTGACCTGGTCGACCGACCTGAATGCCGCTTATATGAAGATGGAGTCCGTAGAATTCTACGCACAGCTTCTGTATCAGTCGAAGATGCTGGGCGGTCCGAAGGAATTCGATGAGAAGAATATTGAAAAGCTGTACGCGATCCGCCGCAAATTCGGGATGGCGGGCAAGCATCCGGCGAACCTCTGCCTGAACAAGGACAAGAAGAACTGCCACAACTGCGGTGCGTGCGCGGGTGATGATTACAAGCAGTTCCCAGGCTATCAGTATGATTTTGTTGGCAAGGATACTTCTGCAGCTTCCACCGATGGCGCTGATGCGGAGCTGATCGCGAAGATTACGAAGCAGGTGATGGAGCAGCTGGGCGTTAATAAATAAAACAGAAAGAAGGTCAATCTCATGCCTATCAATGAATCAATGGTACAGGATATTGTACAGGCGGTTGTGGCAAAAATGCAGATTGCGGATGCTCCGACAGGGAAACATGGCATTTTCAAGGATATGAATGACGCGATTGAGGCGGCAAAGAGCGCGCAGAAGATCGTAAAAGTGATGTCCATGGATCAGCGCGAGAAGATTATCAGCTGTATACGCAAAAAGATCCATGAGAACGCAGAGATCCTGGCGCGCATGGGTGTGGACGAGACCGGGATGGGAAATGTCGGCGACAAGATCCTGAAGCACCACCTGGTAGCGGACAAGACGCCGGGCACCGAGGACATCACGACGACCGCATGGTCCGGCGACCGCGGGCTGACTCTGATCGAGATGGGACCGTTCGGTGTCATCGGCGCGATTACTCCGAGCACGAACCCGAGCGAGACCGTGATCTGCAACACCATCGGGATGCTCGCGGGCGGCAATACGGTTGTATTCAATCCGCATCCATCAGCCATCAAGACATCCATTTATGCCATCAATCTTTTGAATGAGGCTTCCCTCGAGGCGGGCGGTCCGGACAACATCTGTGTGACGGTCGAAAAGCCGACCCTTGAGACCAGCAATATTATGATGAAGCACAAGGACATCCATCTGATCGCGGCGACCGGCGGACCGGGCGTGGTGACAGCGGTGCTTTCCTCCGGCAAGAGAGGCATCGGCGCAGGCGCGGGCAATCCTCCCGCAGTTGTGGACGAGACCGCGGATATCCGCAAGGCCGCGAAGGATATCGTGAACGGGTGCACCTTTGATAACAATCTCCCGTGCATCGCGGAGAAGGAAATTGTTGCGGTATCAAGCATCGCGGATGAGCTGATGCACTATCTGCTTACCGAGAATGACTGCTACCTTGCATCGAAGGAGGAGCAGGATAAGCTCACGTCAGTGGTACTTGCAGGCGGTAAGCTGAACCGCAAATGTGTGGGACGCGATGCGCGCACGCTGCTTTCCATGATCGGCGTGGACGCTCCGGCGAACATCCGCTGCATCGTGTTTGAGGGTCCGAAGGAGCATCCGCTGATCACGACGGAGCTGATGATGCCGATCCTCGGAATGGTGCGGGCGAAGGATTTCGATGACGCGGTAGAGCAGGCGGTGTGGCTTGAGCATGGCAACCGTCATTCCGCACACATTCATTCGAAGAATGTGGACAATATCACGAAATACGCAAAAGCGATCGACACGGCAATCCTGGTTAAGAACGGGCCGTCCTATTCCGCCATCGGCTTTGGCGGCGAAGGCTTCTGTACCTTCACAATCGCGAGCCGTACCGGCGAGGGACTGACCAGCGCGAGCACGTTTACCAAGAGAAGACGCTGCGTCATGTCAGACAGTCTGTGTATTCGTTAGGAACTGTAAAGATTACTTCTTTAGCAGGTCTTTGGTTAAATCGGATGAATCGATTTTTGCTCCGGCACATGAGCGGGCCGGGGCGGACAGGAAGAAGGTAAATATATGGATATGAACAGTGCAAATATTGAAGAGATCGTCAGACAGGTTCTCGCGGGCATGACCGGCAGTTCGGCAGGCTCTGCGGCGTCTGCGGCTGCACCGGCAGCAGGCAAGGCGATTCCGAAGACGGCTCATGTAGCTGTCCTGACGGCAAAGAATCATTTCGATGTAAAAGAGTATCCGATTCCGCCGATCGGCGATGACGATATGCTGGTAAAGGTAGAGGGCTGCGGCGTCTGCGGAACGGACGCGCACGAATTCAAGAATGATCCGTTTGGCCTGATCCCGGTAGCACTCGGACATGAGGGCACCGGCGAGATCGTGGCGATGGGCAAGAATGTGAAGACGGATACGGCAGGCAAGCCGGTCAAGATCGGCGATAAGATTGTTACCTGCATGATTTTCAAGGATGACCCGGAAATCACAATGTTCGATCTGAACAAGAAAAATGTCGGCGGAGCGGATGTGTACGGACTTCTCCCGGATGACGACATTCATCTGAATGGATGGTTCTCCGATTACATCTTTATCCGCGGCGGCTCCTTTGGCTCCACGTTCTTCAATGTAAGCGATCTGGATCTGGATTCCAGAATCCTGATTGAGCCGGCAGCCGTTCTGGTTCACGCGGTAGAGCGCGCGAAGACGACCGGCATTCTCCGCTTCAACAGCCGCGTGGTGGTACAGGGCTGCGGACCGATCGGTCTGCTCTGCATCGGAGTGCTGCGCACGATGGGCGTAGAGAACATCTGCGCGGTAGACGGCAACGAGGCGCGTCTGGAATTCGCGAAGAAGATGGGTGCGGAGGTTTCCGTGAACTTCAAGAATTACAAGGGGATCGAGGCGCTCGCGGGCGGCGTGAAGGATGCGTTCGGCGGACATCTGGCTGACTTCGCGTTCCAGTGCACCGGCGCACCGGGCGGACATTCGAACATTTACAAATTTATCCGCAATGGCGGCGGCCTGTGCGAGCTTGGCTTCTTCGTAAACGGCGGAGACGCGACCATCAACCCGCACTTTGATATCTGCTCCAAAGAGATCACGACCGTAGGATCCTGGGTATACAATCTGCGCGACTATGCGACCACGTTTGATTTCCTGAAGAGAGCAAAGGCGATCGGACTGCCGCTGTCTGACCTGATTACACATCGGTTCCCGCTGGATCAGATCAATGAGGCACTGGAGACCAACCTCTCCCAGAAGGGACTCAAGATCGCGATCGTGAATGAGTAAGGAAATCGATTTCTACAGAAATCGATGACATAAAATAAGGAGGACCTTATGGCAGAGGCAGTAGGAATTCTGGAGGTTTACGGGCTTACGACAGCCTTTGTGGCGGCCGATGCCGGATGCAAGGCGGGAAATGTCCACCTGGAAGTATTCGACAAGAACAAGCCGGCCAACGCAGATGCTCTTCCGGTACCCCTCCTTGTATGCATCAAATTTCGCGGAGGCGTGTCGGATGTGACAGCGGCGATGGAGGCCGGTATCCGTACAGCCGAAGGCATGACAGGAGTCGTACAGCATTACATCATTCCGAACCCGGAGGAGGGTACGGAGAAAATGCTGAAAATCAGTGCTCTTGATAAAGATTAGCAATCCGTTCCGGCAAAAGCGGAATGTAGATTGAAAAATCACTGCAGATAGCGTAAAATAGAATGGAATTTAGTTTCATTCATTATGGAAACGTCCATAAGAACGGAGGAATGAATCATGGCACAGGAAGCATTAGGAATGGTTGAAACACGTGGACTGACTGCGGCAATCGAGGCAGCAGATGCGATGACCAAGGCAGCTGAGGTTACTCTGATTGGTACGGAGAAGATCGGTTCCGGACTTGTAACTGTGATGGTGCGCGGCGATGTCGGCGCGGTAAAAGCGGCAGTAGAGAGCGGCAGCGCGGCGGCGTCCAGACTTGGCGAGCTCGTAGCAACGCATGTGATCCCGAGACCGCACAGCGACGTGGAGAAAATCCTGCCGACGATCTGATAATACAAGGGACCAAAGATCAGGAATGGAACGCTTGCGTTCCGATTCATGACCCTGGGGACCGTAGTAGTATCAGTCTGATGAATAGACGATCTGAGAAAATGAGGGTTCGCTCATGAATAAATCTTATGGCTTTATCGAAATTTCAGGCGTGGTAGCGGCGATTGACGCACTCGACATCATGTGCAAGACGGCAGATGTGGAGTTTGTGTCATGGGAACGCAAGCTGGGCGGACGACTGGTGACGATCATCGTGCAGGGAGATGTGGCGGCTGTCACGCAGGCCGTCGAGACGGCTGCGGCAAACGGCATCAAAAAGCCGGTGAACCACGCGGTAATCGCACGGCCCCACGAGGAAATCGTAAAAATTGTGGAACTCAGTGCGAGCAGGTTGGAGAAACAAAAGTAAGTAAAGCACCAGGAGGGGAATCATGGCTGACGAAAAGAAAGCAACAGAGGGAGCAGCAGCCCCGAAAAAACCGGCCGCCCCGAGGCGGACAAGAAAAACGGCGGAGAGCCGTGCTGAAAAAGAGGAAACTGTTAATCAGCAAACAATAAATACAACATCCAATAAGGAGGAAAAGAAAATGACACAGGAAGCATTGGGAATGGTTGAGACCAGAGGACTTACCGCAGCAATCGAGGCGGCAGACCAGATGTGCAAGGCAGCGAATGTAGCGCTTGTAGGAACAGAGAAGATTGGTTCCGGTCTTGTAACAGTAATGGTTCGCGGCGATGTAGGCGCAGTGAAGTCTGCAGTAGAGAGCGGCAGCGCGGCAGCTTCCAGACTCGGCGAGCTGGTAGCGACTCATGTCATCCCGAGACCGCACAACGATGTGGAGAAGATCCTTCCGACGCTGAAATAAGTCAGGTACAGTAGTATGCAGCATGCAGCAGGCAATCGCCGGCGGAAAATGCCGGTAGAGGCTGCCTGGCTGAGATCAAACGCATGACGAAAAGAAAGAACAGCAGGTGTAATCTTGGAAACAAATAATATAGAATTGATCACAAAGCTGGTGATTGAAGCAATCAACCAGAATGAATCAAAGGGCAGCGGCTTCGTTGTGCCGGTCGGTGTTTCCGCGAGACATATTCACCTGACGCAGGAGCATGTAGAAGCGCTGTTTGGACCGGGCTATCAGCTGACGAAGCGGAAAGACCTGATGGGCGGGCAGTTCGCATCGAACGAGACGGTGACGATTGTCGGACTGAAGCTGCGCGCGATTGAGAACGTCCGCATTCTGGGGCCGGTCCGCAAAGCGTCTCAGGTGGAAGTATCCGCGACGGACGCCATCAAGCTGGGCATGAAGGTTCCGGTGCGCGAATCCGGAGACATCAAGGGCAGCGCCCCCATCGCAGTAGTTGGGCCAAAGGGAGCCATCTATCTGCAGGAAGGCTGTATCGTGGCCATGCGTCATATACATATGTCTCCAAAGGATGCGCAGATGGCAGGCGTCCGGGATGGTGAGATTGTCTCGGTGAAGGCGGATAATGAGCGCGGCGCCATATTCAATCATGTGAAGATTCGCGTGGACGAGAGCTTTACGCTCGAGATGCATATTGACACAGACGAGGCGAACGCGGCGCAGATTGCGACGGGAGATACGGTGACCATCATAAAATGATACAAGGGACAAAAGGTCAGGAATGGAACGCCTGCGTTCCTGTTCATGACATTGAGGATCGTTGTATCATCCCCATTTGCCGCACAAAGATTGTATTAAAATTTACCGCAGGGCAGATACAGGAAGGAATTCCGGGCCTGCCCTGCGCGCCACATTGATTCTGGATGCGGCACTTAAATGAATTTTGGCCAGGCATGTCTGGCACGAACTGTTTCGGAGGCCTGATATGATTGTAGGCAAGGTGGTGGGAAGTGTGGTTTCCACCAGAAAAAGCGAAAAATTAATTGGCAACAAGTTTATGATTATAGAGCCTGTACAGCACGTGAAGTCCAGTCAGGCAAGCCGCGTCAGAGTAGAAAACACCATGTCCGGTCTGGAAGAGAATCCATGGCAGATGGTTGCGATTGATCTGATTGGTGCGGGGATTGGCGAATATGTGCTCGTGGCTACGGGAAGCGCTGCAAGAATCGGCTGCGGAATGGAAAACGCGCCGGTGGATGCGGCAATCGTCGGCATCATTGACGATGGAAGTGAATTGTAAGAGGTCGGGAATCGTTCGGATCTGTTTGCTGTTCCGGACGATCGGAGGATTTGAGACAAGACGGACTGGTTCCAGGATTGGAGTGACGTCATGGAAATAAAAGAACTTCAGGATATCATTCAGTCTTGCGGTGTGGTGGGTGCCGGAGGTGCCGGGTTCCCCACCTACGCGAAGCTGACAGACAAAGCAGACACGATTCTCATGAACTGCGCGGAGTGCGAGCCGCTGTTAAAGCTGCACAGACAGGTGCTCGAGAAGCACGCGCATGAAATCATGAAGACATTTCATCTGATTGCCGAGACGGTGGGAGCATCCGAGGCAATTATTGGTGTAAAAAAATCTTATGTGCAGACAGTAAAAGCGCTTGAGGCGCACATTGAGGAATTTCCGGAAATGCGGCTTCATCTCCTCGACGAAGTATATCCGATGGGAGATGAGGTGGTTCTGATCTATGAGGCGACCGGACGGGTGGTGCGCCCGGGAGGACTGCCGATTGAGCAGGGAGTCGCGGTATTTAATGTTGAGACCGTATACAATATTTTCCGCGCGGTGGAGCAGAAAAAGCCGGTGACGGATAAATATGTATCGGTTGTAGCTGAGGTGAGCAGGCCGGTGACCGTGCGTGTGCCGCTCGGCTGTACACTCGACGATGTCGTCGCTCAGGCGGGGACGGTCACGGTGAAGGATCCGGTTTATTTTGTGGGCGGCCCGATGATGGGACGGATCGGTTCCGGCGATGAGCCGGTCACCAAGACGACGAATGCGATTCTCGTGCTGCCGAAGGATCACTGTATCGTGATGAAAAAGCAGCGGACGTCTTCCATTGACTTGAAACGCGCGGCGTCCATCTGCTGTCAGTGCAGCACCTGCACGGACCTTTGCCCGAGACACAATCTGGGACATCCGATCGATCCGGCAAGATTTATGAGAGCGGCCGCCAATCAGGATTTTCGCGATCTGAATCCGTACCTGGACGCTTCGTTCTGCAGCTCCTGCGGAGTCTGTGAGATGTACGCCTGTCCGCAGAGCCTCGCGCCGAGGACGCTGCTGGCAGATATGAAGCTGGGACTGCGCAAGGCGGGCATCAAGCCGCCGCAGAATCCTGCTGTAGAGACGGTGAAGCCATCCAGAGAGTACCGGAAAGTGCCGGAGGAGAGACTGATGGCACGGCTGGGTCTTTCCCGCTATGATGTAGATGCGCCGATAGACGAGACACTGGTGGACGTTCCGAAGGTGAAGGTGCTCCTCAGTCAGCATATCGGTGCGCCGGCGAAAGCAATTGTGAAGGCCGGCGATGAGGTGGTGCGCGGACAGATGATTGCGCAGCCGGCTCAGGGATTGAGTGTTGGAATCCACGCGACGATCAGCGGTAAGGTGACAGAAGTGACGGATCGCCATATAGTGATAGCGAAAGGACGTGCATAGCGATGAGCAAAGCAATTGGAATGATAGAATTTAAGACGACTGCCACCGGTATCACGGCGGCGGACGCTATGGTTAAAACGGCCGAAGTGGAGCTGATTGAGGCGCAGACCGTATGTCCTGGAAAATACATAGCCATCATTACCGGGGATCTGAGCGCGGTCAAGGCAGCGGTCGACACGGCAGTCGTGACGTATGAGGACAAATGCATTGACAGCTTCGTGCTGGGCAATCCGCATGAGTCCATTTTCCCGGCGATTTATGGGACCTCGCAGGTGGAGGATATCAGTGCCCTCGGGATTCTGGAGACCTACGATGCGGCATCCATCATCGAGGCGGCTGATCAGGCGGCAAAAACTGCGATTGTGGAGCTGATTGAGCTTCGCATTGCAAAGGGCATGTGTGGAAAATCCTACATGCTGATCACCGGAGAGGTGTCAGCGGTAGAGGCATCCATTGAGCGGGCGAAGCAGCTTGTGGCAGAAAAAGGAATGTATCTGGATTCCTCTGTTATTGCCCATCCGGATCGCAGGATGATTGAAAAAATATTGTAAAATGGTGTGACAGCTGGAAGGGAGGAACAAGTATGCTCGCACTGGAAAGACGAAACGAAATCCTTGAAAAGCTGCAAATAGAAAAACGGGTTGTGGTGTCGGAGCTCAGCCAGCATTACAACGTTTCAGAAGAAACCATCCGGCGGGATCTTGACAAGCTGGAAAAAGAGGGCTACGCTACCAAAAGCTATGGCGGGGCCGTCTTTAATGACAACATGAGCATTGATATGCCGTTCAATATTCGAAAGAATCAGAATGTGCAGGGAAAACAGGAGATCGCCGAAATTGCGGCATCGCTTGTGGAGGATGGAGAACATATCATCCTGGACGCGAGCAGTACGGCGGTATTTGTCGCAAAGGCGCTGAAAGAAACGAAACGGCGTCTGACCGTAATCACGAATTCCGTGGAGGTGTTACTCGCGCTGGCCGACACGCAGGACTGGGAAATTATATCGACGGGCGGTGTGATGGACGAGCGCTATCTGACCTTTCTGGGACCGGACGCGGCGGACTCTATCCGTTCGCATTATGCGGACAAGGTGCTGTTCTCATGCAAGGCCATCAGTCTGGAGCGAGGCTTTATGGAGTCGAAGGACGCACTGGCCGGTATTAAAAAGAAGATGCTTTCGTCCGGAAAGACCAGAATTCTGGTAGCGGACAGTTCAAAATTTGACCGTGACGCGTTTTCGGTCGTCAGCGGTATGCAGGATGTGGATATTGTCGTGACGGATGAACGGCCGTCCGATGAATGGATGAGGCATTTTGACCGCAACCAGGTAAGATGCATTTATCCGGGCTGCGACCAGATGTTTTGGTGATGGGGGAAACTATGGATTCATTTGGAATTAAAACAGTCATACATTTTGGAGATCATTCACTGGATCGACTCAGCCAGATTCCATATAAGCGAGTCCTGATTATCTGTGACCCGATCGTGGTTCAGAGCAAAATGATTGATCTGATCACAGCACCTCTCGAAAAAGGGAGCATTGCATACGATCTTTTCTACGATGTGGTGCCGGACGCGCCGATTGATAAAATCACAAATGGCGTGACGAAGCTTCTACAGGTGCAGCCAGAAGCCATCGTAGCGGTTGGCGGCGGTTCCGCGATTGATTCCGCAAAGGCGATTCGCCAGTTTGCTCTGCAGATCAATCCTTATGGGAAAATCGGCCTGATTGCAATCCCGACGACGAGTGGCACCGGATCCGAGGTTACATCGTTTGCAGTTGTAAATGATACAAAAGCAAAAGTAAAGTACCCGCTCGTATCCGACGAGCTGACCGCTGACGAGGCGATTCTGGATGCGGAGCTGGTGAAAAGCGTCCCGCCTGCAGTCACGGCAGACACGGGTATGGACGTATTTACGCACGCGCTGGAATCCTATGTCAGCACGAAGCACAATGAATTTTCTTCCGCCCTGGCGGAGAAGTCCATTGAAATCTGCGGCGTATTCCTGCTTCGCGCCTACCTGGATGGCAATGATATGCACGCGCGGAATAAAATGCACGTAGCGTCCTGCCTTGCGGGGCTATCCTTCAATACGGCAGGCCTTGGCATCACGCACAGTATGGCGCATCAGCTCGGAGCCGTGTTCCATATCCCGCACGGACGCGCGAATGCGATGCTTCTGCCGCACATCGTAGAGTTCAATTCGGACATTAACAAGCACAGCAGGAGCCAGAAGGAATATCTTCCGGCGGTGAAGCGCTATTCGAACATCGCGCACATTCTGGGCCTGAGCAATTACAATAAAGTCATGACGGTTCGGTCCCTTGTGAACTGGATTCAGTTCATGCAGAAGGAAATGAACATTCCGCTGACCATACAGGAAATCGGTTCCATTCCGCCGGACGCGTATTTTGCGGCGATTGATACGATGGCGGAAAACGCGCTCAAGGATACCTGTACGGCTACGAACCCGAGAGTGCCGACGAAAGAGGATATCGTGAAAATCTACACGAAGCTCTGGTCATTCTGAGGAGGCCGGGATATGGATAAGTATGCAGAAACAAACATCACGCAGGACATGATCGGAGCGACCGTCCGGGAAGTGATCCGGCAGCTGGTGCCGGATCGGAAAATCACTCTGGAGGAGGCGAAGCGCCTGACCGAGGCGATTGAGCAGGAGTCTGCGCGCCGGAATCAGCAATCCGTCATTGCAGTCTGCACGCCGGAGGGCAATCCGATTCTCGTGCATGTGATGGACGGCGCCTTTCTCGTGAGCTTCGATGTTGCCGTGAAAAAAGCCTACACTGCAGTTGCGGTCAAAATGTCCACCATGGAGCTCTCGAAGCTCTGTATGCCGGGCGAAACCTTCTATGGCCTGGATAAAATGGACAATGGGAAGATCGCGATCCTGGGCGGCGGTGTGCCGCTGAAAATCGGCGGCCGGATCATCGGCGGTCTGGCGGTCAGCGGAGGTACCGGGGAGGCAGATGACGCGCTCGCCAGATACGGGCAGGAGATCCTGCAGCAGGTTTTGCAGGATGGGAAGGCCTGAACAGCAAAGGTCTGAACAGCAAAAGCCTGAACAGCAAAAGGTTTAACAGCAAAGGCCCGAACAGCAAAGGTCCAAACAGTAAAGGTTTAAGTAGCAAAGATCTGAACAGTAAAGGCGACAGATGCCATATGGCGATGTATGTCTGCATATTTCTGTGTTGAATGCAAGCACAGCCGCATGAGCGAAGAAGGTTTTCCCGAACCGGAAGCGTTCAGGCGGCTTTTTTTCAATTTTTAAGAAAAAATGAAAATTTTTCTAAAAGGTAGACATTGGACGGATAAATATGGTAAGATAGCTGCGTTGTTTTAAAACGCAAATAAGGAGAGCCTCGCAATAGAAATTGCCTGACGGCAATGGCTCGGCCTGCGTCCATGATTCGCTTCGCAAATCACGGACAATTCAGGAGAGCCTCGCCATTAGAAATTGCCTGACGGCAATGGCTCGGAGATGAAAGGGGAAAGAAGGGGAAGTAAGCAATTATGAGAAAAAAACTGATTTTATTTTTTACCGTATGGATGCTGACCGGTCTGATGATTGGTTCCGGCAGTATGACTGCTCTGGCAGCGGAGACGACAACGAGCACTTCCGTGACGCAAAACGGGATTGTCACTGACGCGAGCGGATACATTTATTATTATCTGAATGGTGTGATGCAGACTGGCTGGCGGACCGTAGGTGAGGATATTTATTATTTTAACCCGGGTACCTCATCGGCAGTGCCGACGGGAGCGGCTCTGACCGGACTGAATCAGATTGACGGTTACTGGTATTATCTCCGCAAAGAGGGGACGATGCGCACCGGCTGGGTGACCATCAATGGCAATAAGTATTATTTCAGGTCCGCCACGGACGAAGAGCTTCCGGGAGCGGCGCTCACCGGATTTCAGCAGATCGGCAAGTACAAGTATTATTTTAACACTAAGGGAGTCATGCAGACCGGCTGGAAGAAGGTCAATGGCTACAAACGCTATTTTTCTAAATCCAACGGCAGGATGAAGAAAAGCACCTGGGTGAAAATCGGCAGCTATTATTATTACTTTAACAGCAATGGTGTATTAAAGACAAATTGCATTGCAGGTTCTACTTCCAAAGGATTTGGATATGTGAACAGCAAGGGCAGAAGGACTTCCGTCGTGGATTCGAGTGCGGGAGCCATGATTTCCAAGGCGAAGAATAAGACCAGCTCCACGAGCTATCTGATTCTCGTAAACTGTACGACGAACCGGGTCGGCATCTTTAAGAAATCGAACGGTGCATGGACATTGAAGAAATATATGACCTGTGCATCCGGTGCATATTCCTCTCCGACGGTGAAAGGAACCTTTACGGTTCTGTCAAAAGGCCTCTGCTTTGGCTCTTCCTATACCTGCTGGTATTACACGCAGTTTTATGGGAATTATCTGTTCCACTCGATTCTTTATCAGCCGGGCAGTATGACGCAGGTGCAGGAGAGCGGTCTGGGCACGAATGCTTCCCATGGCTGTGTACGTCTCTCCCTGTCGGACGCAAAGTGGATTTATGACAACATTCCGCTGGGCACCACGGTATATGTTTATTAATAAGGAAAAAGACGCGCCAGTCGTTTTGCGATTGGCGCGTTCGTATTTTAGTTTTTTTAAAACAGGTACCCTGCAGGCGTTCGTTTCGCTGTACCGGTACAGATATATATGGGGAAATGAGTAAAAATTTGACCATATTCTAACAATTTTTACCTGCATTTCGGGGAGGAAATATAGTATAATATTCAGAGCAATTGAGCGTTTTAAAAAGCTGTTGGCAGAAATGTACAGACTATATTTTCAGGAGGTAAATGAAAATGGCAAAAAGCAGATTGATTGGCGATTACCCGGTAATCGGTATTCGCCCGACGATTGATGGACGCCGCGGCGTGCTTAAGGTGCGCGAGTCTCTGGAAGAGCAGACGATGAACATGGCGAAGTCTGCCGCGAAGCTGTTTGAGGAGAATCTGAAGTATTCGAACGGCGAGCCGGTGAAGGTCGTGATCGCGGATACGACGATCGGCCGTGTGGCGGAGGCTGCTGCCTGCCAGGCGAAGTTTGAGAAAGAAGGCGTGGCGATTACGCTTACTGTGACTCCGTGTTGGTGCTATGGCTCTGAGACGATGGATATGGACCGGAACACGATTAAGGCGGTATGGGGCTTCAACGGCACAGAGAGACCGGGCGCGGTGTATCTGGCATCGGTTCTGGCGACTCATGCACAGAAGGGGCTTCCGGCATTTGGCATTTACGGACATGAGGTTTGCGAGGCGGACGATACCTCCATTCCTGCAGACGTAGAAGAGAAGCTGCTCCGTTTTGGGCGCGCGGCAGTTGCTGTGGCTACGATGCGCGGTAAATCCTATCTGCAGATTGGCTCTGTGACGATGGGTATCGGCGGTTCCATTATGGATCAGGATTTCATTGAGTCCTATCTGGGAATGCGTGTGGAGTCGATTGACGAGGTTGAGATCATCCGCCGGATGTCTGAGAATATCTACGATGAGGAAGAATACCAGAAGGCTTTGAAGTGGACGAAGGAGAACTGTCCGGAAGGCTTCGACAAGAATCCGGAATTCATCCAGAAATCTCCGGAGCAGAAGGAGAAGGACTGGGAGTTTGTTGTGAAGATGATGTGCATCATCAAGGATCTTTACAATGGCAATCCGAAGCTTCCGGAGGGCTGCGAGGAAGAGGCTGTTGGCCACAATGCGATCGTCGGCGGTTTCCAGGGACAGAGACAGTGGACAGACTTCTATCCGAACTGCGATTTCCCGGAGGCGATGCTGAACACCTCCTTCGACTGGAACGGACCGCGTGAGACGTATGTGCTTGCGACGGAAAACGATGCGCTGAACGGCCTTGGTATGCTGTTCATGAAGCTGCTGACGAACCGTGCACAGATGTTCGCGGATGTCCGCACCTACTGGAGCGCAGACGCATGCAAGCGTGCGACCGGCTATGAGAGTACCGGCAAGGCAAAGGAAGCGGATGGCTTTATCCATCTGATCAACTCTGGTGCGTGCTGTCTGGATGCCTGCGGCGAGGTGAAGGATGAGAATGGAAACGGCGTAATCAAGCCGTGGTATGACATGACGGATGAGGATGTACAGGCGTGCCTGAAGGCGACCACCTGGAATGCAGCGGACAATGGATACTTCCGCGGCGGCGGATATTCTTCCCGCTTCCTCACCAGAGCAGAGATGCCGGCGACCATGATCCGTCTGAATCTTGTCAAGGGCTTAGGTCCGGTGCTCCAGATCGCAGAAGGCTGGACGGTCAACCTTCCGGACGAGGTTTCTGACAAAATCTGGAAGAGAACCGACTATACATGGCCGTGCACCTGGTTCACTCCGAGATGCGATGGCAAGGAGGGTTCCCCGTTCAAGAGCGCGTATGATGTGATGAACAACTGGGGCGCAAACCACGGCGCAATCAGCTACGGCCATATCGGCGCGGATCTGATTACGATGTGCTCCATGCTCCGCATTCCGGTTTGCATGCACAACGTACCGGAAGAGAAAATCTTCCGTCCGGCGGCATGGAACGCATTTGGCATGGACAAGGAGAGCGCTGACTATCGCGCATGCAAGAACTTCGGACCGTTCTATAAGAAATAATGCAACGGCAGAATTGACAGATTCTGGAGTGTTATGGAAAGCGATTTTCTTCCCATGATGCTGTTTACGGGAAATCAAATGCTGTTTATCATGAAAGCGTTCAGTGATAATATTGCGTGATATGGAAAAAGCCCAGACTGAAAAATGGAATTCAGCCAGGGCTTTTTCAAATTTGATGTGCTTTTCGATACAGATTACTAATTAATTCAGTACAACGCCCTTGCGCAGAATAAGATTCGCGTAGATCGCGGTCTCGCCGGTCATAATGACGACTCTGGATTTCGCGCGTGTCTTTTTATAGAAATCCCATTTGTTGATTTCTTCGAAGCAGGCTGCGTCGCGCGCATCATACTTCGCTACGATTTCCTTGTAGGTGTCCCAGATGGGGGTCTTCGCGTCGTCGCCCGGCTCTACGGCCATGAGTGTACAGGGCGGAACCATGATCCCATTCTCGTCCGGGTAGGTGTCGAGCGGAAATACATGAAGAATCGCGTCAAGGATTTCCGGAACGCCGTGTCCATCCATGCGGATCACCTGCGTATCGAACGAGTGACCCGGGAAATTGCCGTCTCCAATCGTCAGTTCGTCGGTGTGTCCCATCTCGCAGAGAACCTTCAGTAATTCGGGGGATAAAATCGGTGGTATACCTTTTAACATAAACATGTCTCCTTTCTGATTTTCGATAGCTTTTGATATACAATAGCTGTTTTTTTCCGATCATGCAATAGAAATTTTTACGAAAAAGGGTGAAATCTCGTTTGCAGAAAGTTGCAATTGCTCTATACGGTTGATAAAATTCTTAATGAACTTTCAGCTTTTTTTAGAAACCAGTCATACTTTAAACACATTTTCGATTTATATTGTAAGAGTATTAGCGAAGAGCTAATATATTTCATAACTCACACCTGGCAGCACGTAGTACTGCCAGGTACTCCCTCAAACATCTACCTGAAAGGGCAGCCAACCCGGACAGGGCAAAACATTTTTCAACCCAAATTTTTCTCTTTCCTGAAAAAACCTGACGCGAGTCAGGTTTTTTCGTTCTTCATGCAAATTTTTCTTTTATTTCAGATAGTTTGCGATGTAGCGCCCTGTGTAGGAGACCGGGTTCTTTGCAACCTCCTCGGGCGTGCCTTCTGCGATGACCGTACCGCCGCGGTCGCCGCCTTCCGGTCCCAGATCAATGATATAATCCGCAGTCTTGATGACATCGAGGTTGTGTTCAATGACGATGACCGTGTTGCCGCCTTCCGTCAGGCGGCGCAGGATGTTCACGAGCTTGTGGACGTCCGCGAAATGCAGGCCGGTCGTCGGCTCGTCCAGGATGTAGACGGTCTTGCCGGTGCTGCGCCGGGAGAGCTCGGTCGCGATCTTGATACGCTGCGCCTCACCGCCGGACAGGGTCGTAGACGGCTGCCCGAGCTTGATATACGACAGGCCGACATCGTTGAGCGTCTCGATTTTCCGCCGGATCAGGGGCAGATGCTCAAAGAATTTCAGCGCCTCCTCAACGGTCATGTCCAGAACATCATAGATGGATTTTCCCTTGTATTTTACATCGAGCGTTTCCCGGTTGTAGCGCTTGCCATGGCAAACCTCGCAGGGCACGTAGACGTCAGGGAGAAAATGCATCTCGATTTTGAGAATGCCGTCTCCGGCACAGGCCTCGCACCGTCCGCCCTTGATATTGAAGCTGAAACGTCCTTTTTTGTAGCCGCGCGCCTTCGCATCAGCAGTGGAGGCAAAGAGATCGCGGATCATGTCAAAGACCCCCGTGTAGGTCGCCGGATTCGAGCGCGGGGTGCGCCCGATCGGGGACTGGTCGATGGCAATCACCTTATCGAGCTGCCCAATGCCGGTGATAGCCCGGTGCTTTCCGGGAATGGTCCGCGCACGGTTCAGATCCTTTGCCAGCCGCTTGTAAAGGATCTCATTGATCAGGGAGCTTTTGCCGGAGCCGGATACGCCGGTCACGCAGGTCATCACGCCGAGCGGAATTTTCACATTGATGTTTTTCAGATTGTTTTCCTGCGCACCGCGGATTTCCAGCCAGCCGGTCGGCGCTTTTCGTGTTTCCGGCACCGGAATGAACAGCCGGTGGCTCAGATAAGCGCCGGTGATGGATTCCGGACAGTTTTTCAGATCTTCTGCGGTTCCTGTAGCCACGACCTCGCCGCCATGCTCGCCCGCCCCCGGACCGATGTCAACGATATAGTCTGCCGCAAGCATGGTTTCCTCATCATGCTCGACCACAATCAGAGTATTTCCGAGATCCTTCAGATTGTTCAGCGTGCGCAGCAGCTTGTCGTTGTCGCGCTGATGCAAGCCGATGCTCGGCTCGTCCAGAATGTATGCGACGCCCACCAGACCGGAGCCAATCTGCGTCGCCAGACGGATGCGCTGTGCCTCGCCGCCGGAAAGGGTGCCGGTCGCGCGGGACAGACTCAGGTAATCCAGGCCTACGTCTACCAGAAAACCGATCCGCGCGCGGATTTCCTTTAAAATCTGTGCGCCGATCAGCTGCTGCTGCTGCGTGAGCTCCAGATTCGCCAGAAATTTCTGCAGATCCCCGATGGACATCGAGGTAATCTCATGGATATTTTTCCCTCCAACCGTCACGGCCAGAGCCGAAGGCTTCAGCCTCTGTCCGCGGCAGGCCTTGCATGGGGTGATGCGCATGAAGCTTTCGTACTCCTGCTTGGTATAGTCGGAGGAGGTCTCGCGATAGCGCTGCTCTACATTCCGGATCAGACCGTCAAACGCGACGTCATAGACGCCGACGCCCCGCTGTCCCTTGTAATGGACCTTGACCGACCGCCCATCGGTGCCGTAAATCAGCATATGCTGGATCTCCGGGGTCAGCTGCTCGAACGGAGTGGCCAGGTCGAACTGGTATTCCTTTGCCAGCGCATTTAAAATCGCGCGCGTGAAGCTGCCGGAATCCGTGCAGGACTGCCAGCCGGTCACCACGATGGCACCGTCCAGAATACTCAGAGACTTGTCTGGAATCATCAGATCAATGTCAAATTCCATCTTATAGCCCAGTCCCGTGCACTCCGGGCAGGCGCCGAACGGGTTGTTGAAGGAAAAGCTGCGCGGCTCAATTTCATCAATGCTGATGCCGCAGTCCGGGCAGGAAAAGCTCTGACTGAAGGTGATCATCTCCCCATCGCCGGTGTCTACATATCCCAGCCCGTCCGCGAGCTGCAGCACGGTCTCCATCGAGTCTGCCAGACGCTTCTCGATTCCAGGCTTTACAATCAGGCGGTCCACGACGATCTCAATGTTGTGCTTGATGTTTTTTTCCAGCTTGATTTCTTCTGACAGATCGTACAGATTCCCGTCAATCCTCACACGCACGTAGCCGCTGCGTCTGGCCTGATCGAGCAGCTTCACATGCTCACCCTTGCGCCCGCGCACGACCGGTGCCAGCAGCTGGATGCGTGTCCGCTCCGGCAGCGCCATGATCTGGTCAACCATCTGGTCTACGCTCTGCTTTTTGATCTCGCGCCCGCATTTCGGGCAGTGAGGGATACCGATGCGCGCATAGAGCAGCCGGAAATAATCATAAATCTCGGTCACTGTGCCGACGGTAGAGCGCGGGTTCCGGTTTGTCGTTTTCTGATCAATGGAAATCGCGGGCGGCAGGCCCTCAATGCTCTCCACATCCGGCTTTTCCATCTGCCCCAGGAATTGGCGCGCGTAGGAGGATAAGGACTCCATATAGCGCCGCTGTCCCTCTGCATAGATGGTATCGAAGGCAAGGGAAGACTTGCCCGAGCCCGACAGACCCGTCAGTACAACAAACTTGTTCCGCGGGATGTCAAGACTGATGTTTTTCAGATTGTGCTCATTCGCGCCGCGGATGCGGATGAACTGTTTGCGGTCGATTTCATGAACGGTTCGATTCTCCGTTTTATCCTTCATTTTTTCGTATGCATTCGTCTCGGCATTTTGGCTGGAAATGCCGTATTTGTCCGTTTGGCTGTTAAATTCTGTTTCTGTGCCGTCAGAGTATCGTGTCTCCATTTTTGCGAGTGTCTCCCTTTTTCCTCTATTCTTCAATCTCCTGCAGATGCTTCTTGAGCAGGATCATCTTATCACGCAGCTCGGCGGCCGACTCGAAATCCAGCTCGGAAGCCGCCTTTTTCATTTTCTTCTGCACCTCGGCAATCAGCTTCTCCAGCTCCTCGCGGTTCATCGACTCCGGATCCTTCTCCATCTGCACTTCCTGCTTTGCCAGCTCTTTGGAAATGCTGATCAGATCGCGGACCGCCTTTTTGATGGTCTGCGGCGTGATGCCGTGCTCTTCATTGTATTTCTGCTGCAGCTCGCGCCGCCGCTCAGTTTCGTCCATCGCGATGCGCATGGAATCCGTCACGACGTCCGCATACATGATGACACGCCCTTGTGCGTTTCGCGCGGCGCGGCCAATGGTCTGGATCAGAGAAACCGACGAGCGCAGGAAGCCTTCCTTGTCCGCGTCGAGAATCGCTACCAGAGAAATCTCCGGGATATCCAGCCCCTCTCGCAGGAGGTTGATCCCGACCAGAACGTCAAACACATCCAGCCGCATATCGCGGATAATCTCCGTCCGCTCCAGTGTGTCAATATCCGAGTGCAGATAGCGGACCCGGATGCCGACCTCCTTCATATAGTCCGTCAGGTCCTCCGCCATCCGCTTCGTCAGCGTCGTCACCAGCACCTTATTGCCGGACGCCGTTTCCTTATTGATTTCGCCAATCAGGTCGTCGATCTGTCCCTCGACCGGGCGCACCTCCACACGTGGATCCAGAAGTCCGGTGGGCCGGATAATCTGCTCCGTGCGCAGCAGCTCATGCTCTGCCTCATACTCGCCCGGCGTCGCCGATACGAACATCAGCTGGTCAATCTTACTCTCAAATTCCTCAAAATTCAGGGGGCGGTTGTCCTTTGCCGAGGGCAGCCGGAAGCCGTAATCCACCAGCGTCGTCTTCCTCGACTGATCGCCCACGAACATCGCGCGAATCTGCGGCACCGTCTTGTGCGACTCATCGATGATCATCAGAAAATCATCCCCGAAATAATCCATCAGCGTGTGCGGCGTCGCTCCGGCCGGAAGTCCCGCCAGGTGCCGCGAATAATTCTCGACGCCGGAACAGAAGCCCGTCTCGCGCAGCATTTCCACATCAAAGTTCGTCCGCTCCGCAATCCGCTGCGCCTCAATCAGCTTGTCCTCACTCTTGAAATACGCAACCCGCTCCTTCAGCTCCTCCTCAATCGCGTCCGCCGCCCGCAGAATCTTTTCCATCGGCACGACGTAGTGCGAGGCCGGGAACACGGCGATAAAATCCAGACCCTTTTTCACCTCGCTGGTCAGTACATCTATCTCCGTAATCCGGTCAATCTCATCTCCAAAAAACTCCACCCGGTACGCGTAATCATCCGCATTCGCCGGGAAAATATCCAGCACGTCTCCATGCACCCGGAACGTACCGCGGTGAAAATCCATCTCATTGCGGTCATATTGAATATCCGTCAGCTTCCGGAGAATCTCATCCCGGTCCCGCTCCTGTCCCTGACGCAGATAGAGCACCAGATCCTTATAATCCGCCGGGCTGCCCAGGCCGTAGATACAGGAAACACTCGCCACGATGATGACATCCCGCCGCTCCACCAGAGAGGCCGTCGCGGACAGGCGCAGCTGATCAATCTCATCATTAATCGCGGAATCCTTCGCAATATACGTATCCGAAGACGGCACATACGCCTCCGGCTGATAATAATCATAATAGCTCACAAAGTACTCAACCGCGTTTTCAGGGAAAAACTCCTTGAACTCTGAATACAGCTGGGCCGCGAGCGTCTTATTGTGCGCAATGACCAAAGTCGGCTTCTGCAGCTGCTCGATCACATTCGCCATCGTAAACGTCTTCCCCGAGCCCGTCACACCCAGCAAAGTCTCGAATTGGTTGCCTTCTTTGAAACCCTGGACCAGTTCTCTGATCGCCTGCGGCTGGTCGCCGGTGGGCTGGTATTCACTGTGAAGCTTGAAGAGTTTTTGTTCCGATTGCACAAAAGCCACCTCCTCCGTAACCTATCCTGCTAAATACTTTCGAAAGTATACCACATCCTTTCCAAAAAGTATAGCCGCTTTTCGAATATTTGTTCGAATCAGCGGCTATACCTGATAAGTCTTTGTATTCGCAAAGCGAGTATGGACATTTATGACGCATACGGTGGTGAGACGGTGTCCGGGACTGGGATGAATATGCGAATTTTTGAGTAAACGCATTGTTGCGGCTTTTATATTTTCATGACATCGTGAAAATATGGTAATGTTGAAAATTGATATTTCCGGGAAAACTCTCTTGGATGAATTGGCGCTTTACCAGTAACGTGATTGATGTATGTATTTACATAATCGTTAGCTTCCAGAACAATGGTTGGAAGATTTTTAATCATTTCGTTGTATTCATCCTGGTCTATGACGACTGAGGTAGATGAGTCAATATATTCGGAATCTTTGATAATTACAATTTTTGAGTAATCCAACCCAGAACTTGTTCTCCTTGAACGTTTCGTTCCGGCGAAAAGAAATGAATTCTTATGTCGGATATCTGAACGAAAAGGAATGCAGATAAAATAATCCTCATGTGTATCTATGAGTAAGCAGGTGTATGGACGCCCTTGTTTATGCATAAGTTCAGGGTATGTGGAGGCCGGGTAGTCCTTTATAAATTTGGATGATAAAAGGTATAAACCAGAATCAAAATCCATTTTGAATACCTCACATAAAAAACGGGGATGGATGTTTAATCCAACCCCGCCGGATTATTCTTCGCCCGGTCAATTTTTATTTTACCGATGTGTCAGAACCGTCACACATCATCTTCGCTCGGTCAGTTTTTATTTTACCGACGAGTCAGAACCGTCACTCGTCATCATTTAACGAAGACAAGAAGCTTTGCTTCTTGTGCTTTTATTATATGCGAAATGAGTTGATTAGGCAAGAACATTTTTAGTAAAAATTGCAAAAAAATGGCTAATATCAATATTTCTAGACAAAGAGGATACAGAAAACGGAAGATATGCAGATACCTGCATGGTATTTTACGGCGCCTTTTTGCTTGATGCAAACGGCCGGGCATTGAGTTTTGCGGCTGAAGCCGCACCCGACCGGCGCGAACGAGCAGGAGTCGACAAGCGGCCTCCTGCTCGATTGAGCGTATTTCCATCAGGCGGGGCAGCTTCCATCAAAGCAGTTCCCTTGTTTTTCGCGCAAGGTAGAGCGGAAGATTCGTAATATCTCCGTCTTTCCGGTAGCCACGTTTTGAAAAGCGCAGCGCATACTCGGGATGATGATCAGCAACGTATCTTTTAAAAGATGGTGCGGATTTATCAGCCCCGCTTTTGGCTTCAACCAGGATGATTTCTGTGCCATATTGAAGAACAAAATCAATTTCACTGTTTTTGTCAGAAAAGTATCGGGGGTCTACCTCGAACTGTCCGAGAAGCTGCTGCAGAATATAATTTTCAGTTAGCGGCCCCTTGAACTGGTAGTCTTTTTTCAGAAGGATTGCACTGTTGTCAATGCCGGCCATGTTTTACCGACCTGACGAGCACCTTTAAGTACCATTGGCTTGCGTTCTTCGCTGGATTTCCAGTTGATCAGGTCTTGAATTGCATTTCGTTTCAAATAAATCACCATCCTCTCTGAAAGACGGAAACGAGGGTTTCTTTTAAAAGTATAACACATTTTTCACTGCATTCAAGAACGGAAACACACGTTTTTCTGAAAATATTTGACATATTTTACACATTTTTCTTCCTTCTGCCGGATATCCATTTGAATTTTGCCAGCGCAAAACGCTGCGCGGGGCGATGGTGGAGGAGATACGGAAAATCGAGAGAGAAAAGGCGAAAGAGCAGAATCGACATAGCAAGCAGATATTTAACGCATAGATATTTGACCTGAATATTTTAGAAAAATAGATATTGACATTTTTTTAACAAAGGATTATAATTTGATTCAACAAAAGGGAGTAGTTGGCCGACAGGCTTTCGCACCGACTATCATGCAGAACCGTTCTTCTGCACGGGATGAATTAAAAACAAGACTTTTGCGACAACGTATATTGTGGCAGAAGTCTTGTTTTCATATATAGACGTAGACATCTGCCACCAAACAGAGAAAGGGAAAAACAATGGGAATGAATGATGCTCAGAGAAGAGAGATTGATGAGGCAATCGTGGCAGAAGCGATCCGGGCGCAGTCAGCGACTGGAAGCACTATGACGCAAAAGGGCGTAAAACGGGGCATAGTGACTGGGGACTGTTTGGGGAGATGAAGCACTACAAAAAATGAATTATAGACTATATGATGAAGAGCGAGACAAGAAAAGATATTTTAGAGCAACTTTACTGCAGAAGATATGGAACGTTAAAATGCCAGTATCGATGATAGATGAGAAAATAAAATAATGAACGAAAATTGAAAAACTTTGATACAAAATTTGTTGAATTGTGATGAAACTTGTCTTATACTACAATATATGTTTTCTGCTGAATCTTCGATTATTGGATAATGGATAAGAGATATATCATTCCAGGGAAGCTTTGGATGATGATTTGAGGAGAGGAACGCCAGATGAATAGTACGACTACCGATCAAACACTCGAATATTACGATAAAAACGCCGATGCTTTTACTTCCTCCACTCAGACTTTGGAGTTCTGTGAAACGCAGAATGTTTTCCTTAAGTGTCTTCCGCTCCGGGCATCGATTCTTGATTTTGGCTGCGGTGCTGGACGGGATACAAAGTATTTCCAGGAACACGGTTATCAGGTTACCGCTGTTGATGGTTCCGCGGAGCTCTGCCGGGCGGCATCAGAATACACTGGTATTCCGGTAAAGCAGATGCTTTTTCAGGATTTAGATTGTAAGGAATGCTATGATGGAATATGGGCGTGTTCCTCGATTCTGCATCTTTCGATGGATGAGTTGAAATCAGTCTTTATAAAAATGTGTGAGGCATTAAAACCAGAGGGAATCGTGTATGCTTCGTTTAAATATGGCTTATATGAAGGCATGAGAAACGGACGGTATTTTACCGATATGAATGAACAGCGGATAGATAAACTGATGAAAGAATTGGATGTGTTTAGCATTTGCAGAATGTGGATTACTTCAGATATTCGTCCGGGCAGAGGAGAGGAAAAATGGCTGAACCTGATTTTGCAGAAAAAATAATATCGGGAGAATCGGCTGATATTGAAAGTGCCGGGACTAGTGTTGGCAATGAAGCAGCCTGGAATGCTGATGGTACAGAGCCTTTATTTGCTGATTCCATTCAAATTGACCGCACGGATGTTATAACGGGTGACCGCTATGCCGAGCGTTTTTTGTATTATCAGCTTAAGATCAGTATTGCACAGGCCGAGCAGATTGATATTATTGTTTCTTTTCTGATGGAATCAGGCGTGAGGATGATCGTGCGGGATCTGGAGAGCGCCCTTAAGCGTGGTGCGAAGATACGTGTCCTCACGGGGAATTATCTTGGAATTACACAGCCGGCGGCGTTGTATCTGTTAAAAGGTGAGCTGGGAGATCAGATTGATCTTCGCTTTTATAATGATGAAAAGCGATCCTTTCATCCGAAAGCGTATATCTTCCACGGGAAAAGGCAGAACGAAATTTATATTGGCTCATCGAATCTGTCAAGGAGCGCACTGACTTCCGGAATCGAGTGGAATTACAGATTCAGCAGTGAGGAGAATGAAGCCGGATTTCATAAATTTTACACCACATTTGAAGATCTGTTTTATCATCATTCGATTATTATTGATGATGAGGAATTGAAAAGGTACGCACGTTCCTGGAGACGTCCTGCTGTTGCCAGGGACCTGGAGCGATATGAAGAAGAGGAAAATCATCGTGATAATGATAACGATCAAGAGCATGATCCCGGTCAGGATCCCAATTCTGGTGTCGGTATTATTTCCTCTGTTTTCCGACCCAGAGGAGCGCAGATTGAAGCTTTATATGCTTTAAAAGCCAGTCGTGCGGAGGGTGCCCAAAAAGCGCTGATTCATGTAGCTACTGGCGTCGGAAAGACTTATCTGGCGGCGTTTGATTCCAAGCCGTATCAGCATATATTGTTTGTGGCTCACAGACAGGAAATTCTGTCGCAGGCGGCGCAGTCCTTTCAGAATGTACGCCAATCGGATGATTATGGTTTCTTTAACGGAGACTGCAAAGATACAGATAAACCAGTTATTTTTGCTTCAGTCGCGACGCTCGGCCGCTCGCAATATCTGAATGAAAACTATTTTGCGCCGGATTACTTCGACTACCTGATTATTGATGAATTCCACCACGCAGCAAACGATTGCTACAAGAGGATCATAAATTATTTTCACCCGCAGTTTCTGCTGGGCCTGACCGCAACCCCAGACCGGATGGATGGACGGGATATTTATGAACTGTGTGATTATAACGTTCCGTATGAATTATCGTTGAAAAATGCGGTAAATAGAGGTGTGCTGGTTCCGTTTCATTATTATGGTATTTATGATGAGACGAACTACAATGGTCTTCGCCCGGTGCGGGGACATTATGTGGAAGCGGAGCTGGAAAATATTTATCTGAATAACAAAGCGCGTTATCAATTGATTTACCAGTATTACAGGAAATATCATTCCCGGAGAGCATTAGGATTTTGCTGTTCCAGACTGCATGCGGAAGCGATGGCAAAGGATTTCTCAGAACGTGGGATTCCTTCCGCGGCAGTGTATAGCAACGCGGTCGGTGAATATTCGATGGATAGACGAGAGGCTGTGAAAAAAATAAGAGAAAGACAGCTTCGCGTTGTTTTTTCAGTAGACATGTTTAATGAGGGAGTCGATATCCCTGAAATTGATATGGTAATGTTCTTACGTCCGACAGAATCTCCGGTCGTGTTTTTGCAGCAGCTCGGCCGCGGCCTGCGAAAATGCAGAAAGAAGCAGTATTTGAACGTGTTGGATTTCATTGGAAATTATCAAAAAGCGGGAAATGCAATTTATCTGCTCAGCGAACAGGGGAACGAGCCGGATAAACAAGGAAAGAAATCTGGGAGACCGAGTGACCCGGATGAAGGGAGAAGCGCAGGAGAAAGAAGGGGAACGGGTATGTATGAGAGAGAATGACGCTTTGGTGAAAAAACAGGGGCAGAAAGCGGGATAGAAAGTAAGGTGATCCGCATGAAGAAGAAATTAGTCTGGGGCAGCATTCTTGTTTGTCTTATATTACTATTTGCTGCATGGATATATCGTACCTGGGAGAATGACCGTGAGGTGGAGGCTGAGGTGAGAGGGACCTATCAGCAGGCAGAAGAGCTGATCGAACAGGGACTATATGAGGAAGCGGACGAACTTTTGGAGACAATCAGAGGGCTGCAGTATACAGAGTTGGAAATAAACAAGCTGCTTTCTCTGTGTGAGGCTCATATGAGCTATGATGACGGCGATCTTACCTCGG
>JAJQHZ010000011.1 GCA_021199475.1 Lachnospiraceae bacterium
TACCGTACGGTTCTATGCTGAACGCCATGCACGCGGAATGTTGGTTTGATGCAGACATAAGTGCCGCAACCGTGCGATGATTGTGTGCTGAGAGCCTTGCGCCCATATTGCTGGCTGATGAACAACGCGGCATTCGCGGCGGTGCGAATTGTATACAACGGAGTGCAGCTGCCTGGATACAGTGATACGGGTTTGAGACTTTTGCTGAAAAGAAGGAGGGGAATTTTTCGCGTGCGGGGCTGTGTAAGGATTTTTTCAGATGAAGCTGCGTGACAGTCTACGCGTCTACCAGGAGAACGATTACAGATGAAACCAATAACCAATAACAAGCTCTGAAAAGGGGATTATAATGAAAAAATTGAGAATCCTGATGCTGGGAAACAGTTACATATTTACAAATAATATGCCAAAGATGCTGGCAGAGATTACCGGAGCGGAGGTTGTGCATCATACGCGCGGCGGCGCAAGGCTTTCGGAACAGTTGAATCCTAAAACAGAGATAGGCTCGAGAACTTTGAAAGCACTTGCGGAAGAACATTGGGATTATGTGGTGCTGCAGGAGATGAGTAAAGCACCCGTGACGACGAAGGAAAAATTTCTGGCAACGGCTGCTGCTCTTTGTGATAAAATACATTCGGTTGGTGCTGCACCGGTTTTTTACATTACATGGGCATACCAGAAGGGCGGCTTACAACTGGAAAAGTCAGGGCTGGATTATGATGGAATGTACCATGGCCTGCAGGATGCATACCGAACAGCGGCATCAAATGGCAATGCCCTGATTGCTGATGTGGGGACCGCCTTTTATGAAAGAAGCCCGGAGGAAAAGCTGTATGCAGATGATGGAAGCCATCCGAATGAAGCAGGGTCAAGACTGGCTGCAGAAACGATAGCTTCGGTTATTCTGGCTGATTTCAAATGAGGAAGTCCTTTTCGATGTGAAGCAGTCTGTAAAGCCTGAACCGGGTGAGAGTGGGATATGCCGGGACTGAAAAATATACCAACTGGGACCAAATCAAGGAAGGAGAACATTCTTTCATGCCGGATAAAATTATAATACGAGGTGCACGTGTCCACAATCTGAAGAACGTGAATGTCGATGTGCCGCTTGGAAAAATAGTAGGGATCTGCGGTGTTTCCGGATCAGGAAAATCGTCCCTTGCCCTGGGTGTGCTGTATACCTTTTGATAGCTGGATCAATGGTATTGACGACTAAATGATATATCTATCTTCCAAACAAGCTGCATTTTAGGTATTTAAATCTTTTTTTCTATATGATATAATGCCAATGGATGTGGCTTGTTCCTGGGAGACCGCAAGAGGAGAGGTCAAACATGAATAATATCCACAAAAATAACGAAATTGCCTTTGACGGAAACTTTTGGAACTACTATGTAATGGAAGTTGATAAAAAACATGAATTCTAAAATTTGATATTAAATAATGTCGGATTCGAGTTGTCATCGAATCATTGATTTAAAAATTATTTGTAAAATAGTAACAAAATCATAAGGAGAAATAATGCGAAAACTAGCATTAAGTGACGAAATTTTACTTTCGGTAGAAAAACCGGCAAGATACATCGGAAACGAAATAAATGCCGTAATGAAGGACACAGGAGAGGGGAGCGAGGTCGCGATTCGGTTTGCGATGTGTTTTCCGGATGTGTATGAGATCGGGATGTCCCATCTTGGGGCACACATTTTGTATAGCATGTTTAATAGCAGAAAAGATGTGTGGTGTGAGCGTGTCTATTCCCCCTGGGTGGATCTTGATAAGATTATGCGCGAGCAGAATCTGCCTTTGTTTGCGCTGGAATCGCAGGACCCGATTCGTGAATTTGATTTTATCGGTATTACTCTGCAATATGAGATGTGTTATACGAACGTGCTGCAGATTCTGGATCTGGCACAGATTCCTCTGTTTGCCCGGGATAGGGGAGAATCGGATCCGCTGGTGATCGGGGGCGGACCCTGTGCCTACAACCCGGAGCCTCTCGCACCGTTTTTTGATCTGTTTTACATTGGGGAGGGCGAGACGGTCTACGACACCTTGTTTGACCGGTATCTGGAGTGCAAAAAGAGCGGCGGCTCCAGAGCGGAGTTTTTGCATCAGGCGGCTAAGATTCCAGGAATCTATGTGCCTTCCCTTTATGAGGTGACTTATAAAGAGGACGGTACGATTGCGTCCTTTCAGCCTTTGGAGCCGGATATTCCATCTGTGATTGAAAAGCAGGTTGTGATGGATATGACGCATGCGCCATATCCGGAAAAGCCGATTGTTCCTTATATGCAGATCACGCAGGACCGTGTGGTTCTGGAGATCCAGCGGGGCTGTATCCGCGGGTGTCGGTTCTGCCAGGCGGGAATGATTTACCGCCCGCTGCGGGAGCGGAGTCTGGAGTGCCTGAAGGAGCACGCCGGACGGATGCTGTCGGCGTCGGGGCAGGAGGAGATTTCCCTGAGCTCGCTGAGCTCCAGTGATTACAGTGATTTAAAGGGGCTTGTGAACTGGCTGATTGAGGAATATGGACCTCAGAATGTCAACATTTCTCTGCCTTCCCTGCGCATTGACGCATTTTCACTGGATGTCATGAGCAAGGTGCAGGATGTCCGCAAGAGCAGCCTGACCTTTTCGCCGGAGGCCGGCTCGCAGCGGATGCGCGATGTCATCAATAAGGGCCTGACGGAAGAAGATATTTTGCAGGGCGCCGGGGAAGCGTTTCACGGGGGCTGGAACCGGGTAAAGCTTTATTTCATGCTTGGACTTCCCTATGAGACTGAGGAGGACAGACAGAAGATCGCTCATCTGGCGGATCGGATTGCCAGATGCTATTACGCGATTCCGAAGGAGGAGCGAAACGGCAAATGTCAGATTACCATCAGCACCTCGTTTTTTGTTCCGAAGCCGTTTACGCCGTTTCAGTGGGCGGCCATGCACCCGGTCGATCATTATCTCGGGTTTGCGAAGACGGTGAATCACGAAGTGAAGGAGATGCTGAATCACAAAAGCATCCGCTATAACTGGCATCAGGCAGATGTCACACTGCTGGAGGGTGTGTTTGCGAGAGGAGACCGCAGGGTGGCGGATGTGATTCTGGACGCCTACCGCCATGGAGCGCTCTATGATGCCTGGACGGAGTTCTGGAATTATGACCGCTGGCTGGACGCATTTGCCCGTACAGGGGTGGATATGGATTTTTATACGCTGCGGGAGCGCAGGGAGGATGAGATTTTTCCCTGGGATTTTATCCGCATTGGTGTGACAAAGGAGTTTCTGAAAAGAGAATGGAAGCGCGCGAAGGATGGCGTAGTGACCCCGAATTGTCGGCAGAACTGCGGCGGCTGCGGTGCGCGCTGCTATGGAGGAGGTGTCTGCGTTGAAGGCAAGAATCCGGTTCTCTAAGAAGGGGAGCATGAAATTTATCGGACATCTGGATGTGATGCGCTATTTTCAGAAATCGATCCGGAGAGCCGGGCTGGACGTCGCGTACTCGGAAGGCTTCAACCCGCATATGATCATGTCCTTCGCTTCTCCGCTTGGCATTGGCCTGACCAGTGACGCGGAATATATGGATCTGGAGTTTCGCTCCCTGCCGGAATCCTCGAAAGCGGCAGTTGACGCATTGAACCGGGCCGGCACAGAGGAAATGGCGGTCACCGGATTCGTGCAGATTCCGGATGGAAAAGCAAACAAGGCTATGACGCTGGTGGCGGCTGCGGATTATACCCTGCGTTTTCGAAATGGACATGAGCCGAAAACGGAGTGGGAGAGCGGACTCGCAGATTACTTTGCCTGGGAAACCATAACGGTTCTGAAAAAGACAAAGCATTCGGAAAAGGAAGTAAACATCCGGCCGATGATTTATGACTGGTCGGTGGATTCCGGCACGGTGTTTCTGAAGCTGGCAGCCGGAAGTGTCGAGAACCTGAAACCGGGGCTGGTCATGGATGCGTTTCTGGAGCAGACTGGATTGGAACGGGACCCGTTTGCTTTTGAGATCAACCGCTGCGAGATTTACGCGAATTCCGCGGCGGACGGGGCGAATGCAGGCGAGAGGAATCTGATTTCCCTTTATCGTCTGGGAAGCGAGTTCTGACAGAGCGTATTATAATACCCTTTTGTCGTTCGAATTATAATATGCATGGTATTATGATACGGACTGTTGGTAATGCTGTCGGTAAGGCTTCTATATTGATATGAGGCTATGATTTATGAACCAATACATCATCTGTAAAATGCGCGGCGCAATTTATTCCGTCCTGCTTGAGGACGGAAGGGCGGTCGAGATTCACTGTGACAGTGAGGAGAGCAAATCCGCTCTCGGGAATATCTATGTGGGCCGGATCCGGGATATTGCTAAAAATATAGGCGCTGCATTTGTCGAGATAGCATCCGGCACCGTCTGCTATCTGCCGCTCGAGGATATCCGGAATCCTGTCTATGTCAAAAAAGGAAGTTCCGCAAAGCCTCAGCAGGGAGATGAGCTTCTGGTTCAGGTGTCCAGAGAAGCAATGAAAACGAAATATCCTTCGGTTACGACGAATCTGACTCTGCATGGGAAGTATCTGCTCCTGACGACAGGAAATACACAGATCAACGCTTCTGCGAAGCTTGCCAAAGCGGAGAAGCAGCGGCTGATCTCTCTGGTGAAGGAGCTGGAGCCGGAGCCTGCGCCGGAACCTGCCGGTGCCCGCAGATACGGCTGGCTGATCCGCACGAATGCCATGGGAGCGGATCGTGCGATTCTTCAAAAGGATATGGTGCGCCTTCTGACTTCGTATGAATCACTGATTCGGGGGGGAACGCACCGAACCAGCGGCAGCTGTGTTCTGTCCGGCCCGCAGCGGTGGCTTTCCAGACTTTCGGATTTGTATGAAAGCGCAGCGGAACAGCTTGTGACAGACGATGAAGAGATTTATCATGATATAAAGAATTATCTTTCGGTTTATCAGCCGGAGGATCTGCCGAAGCTGATTCTTTCAACCGATGCGATGCAGCCGCTTTATAAAAGGTATTCGCTGGAGCGGCAGCTGGAGGAAGCGCTTTCCGAGCGCGTCTGGCTGAAATCCGGCGGGTATCTGGTGATTCAGCCGACGGAGGCTCTGACGGTGATCGATGTCAATACCGGAAAATATGAGGGAAGCCAGAAGAACCGGCAGAAGGCCTTTTTTAAAATCAACTGCGAGGCGGCCCATGAAGCGGCGAGACAGATCCGCCTGCGCAATCTTTCGGGGATCATTCTGATTGATTTTATCAATATGGATGCGCCAGAGGATAACAAAGAATTGCTGGAAGAACTGGATCATCTGCTTCGTCAGGATCCCGTGCGCAGCACACTGGTCGATATGACAAAGCTGTCACTGGTGGAAATCACGCGGATGAAAAAAGAGAAACCGCTGGCTGCCCAGGTCTATTCTTGAATCGAAAGGATAGGGCGGCAGTCCCGCCGTTCTCTACGACGGGGATCTTGCACCTCAATAGGGAAACAGACCCTGTCCGAACCAATCCATCTGCTGCAGGATCCCGGAGCCGAGCTTTTTCTCCAATACAGCGCGCCCTTTGGCGAGATTCGGCGAACGCCTGTGCAAGTCATGGCAGTCGCTGCCCAGCAGATGGGCTGTGCCGTTTTTAAACATCGTAATCAGCGGCCTGCGTGTTCTCCAGTCCAGCAGACTGCCCGCATTGATCTGGACGATGACCGGAAGCTCCAGCAAACGATCGATCCAGGGGCTATTTCCGGGAATGTGCAGATAGAGCTCCAGATGGGCAATGATGATTCGAATCCCACGTTTTTGAATCAGAGCCTGTACCTCGTCGATCACGGAAGAGGACCAGGTGGCAAACGGCATCTCCAGAAGCATCAGGTTCGTGCCTTCGATACACAGCTGCACGGTGGCTTCCGCCTGGCTGATGCCGGTGAAAAAATATACCTCAGCGCCGGGAATGATCTCCGGAGCAGCATCGGTTCGGGCCGCCATCAGCGCTTCATAAGCCGACTGCCGCCTTTGCAGATACGCATCAACGCCTTCCTTTTCTGCATAAAAATGAGAGGATGCGACAATCCGGTCAACGCCCTGCGACTGGCTGATGGACAGCATTTGTAACGACGTATCCACATCAGCACTGCCGTCGTCGATTCCTGGTAAAATATGAGAATGAAAGTCAATTATGCTCATTGGATGGTAGTTCCTCATTTCGGGTTATGATTGATTGCAAGCGCACGTTTCTTTTGATAGGTCGCACTTTATCTCATTATATCCCCTGGACATCTATATTTCAATCGGTTTTTTGAATCATTTTTCATGAATCGGTTTCTGTCAGGAAATGGATTTTTTTCAAAAAATATTTGACTTGAAAAGACCTGTATGGTATAGTAACAAGGTATGCCGCACAAAGAGGTTTCAGTATCGCTGATGGGATTTTCCATTGCGGTCACCGTATTTGGCGAGTAATGATAGACAGGAGGTGTGCCTTATGTACGCGATTATTGCAACAGGTGGTAAACAGTACAAAGTAGCCGAGGGCGATATCATTAGAGTAGAGAAGCTTGGTGTAGAAGCCGGAGAGACTGTTACGTTTGACCAGGTACTTGCTGTGAGCGATGAGGGCCTGAAGGTGGGCGCTGATGTCGCAGACGCGACGGTGACTGCGACGGTTCTTCGCAATGCGAAGGCGAAGAAGGTTATCGTTTACAAGTATAAGAGAAAAACGGGCTACCATAAGAAAAATGGTCACAGACAGCAGTACACGCAGGTAAAGATTGAAAAGATCAATGCGTAAGAGTATCAGCTATGATTCATATGACTGTGTGGAAAAAGGGTGGTCAGTACAGCGGGTTCTCCTTTGAGGGACATGCCGGATATGCAGAGGAAGGCAGTGATGTCGTCTGCGCGGCGGTTTCGGCGCTGGCTCTGAATGCGGCAAACTCGATTGAGAGCTTTACCGAGGATTATTTTGAGCAGGAGTTTGCCGGGGACGGCGGCTATCTGCGGATGGATTTCCCAAATGGAGCGGGGGAGAAGACGTCGCTGTTGATGGACAGCCTTATACTCGGGCTCCGGGGCGTTTTGGACACCTATGGAGATGAGTATCTTACCCTGACAATTGAGGAGGTGTAATATATGTTAACTATGAACCTTCAGTTTTTCGCTCATAAAAAGGGAGTTGGTTCTACCAAGAACGGCAGAGATTCCGAATCCAAGAGACTTGGAGCGAAAAGAGCGGACGGACAGTTTGTAAAAGCCGGAAATATTCTTTACAGACAGCGCGGGACCAAGATTCATCCGGGCACAAATGTGGGCCGCGGCGGTGATGACACGCTGTTTGCTACGGTCGACGGAGTTGTGCGTTTTGAGCGCCTGGGGCGTGACAGGAAGCAGGTTTCCGTTCATCCGGTTGCAGCAGAATAAGTTTTTGGAAGGCTTCAAATCCGCAAGCGGTTTGAGGCCTTTTTCTTCTTTTTATAAAAATATAGTTTACTGTTTACAGGAGAGATTATGTTTGCAGACAGAGCGAGGATTATTATCCGTTCGGGTAAAGGCGGAGACGGGCATGTGAGCTTTCGCCGTGAAAAATATATTCCGGATGGAGGTCCGGACGGCGGCGACGGAGGGAAGGGCGGCGACGTTATTTTTGAAATCGATGACGGCGAGACGACTTTGATTCATTACCGACACAAACGAAAGTTTTCTGCCGGAGACGGGGCACCCGGCGGGAAAAGGAGATGCCACGGCTCGAATGGGGACGACCTGGTTCTGAAGGTTCCGGCGGGCACCGTGATAAAAGAGGCAGAAAGCGGAAAGGTTATAGCGGACCTGTCCGGAGAGAATCGAAGGCAGGTTATTCTGCATGGCGGCCGCGGGGGCTTTGGCAATATCCATTTTGCGACGCCGGTGATGCAGGCGCCGAAGTATGCCCAGCCGGGCCAGGACGCGCGGGAGCTTGAGGTTCTGCTGGAGCTGAAGATGATTGCGGATGTCGGCCTGATCGGGTTTCCGAATGTCGGAAAATCGACTCTGCTTTCCCGCGTCACGAACGCCAATCCGAAGATTGCGAATTATCATTTTACGACGCTTTCCCCGAATCTCGGAGTTGTGGACATGGAAGGCGGCGGATTTGTGATCGCAGACATCCCCGGACTGATTGAGGGTGCGTCCGACGGAGCCGGGCTCGGCCATGAGTTCTTACGCCACATTGAGCGGACGAAGGTGATGATTCATCTGGTAGACGCGGCTTCTGTCGAAGGACGGGACCCGGTGGATGATATTTATAAAATCAATGCGGAGCTTGCGGCTTACCGCCAGGATCTGGCCGAGCGGCCACAGATCATTGCCGCGAACAAGCTGGATGCGCTGCCTCTGGATGGGACGGAAGAGGAGAGAGATCCCCTGGAACGTCTGAGAAAGGAATTTGAGCCAAAGGGGATCCCTGTATACGGTATTTCCGCAGTCAGCGGGCAGGGGGTCCGGGAGCTTCTTCTTGCCGTTCAGAAGCTTTTGAAGGAGCTTCCGCAGGAGACGACGGTGTTTGATCCGGAATATGATCCGGAGCTCCATTTTGGCGGAAAGAATCTTCCGTTTACTGTTGAAAAATCTGCCAAAGAGGACCGTACCTTTATCGTGGAGGGACCGCGGATTGAGCGGATGCTTGGCTATACCAATCTCGAATCGGAGAAGGGATTTCAGTTTTTCCAGAACTTCATGCGTGAGAATGGGATCCTTGATGAGCTGGAAGCGCTTGGCATCCAGGATGGCGATACCGTTCGCCTGTATGATCTGCAGTTTGATTATTATAAATGATGCCGGAATGAAATGTCATGAGAGGATTGGATGGCACCGCATTCCGACTTTGGATTCATGTATCTTATAAATAGGAGTAACCGATATGACCAGTAAGCAAAGAGCTTATTTAAAAAGCCTTGCAATGACAATGGAACCAATTTATCAGGTGGGCAAATCCTCCCTTACGCCGGAGCTCACAGCCGGGATCGATGAGGCGCTCTCGGCGCGGGAGCTGATCAAGATCAGTGTGTTGCAAAACTGTATGGATGATCCCCGCGAGCTTGCACAGATCGTGGCGGAACGAACCCATGCTCAGGTGGTGCAGGTGATCGGGAAGAAGATTGTTCTGTATCGGCCGGGCAAGGATAAGAAGAGGAAGATTGAGCTGCCTTGAATGAGATTCCAGCAACTATGAGGAAGGAAAACGAAATTTGCCATCGAAAGGGCATCATGGGAGGCACATTCGACCCGATTCATAACGGGCACCTTGTGCTGGCCGAGTATGCGCTTGCCCAGTTTGGGCTGGAGGAAATCCGTTTCCTGCCCGCAGGCAATCCGCCGCATAAGCAGGGGCGTTTCGACGGCGCGACGAAGGAGCAGCGCCTGGAAATGGTGCGGCTGGCGATCGCCGGGCATCCCCGGTTTGTTCTGGATGAGGAGGAAATGCATCGCCGCGGGCTGACGTATACCAAGGATACCCTGATTCGGATGAAAGAGCAGGAGCCGGATACGGATTTCTACTTTATCATCGGAGCGGACTCTCTGATGGCGTTTGACAGCTGGTATCATCCGGAAATTATCTGCAGATACTGCCATTTGATCGCTGCCGTGCGTGATGGGGTGAATTCTGCCGAGATCAGGCGGAAGATGAATGAATTGAGGGAGCACTATGGCGCCTCGATTTTTCTGCTGAAATCTCCGGAAATCGCTGTTTCTTCTACTCAGCTTCGCCGGTTGATAAAGGAGCGGCAGCCAATCGGACATCTGGTGCCGGAGGCTGTGTCGGATTATATAGAAACGCATGATATTTACGGGAGAACACGGGCATGAGCAGCTATAATCTTGTTAAGATGCAGAACAAACTGAAAAAGGAGCTGGATGACGCGCGCTTTATCCATACACTGGGTGTCATGTATACGGCTGCGTCGCTGGCAATGTGTTACGGGGAGGACCTGGAGCGTACCAGTGTGGCCGGCCTGCTGCATGATTGTGCAAAATGTATCCCGAATCCTCAGAAGCTTAAGCTTTGTGAGCACTATAAGCTCCCTGTTTCGGATATCGAGCGCAAGGCACCCCACCTGCTTCATGCGAAGCTCGGTGCGAGCATTGCCCGGGATAAATACGGGGTGGACGATTCGGATATTCTGAATGCCATTCGTTTCCACACAACCGGGCGCGCCGGAATGTCGCAGATGGAAAAAATTATTTTTGTGGCGGATTATATCGAGCCGGGACGCACAAAAGCCCCGAATCTGCCGCAGATTCGGAAGACGGCCTTTGCCGATCTGGATCTGGCTGTTTATCTGACCCTTCGGGATACTCTGATATTTCTGGAAGAGAAAAAAACGAACCTTGATAATCAGACGATTGTAGCTTATAATTATTATGAAGAGTTTCTAGCGGAAAGGGAGGATTGAAAAATGTCAGAACACAATTCAAAAGAGATGGCCAGGCTGGCCTGTGACGCGCTTACGGAAAAGAAAGCGGAGGATATCAAGATCATCAATATAGAGCAGGTTTCCGTGATTGCGGATTATTTTATTATCGCCACCGGCAACAACCGGAATCAGATTCAGGCGATGGCAGATAATGTAGAAGAAGTGCTGGGAAAAGCCGGTTATCCGGTGAGACAGACGGAAGGCTATCGCACAGCGAACTGGGTTTTGATGGATTTCGGCGATATCATTGTTCATGTGTTTGACTCGGAAAATCGTCTTTTCTATGATCTTGAGCGCATCTGGAGAGATGGTCAGGATATCAGTATGGAGGAGCTGTGCGCGGAATGAACCGTCTGCTGCGCATGAAATTACAAGACGAGGTACCAGAATAACGGGAGAGGAAGAAAATGGCAGTAGATAAAAAATTTTTAGTCAGAAGTATCCAGAAAAAGGAAAGTCTGATTGTCGCGTATTGCGTTTCCACGAATATGCCGCTGGTGGTCTGCGACCCGGAGACCTTCAACGATCAGGTCTGGTTTTTTGATACCGAGGCGCAGCTTCAGGAATTTGCGAAGCCGTACACGGAGAAGAAAATTGCTCTGAAGGGTGTGAAATATCCGAATAAGAGGTTCCTTGGATTTTTTGCGAGCCTGTTTTCCATCGGAGTCAATGAGCTGGTTTTTTCCAGCGGCATGGGGAATCAGGTGCTGGGGCTTGAAGAACTCGTCCGCCGCCCGGACTATTCCAAGCTTCCCAAAGAGCAGCAGCCGGTGATGAATCCACAGCTGCAGCTGACCGGGCTTTACTTTATGCAGGAGGCTTCCAGACAGGTTCCGAATGAGCAGAAGACGGGACTGCAGGAGCTGGAGGAGGAACTGGCGGTGAATCTTATGAAGGCTCGCTATGTGGTGCCGATTGAGCTTTTGGAAGGCCCGGAAAGTGACATGGAAAAGCTGAAGAACCGAAAATACCGTCTGCCGATCCTGAAGGCGAAAAACGGGAATATTCTGCAGCCTCTTTTTACAGACCCGACCGAGCTTGCAAAGTTTAATAAAGAAAACAAGTTCCGCGCGATCGCAGTGCCGTTTGATAATCTCACGAAGCTGCTGATTAAGGATTCGACGGGCTTTATGCTGAATCCGGCCGGTTTCCATCTGGCTATGCCAAAGGAGCTGCTGGAGGGCCTTGGAAACCGCTTCGAGCTGTGAAAAAATCGATCGAGTAGGAGGCGACCTGTCGGCTCCTACTCGCCCGCGCAGGCTGTGTCCGGCTTCAGCCGGAAAACTCCTTACGCAGCCCTGTGCATAAAAGACCCTGCCTGCAATGAATCTCGCAGGCAGGGTCTTTTCTTGAAAATGAGGTTAGAAAAAACGATAAACTCCGAATACCTTTCCCAGGATCATCAGGCTGTCCTTCACGATAATCGGATCCATCGAATCATTCTCCGGCTGAAGACGAATGTAACCATTTTCTCTGTAAAAGGTCTTCACAGTAGCGGAATCCTCAATCAGCGCAACGACAATGTCCCCATTCTGTGCGGTCGACTGCTGGCGGACCAGGACGCAGTCTCCATCCAGAATGCCGGCATTGATCATGCTGTCGCCCTTCACACGGAGGATGAAGGACTGCTCGTTCGGCATATATTCAGCCGGAATCGGGAAATAGCTGTCGATATTCTGCTCAGCCAGAATCGGCTGGCCGGCTGCGACTGTACCGACGACCGGTACATTCACCATCTCACGGCGCAGCATCTGAAAGGAATCGTCCAGAATCTCAATCGTGCGCGGCTTGGTCGGGTCTCTGCGGATATATCCATTCTTCTCCAGTGACTCCAGGTGAGAGTGGACGGAAGAGGTGGATTTCAGGTGTACCGCCTGACAGATCTCCCGCACAGATGGCGGAAAACCGCGCTGCAGGATCTCATCCTTTACATAATCCAGAATTTCCTGTTGCTTTGGTGTGATTGCTCCCGGCATAAAACAATACCTCCCGTACATATGTTTCCCCCAGTATAGCACGGCAATGAAAAAAAAGCAAACAAATGTTTTCTTTTCTTCATGAAAGATTAATATTTCCATCGGAAAAGCTTTCTTGTATTCCTGACGCCCGGATGATATACTTGGAGTGATCGGAGTTTTCGGACCCTCTATCCACGGTGATGATCGGGAAAAGACGGGGCTATCCGGCAAGTTTTCCGTATTTTCGTAACTGCTCAGTATCTTCACAGTTACGTATTTTCACAGTGAAGTTTGTTTCGAACACATGAAGTTTCATTCAGAAAAGGAGCGATGGTATGTTAAAAAAGAAGATAGCGGCAATGATGCTGAGTGCGGCCTGCCTTGCAGCAGCGCTGCCGTCCGTACCCGTAATGGCAGACAGCCAGAAGGTTGTAACGCTCGGCGCGAATCTTTCCGAAGATCAGAAGAACATGATTCTCAAATATTTTGGCGTGTATGGCGAGACGAATATCGAGACGCTGACCATCACAAATGAGGATGAGAGAGAGCATCTTGGCTCTTACATACCTCTGGAGCAGATTGGGACGAGGACCTTCAGCTGTGCCCTTGTGAATCCGACGACATCCGGCGGCATTCAGGTGAAGACAGCGAACCTTACCTATGTGACGAGCAATATGATTGCCTCGACCCTGTCTACCTCCGGAGTGACGAATTGTGAGGTGCTTGCGGCGGCTCCGTTCGAGGTGTCCGGCACAGGCGCACTCACCGGAATTCTGATGGCCTATGAGACGGCTTCCGGTGAGACACTGGATGAGGAGAAGAAGGAGACCGCGACACAGGAGCTTGTCACCACGACGACGATCTCAGACAGTGTCGGTCAGGCTGAGGCGACCCAGATCGTCAATGAGACGAAGATTCAGGTGATTGAGGGAAATGTGGTCAGCACCGGCGATATCGAAGTGATTGTCGATGAAGTCGCGGAAGAGGAGGATGTCACACTTTCCGATGAAGACCGCGCACTTCTGGTCGAGCTGCTGGAAAAAATCGCAGAGCTTGATTATGACTATGAGGAAATGAGTACGACGCTGGAGCGTGTGCAGGAAAATGTAAGCGCAGAGATTGCTTCAGAAGCTTCGTCTGACAGCAGCAGCACTTCGGACAGCTCAGGCTCCACCTCCGTGGATATCAATATAGAGATTACCAATGATTCCTCCTCGAGTTCGGATTCCTCTTCGGATTCCAGTTCAGATTCTTCGAGTTCCGCTTTATCAGAGGACAGTATTCTGCTGAACACGGATGACTCTGCGCTTGGTTCGGATGTTGTATTTGATGCGACGGATGAGGCCGCTCTGGGAGAGACAATGGATACGGCGGAGACCGAAGCCGTGTCGGCTGAAAGTGAGGCAGCAGCAGAAGCGGAGACCGCTGCGCAGACCGAAGCGACGGATGCCTCGAGTGACGACTCCGGCCTGGAGATTACCGTGTCGGATTCCTACAGCAGTGATGCCTCCGCTGACAGCTCAGAGGATGTAACGACGGATGTCTCTACGGATGGAAGCGGGGATGCAGGTACTTCCGATCCTTCTTCTGATACCGCGGAAGCAGATGCTGCAGCGGTCGATGAGAGCAGTCAGTCGGATGATACTTTAACCGATGCGGCTGTTGAAGCGGATGACGTTTCATCTGATGATTCTGCAGATAGTACCGTTGATGAAGCAGAGGCTGCGGAAGCCGCACAGACAGAAGCGATTACGGAGGCAGCTGCCGAAACACAGGTGATTTCCGTTTCCGAGCTGGTACTTGCGCCAAATACGGAGGAAGGCGATGTTGAGAACTCATTCGTCCTTGCCGGTCAGAATTATCTGACAATTTCAACAGCCCGCACAGATCTGGTGGCGGGAAGCGGTTCGCTTTCCCTGTATAATATGGCCGACGGCTCTCTGATTGAAGAGATACCGATGAGCGATACGACGAAAGTGGTATCCGAAGCGATCACAGACATTGAAGTGCTTGCAGATTATGGATGGACCGAGGGAACCGAGTTTCGCATTTATCTGAACAGAGCGCTGGAGCCGGATATGTCTTATTATGTCTTGATTGGCGATGATGTACTGACGACCGCAGACGGCAGCGCAGCGGTACAGCCGTCGCTGGATGCGGAGCTGGTAAGCTGGCAGTTTGACACCTATAGTTATGGCATCGGCCTTACAGAAGGTGTGAATGGCATCACAGCTGGAAGCACTGTGAGCGGAACCCTTTATATGGATACAGCTGTATCTGGCTATGCGGTCATTGACAGTATCATCACAAATGGTGTGGATGTCACCGAAGCGACGACGCTCGATGTGAACAGCGGAGAAATCGACAGCTTTACCTTCCAGATTACCTTTGTTCAGAGCGGCGAGACGGAAATTCATGTTTCTTATTACGATACCGCGGATGAAGGTTCACGGCAGCTCGTTGGGGAAGCGACCTGTACAGTGACTGTAAAATAAGGTAACTGTTCAGTACCTTCACAGTTACGGGAAAAAGTCCATTTAAATCGCTGCGCGACGGGACTTTTTCCTGTAAAATGTACGCGTTCATACGTACCTCGCAGCAGGTGCGAGGTACTGTTCTGAATAGTTACAAAATAAGTTCTTGAATACTCGCGAATAAAGAACGTAATGACGGTATAACATGACGATATAATTAAGTATTCAGTACGGAAAGGCTCCTGACCGGATTTCAATTTCGCCGGCAGGAGTTTTTTCGTATCTGAAAAAATTACAGAATGGAGGCGTCTGGAATGGATCACGAACAGACGACATATGCGGTTACCGTAAGAATTGTTCTTGACAAAATCAAAAGAAGAGGTATAATCAATCATAAGACATCTATACGACAAACACATGTTTTTCAAATAGATTGGCGCCTGAAAGTTGAACTGATAACAATAAAATAATGCTGCACCAATCTAATTAAAAAAAACATGATGGATTCCATATAGATAATCATTATTGAACGCGGAAAGGATAGATAAAAGGTATGAATCAAAATATGACCTACCATGAACAGGTGAATGTAGATAATGTGCTGCGGCTGCGTGAGGTCCTGAAGACGCTGCCCGGGTTTGCGAAGGATTATTTTCGCGCGATTGAGCCAACGACCTCGACGCGCACCAGGATTTCCTATGCGTATGATATCCGGATTTTTTTCCAGTTTCTGGTTTCGGAAAATCCGTTGTTCCGGGACAAGGATCTGACGACTCTGACGGTTGATGTACTGGATCAGCTGCAGGCGCTGGATATTGAGGAATATCAGGAATACCTGAAGGTTTATTCGGACCAGGATCATAAAACCGTTACGAACGGCGAGCGCGGGCTGAAGCGAAAAATGTCTGCATTGCGAAGCTTTTACGCTTATTATTACAAGCGGGAAATGATCCATACGAATCCGACGCTGCTTGTGGATATGCCGAAGCTCCATGAGAAAGAAATTGTCAGGCTGGATGCGGATGAAACTGCGGAGCTGCTTGATTACATTGAACATTGCGGTGATTCACTGACCGGTCAGAAAAAGGTTTATTATGAAAAAACAAAGGTTCGGGATCTGGCGATTGTCACCTTGCTGCTGGGGACTGGGATTCGTGTGTCAGAATGCGTGGGTCTGGATGTGAATGATATCGATTTTAAAAATAATGGGATTCGCGTGGTGAGAAAAGGCGGTTCGGAAATGATGGTTTATTTCGGAGATGAAGTGGAGACGGCCCTCCGGAACTATCTGGAGGCAAGGGAATCCATCACGCCGATTGCCGGTCATGAGAACGCCCTCTTCTATTCCACCCAGCGGCGTCGGATCGGCGTGCAGGCGGTGGAGAATATGGTAAAAAAATATGCCCGTGAAGTCACGACAACCAAGAAAATCACGCCGCATAAACTGCGCAGTACCTATGGCACCAGCCTTTATAAAGAGACCGGCGATATCTATCTGGTCGCGGATGTACTCGGGCACAAGGATGTCAATACGACCCGGAAACACTACGCCGCGATGGATGATGACCGGCGCCGCAAGGCGGCCAGCGCAGTGAAATTACGGGAAGGATAACATGATTATTTGTTGACAGAACAATTTTCTGTCAACAAATGGGTGTGTTAGCTTTCCAGTAAAATGGTGAACGGTCCCTCGTTGCAAAGGCTGACCTTCATTTTTGCACCAAATACGCCCTTTTCTACAACAGGAACGGATTTTTTACATTCGGCGATGATGTATTCGTACAGCTCTTCCGCTGTTTTGGGATCTCCGGCGTTGACAAAGGAGGGACGGTTCCCCTTTCGGCAGTCCGCATAGAGGGTGAACTGCGAAATCAAAAGCAGTCCGCCTTCGACATCCTTTAAGGAGAGATTGATTTTCCCCTGCTCATCCGGGAAAATACGCAGCCCAATCATTTTTTTGATTAGCTTGTCAGCTTCCGTGCGCGTATCGCCCTGACCGACGCCGATCAGAACCATGTATCCTGTGCCAATTGCGCCTACGGTCTTGCCAGCGACCTCCACAGAGGCCTCTGATACCCGCTGAATAACAAATTTCATACGAACAAAATCTCCTTCCTTATTATAAGACGGTGTCTGAATGAAAGCAGTATCTGACATCGTAATCACTGCCGCATACGATTCATAGATAATGACTATCGGTTTACATAATATTCTTCTGTTAACAAAATTCGAGCTGACTCAGAAGGTCACTGAAATACGCAGGGAGCGGCGCCTCTACTTCAAGGTACTCTCCGCTTCGTGGGTGGATGAGACCGATGGTCATAGCATGCAGCGTCTGCCCCTGCAGACCCGGAAACGGGCATTTGGCTGGGCCATAGACATCGTCTCCGAGGAGCGGGTGGCCGATGCTTTTCATGTGGACACGAATCTGATGCGTGCGGCCGGTCTCCAGCTGACATTCGATGTAGGTAAAACGGGAAAAGGTTTCCAGGACATGATAATGGGTGATGGCATCTTTTCCGCCCGGAACATTTACCGCCATCTCCTTGCGTTGCTGAGGATGCCGTCCAATGGTGGTGTGGATGGTTCCGTCTTCTGTGAGTCTGCCATGTACGATGGCGCGGTATTTTCGCGTAATGGAATGCTCTTTGAGCTGTGCAGCTACTGCGCGGTGTGCAGCATCATTTTTACACACAATCAGGGAGCCGGTGGTGTTGCGGTCGATGCGGTGAACAATGCCGGGCCGGAGCACACCGTTGATGCCGGAAAGACTTCCCTCGCAGTGGTACAGCAATGCGTTCACCAGCGTGCCGCTGTAATGACCGGCAGCCGGGTGAACGACCATTCCCTTGGGCTTATTTACAATGACCAGATCCTCATCCTCATACAGAATGTCGAGCGGAATGTTTTCCGGCTGAACGTCAAGCAGCTGAATTGGCGGAAAAACAATGCGAATCCGGTCACCGGTCTGGACCTTTTCGCCGGTTTTCGCATAGCTTGTGTTAATTGTCACGGCCCCGTCGCGAATCAGATTCTGCAGATAAGAGCGGGTGTATTCCTCATAGCGGGCGGACAATAAACGGTCAAGACGCTGTCCAGACTCCGCATCGGCAACAGAGAATTCTTCCACGGCCGACGCATGCAGGGAGCCGCTATTCTCAGCTTTTATCTCTTCCTTTGATTCGAATCCGCTTTTACCCATTTCACCGACCTCATTCATTTTGGCATCAGCTGTCGACCCTATTTAGTCCTCTTCACGTTATCGATCGACCCCATTTATTCCTTTCGCATCATGCAGATGTCCTTATTCATTTCTTTTCGCATCAACTGCTGACTGTAAAGCTTACGCATCAACTACTGGCTGCGAAGCTTTAAAAATGCAAAGTCCTCGTTCTGGTACAGCGTAAAGAGTGCGATCACGGCCAGAGCAGCGCCCACACATACGAAGCAGTCTGCGAGGTTGAACACGGGAAAGTCGATCAGAGAAACATACAGAAAATCCGTGACATAGCCGCGCACCAGACGGTCAATCATATTGCCGGCAGCTCCCGATGCGATCAGGACGCACACAACACGCAAAAAATGATAATGCCGGCTTTCGGGAAGCCGAATGTATGTGTAGATGGAAATGACAATGATCACGGCAGCGATGACGATAAATAACAGCTGACGATTATTCAGCATACCAAAGGCCGCCCCGCGGTTTTCGACATAGTACAGCTCAAATACGCCGGGAATCAGAGCGATTCCGGCTGTTCCGGCCAATTGGATCTGTGCCAGATATTTGGTGAGCTGATCTGCAGCAAGTAATAACAAAATCAGGACGGCGCCTGCGGATAAATAAAAAACATTCTTATTGATTTTCATTTTCTTACTGATTTTGAAGAACCTCCAGAATTCGCCGGATTATTCATAGCGCAGGGTATTGATGGCCTCCGTCATCTCCTGATCGGTCACGTCCGGTACAACAACAGCGTGCCCGATTCCATCGAGCAGGACGAAACGCACACTCCCGGCATTCATCTTTTTGTCCTTTTTCGTGGCCGATACAATCTCTGCCGCAGACGGTCCTTCAAAGGAAATTGGAAGACCGAATCCGACATTCATATCGCGGATTTCATAAAACTCTTCCTCTTCTATCATCCCGCGCTGCCAGGAGATATAGGCAGCGGCGACTGTGCCGAGCGCGACACACTCGCCATGAAGAAGCTCGAAATTCTTTAGCTTTTCAATTGCGTGCCCGATGGTATGACCAAAATTCAGCAGTGCCCGGTCTCCGGTCGCCTCCTTCGGGTCTTTTTCGACGACCGACTGCTTCAGCTCACAGCTTCTGGCTACCATAATCAGCAGAATGGAGAACTTGCGCTCTTCAATCTCGCTCATATGATCAATCGTCCACTCATAATAGTCCGCGTCCAGAATCAGACCGTGCTTTAACAGCTCTCCCATCCCGCTGGCGAACTGCTCCTCCGGAAGGGTGTGCAGCGTCTTAATGTTGATATAGACAAGAACAGGCTGGTGAAACGCGCCGACCATATTTTTGTAGCTGTCAAAATCAACGCCGGTCTTTCCGCCGATGCTGCTGTCGATCTGCGAGAGCAGGGTCGTCGGCACCTGAATAAAGCGGATCCCGCGCAAAAAGGTGGCGGCTGCAAAACCGGTCAGATCGCCGACCACACCGCCGCCGAGCGCCAGAAGGCAATCATGGCGGTCAAATCCTGCCTGAATCAGCACTTCATAGAGTTCACGCACGTGGTCGAGGGTTTTATTGGATTCGCCTGCGGGAAGAATATAGACCGCAACCGCGCTGGAATGCTCTCCGGCAATCCGTTTCACTTCCTCCAGATACAGCGGAGCAACGTTGGAATCCGTCACGACGCATACGCGGTGTCCTTCGCAGCAAAGCTCTTCCATGTAGCTGCCTAACTTCCGGAACGAATCCTGTAGGCAGATTTTATAGGGGGCATTTGCTTCCGTTCTGACTGTGATTTCCATACCTGTTCTGTACTTGCCTGTGTTCATTGCAGCTTCCTCCCGGTATAAATCTCTAAACGAATTTTTGTATTTCTGCGAAGGTTCGGCCCTTTCGGGTGGTCCCTCCTGTTCTAAGATAGCGAAAGCGTCCCATCTTTCGCACGGACACGATGTCATTTTCCTTCAGCACATAGGCATTGGTCGTGATCAGCTTGCCGTTAACATAGACGCTGCCTCCCTCAATCAGTGAAAGCAGGCTGCTGCGGGAAGCTCCGAAGGCAAGCGCCATGACTGCATCCAGACGCACCGATGCGATGCTGCCGCGAATGGTCTCCGTCGCCGGTGTATAAGAAAAATCCTCCATACTGCAGGCGGAACAGACCACCTGAGTGCGGCGAACGGAAGTCAGCTCCTGGCAAATGAGATCCGAAAACTGCGCACTGCAAAACAGATAGGCTTCCTTATCCGTGACTGCGATATCCCCGGTCTTTGACCGGTCAATCCCAAGACTCATCAGGGCGCCCAGAAAATCCCGGTGGGTCAGAGACTCTGCGAACCTTGGCGTGCGCGGTACAATATGAATGCAGTGAATCGGATACATGATACCGCCGGGTGAAGAAATGCAGGAGTGCTCCGGTGAAAGCCTTTGCCCGCCGACGCTGTGAGGAGACGATTCGCTGCCCCAGAGCGGCTCTTCCGGCACAAACGCAGCAATCCGGCGTTCTGCTCCCTCATAACCACCAAAAGTTTCCCCTTTGATCCAGGAAAACTTTTGCATGGTCTGATGACAAATATTCTGTTCGTTCAGATTCAGAAAATCCGTGAAGGTCACACAGCCTTTTCGGTCAGACATGGATGCCAGATCCTGAATCCTTTTTATCAAAAGCTCGTCTTTTTCCATAAAATAATAATCGCAAAAATTACAAATCAATAAACAGAATCATCAAAATCAATTCGGTGAAATAAAATCAATAAAAACGTATCAATAACATATCAATAACATATCAATAACATATAATCAGAAGGTCGTGCCAAACGAGGGAACACTGTAGGCACCGCTCATCATTTCCTGAAAATCTCCGGAGATATCCACGTTCGGAGGCGTGATGATGAAAATATAGTTGCTTACCTTTTGAAGCTTTCCGTGAATCGCGTAGCACGAACCGCAGGCAAAATCAATAATGCGCTGCGCCAGCTCAAAATCAATTCCTTCCATGTTCAGAATCACCGTACATTCGTCGAGCAGGGTCTCTGTCACCTCACGGGAGTCCTCAATCGTTTTTGGCTTGATGACGCAGACCTCCATTCCACCGGAACGCTTACTGGTCTGGCGCATGGGTGATATCTTACTGCTGCCTGTCCGGGGCGTGCGGGAAGTCTTTGGCTGCTTCACAGCAGGCGCCTGTCTGCGCGGCTCCTCCTGGATGGGCTCCTCCGCAGACTCTGCGCGGGCCGCATCTTCCTCCCTGAACCTGCTCAGAATACGCTTTCTCGGACGCTCCTCCTGAGGTTCGTCAAAATCCTCTTCCTCTTCGTAGTCATCGTCATCATCCAGATAATCATCATCCAGAACATCCTCATCATTCATCTTCATTGCATTCAGAAATTTGTCAATAACACCCATTTTATATTCTCCCACTTTTATCCTGCTCAGTGATAATTGCTCGCACCAAATATGCCGGTGCCAACGCGAACCATGGTGGCACCCTCTTCTATGGCAACCTCAAAATCACCGGTCATCCCCATACTGAGATGGTGCATATTCACATTATCAATGTTTTTTCCTCTGATGTCAACAAATAATTTTTTCATGTCGCGAAAATATACGCGATTTTCCTCGGCATGTTCCGTATAGGGGGCGATGGTCATCAGCCCTTCCACCCGAATGCCGGGCAAAGCCGCAATCTGCCGGATAAAATCCTCCGCATCCTCCGGCATAACGCCATATTTGGACGCTTCCTTTGCCATATTGATCTCAGCCAGAACCGGCATGCAGCGTCCGGATTTGATGGCCGCTTTGCTGATTTCCTCCGCCAGATGCACAGAATCAACGGAATGTACCATGCAGGCGCGCTCGATAATGTACTTAATCTTATTCGTCTGCAGGTGACCGATCATGTGCCACTTCGTGTCAGACGGAAGCTGAGGGAATTTTTCACGAATCTCCTGCGGGTGATTTTCTCCGAAATCACGGACTCCCGCGTCATAAATTTCCTGTACCATCTCTACCGGCTTTGTCTTGCTGACCGCAATCAGAAGCACCTCATCCCGGCTTCTGCCTGCGCGTTCACAGGCCATGGAGACACGTTTTTCTACTTCCTGTAAATTGTCCTTTAACATGAACACTCATTCCTCTCCTGAAATTCGATCAAATCAATACACGATCTGGTCGTCGGTTACCTGTGAGGCGTCCAGTGCGATATAATCATAAGCCGCCAGCCCATAGGTATTATTGCTTTCAACGATACAGTATTCTTCATTCTGATCGATAATCGTAATTTCGCGGAAAACGGCATAGCCCTTATTGATATTGTAGACTCCGTACAGAGTCTCGATATCCTCATCGGAAATGCGCTTTCGTGTGCTCGAATTCTGAATCCGGAGGTAGTCGTCGGTCGACAGCAACTCCTGATCCACCAGATAATAGCCGTCAGAATAGCTGTAAACCGTCGCTGTCACATATTTTACAGTTGAAGAACCATCCTCCGAAAAGCTCTCAACCAGCAGTGTGATTTCATCGTCGGAGTCTTCATTTACAATCGCGTAATCTTCGGGTATTTTATAGAAGGAACGCGAGGCAACGGCGGAAATCGGAACCTTCAGGCCGGATTTTTTATTCATGACAAGCTCGATCTCGAGAAAACGGTCTGTCACGTAGCGAACCAGCGAATTGTCCAGCGTGATTTTTCCGAATGATTCGTCCCCGTTCGTAATAATGGTAAACGAAGAATCAAACGTGACATTATCCTTCAGAAAACGAAACTTGATGGTGGAGGAATCCGCCAGCTCAGTCGCAAGCGTATCATCCATCGGAAAATACAGAGCCCATTCTTCACTTGTCACAAGCTTAAACAGAGAGTCGCCGGCCTTTACCGTGCTCTGACTGCGCAGGTTCGTGGCGGAATAGCTGCTCTGGGAAAACATGGAGGAGGTCAGCTCAGACGCCTGTGTTTCCTCAAAGCCGTCGATCTTGTACAGGACAAATCCGGACACCGGAGCGTAACAGGCATTGCGTGAGGTCGTCCCGCTCTCAGAGCTCTCAGAAATCACTTCTGAAATCAGTCCCTCCACACTGGATTTCAGGTCGTAGGTCCTCTGAAAATTATCGGAAGAAAAATTAATCGTAAAGCTGGAGAGAATGTCCTGCAGCCGCTCCTCGTCGTCCGTAGTCATGGAAAAATCGCTGATCGACTGAATGACGGTACTTCCCGATTCGTCTATCGCGCAGACGGTACTTCCTGCGGAAGCCTTCGCCCCCTCGCGCTCAAAATACCGGACGCTCCCGGACTGAGAGGCCGTCACAATGGTCTCCTCGCGCAGTGCCAGAGCATCATAGCGGTAATTGCCGGTCAGAGTACCTTTTGTGACCTCATACGAGGTGATATGCGTCTGTGTCACGTACATCACCATCATGATGATCATATAAATAAAAACCAGACTGAATAACAGAGTACCTATATTAAAAAAGGAATATCGCCTGTATTTTGTGATTTTTTTCCTGTTCCTGCGATTATTCAAGAAAACCTCCTGCTTACCTGACCGGAGGGACCGCTTTTTGTAGAGCGCGAATCCTTCACGAATAAATACGATCAAGATACAACAAAAATTATTTTACCATGTTCCTGAATGGGTTACAAGCAATTTTGTATAAAAAATAAAATATCGGTTATGTTATAAGAAACGGCGTTTGCCTGTTATCGTAAACGACGAATGTCGGTTCCTATAGTAGAAAGGAGAACAACATTATGAGCAAAGGGTTGGATTATACGGCAATTACTCTGGTGATCATCGGCGCGGTGAACTGGGGTCTGATTGGATTTTTTCGACTGGATCTGGTGAACCTGATTTTTGGCAACATGACCTGGATATCCAGAATCATATATGCCCTCGTGGGGATAGCCGGTCTCTATCTGCTGAGCCTGTATGGCCGCGTCAGAGCAATGGGCGGAGAATAAATAAGGAATAAAACGGATGACGCGCCCGACCAGGTCGCCGGGCGCGTTACGATCCGTTTTATCCATCTTCCAGAACCTGTCGGGCAGGACCCGGAAGCTTATAATTCCGCAATAATTGTTTCTTTAAATTTCGAATCAATGTCACCGGACTGAAGGGAGATACTGATGATAAAGGAAACACCGAACTTCTCTCCTATCCCGGCCAGCTTGTCCAGAATCGCATTCGCCTCAGAGGGCTCTTCTACCTTCGCGATCGTCAGGAAGCTGTCAAGATACATTTGCTCAAGATCGTGATCCTGTGAAAGGACTCCATAAATAAAACCGATAAATTCTTCGCTGCTGTTCAGCTCAAAACCGGAAATGTCGATCAGACGGATCCGATTATTCAGCTCGTACATATGCTTTGCGCTCTTGTCCAGATAAACGACATTCCCATGCGCGGTCTTGATTTCTGTATTTGCCTTATCAAGCAATATTTTTGTCTTACCTTTTCCCTTGTTTCCCAAAATTAACTGTATCATTGGCATCTCCTCCTTTGGTGCGGATATAATTTCGTGGTTCAATTATAGTCTATTTGGCGTGAAATTACAACCCAAAATTTCATATGTCATGCAATCAGCGAAAGCAGCTCGTTCATCTCCGGATACAGAGTCTCCTTGGATTCCGAATGCAGGATGACCGCAATGTAAGGATTTCCGTACAGGTCCTTCGCCAGAAGCGCAAGACAGGCTCCCGCGTCATTGGTCGTACCGGTCTTTCCCCCGTAGACAATCACATCGTCCGGCGCGGTGGCGTCCCCGGTGAAATATTCATTGGTCGAATCCCAGGTGACGGCTACTGCATTGCCGTCGGCATCCGTGTATTCTGCGTAATAATTCTTTCGATTAATGATATCGAGGAAGGTATCGTATTTCATTGCTTCATTGAAAATCAGGTAAATATCGTACACCGTTGTGTAGTGATCGGAATCCGTCAGTCCATGCGGGTTCGTAAAATGGGTACTGGTCGCCCCGATCGCCTGCGCCTCTTCGTTCATCAGCTCAACAAACGCATCTACGCTTCCGGCTACATGCTCGGCAATCATCATGGCGGCATCATTGCCGGAGACCACCATCATGCCATAGAGCAGCTGCCGAAGGGAAAGCACATCGCCCACCTTTATATCCGCGACGGAAGAACCCTCCTCAATATCAAGCGCGGTGGAGGTGACCGTTACCTGATCATCCAGATTTCCGTATTTTAGCGTTACCAGAGCGGTCATCACCTTTGTGATGCTGGCTGGAGAGCGTGTGGTAAAGACGTCTTTGGCATACACAGTTTCCTGATCATTCAGATTAAACAGAGCCGCTGAATATGCGTCCAGCGAAATTGCGGAGGTATTGGTATCCTCCGTCACAACACACAGCTGGGACGCAAATCCATCCTCCGACTCAAACCCGTCCAGAATCGTTCCAACACCCAGAACCGTATCGGTCCGGCTGTAGGCCTGCGTCAGGGTATAGTCATGCGGGCGGACTGCCAGATACCAGACGAGAAAGCCTGCGAAAATAACGACTGCAAAAAAAGATATAAGAATCAGGACATTCTTATGCTGGCGCCTCTTTTTCTTTTTTTCCTGTTCCAGGAACCGGACCCACTCCCGCTCGGTGTATCCAAGCTGTTCCCGTCTTTGATCATCTGTACATTTCACGCCACTCCAGATCTCCTTTTTCGAGTGATTTCAGCAGCATCTCAGCGGATGCAATGTTCGTCGCAAGAGGGACATTGTGTGTGTCGCACAGGCGGATGACCTTGTTGATGTCCGGCTCATTGGGGCGTGCGCCCAGCGGATCCCGGAAAAAAATCATCAGATCGATCTGTCCCTGCTCGATCATAGCGCCGAGCTGCTCTTCCCCTCCAATGTGTCCGGCCAGAAGCTTGTGAATGGAAAGGCCGGTCGCTTCCTCGATCAGACGTCCGGTGGTACCGGTCGCGTAGAGCTGGTTTTTTACGAGAATGCTCCGATAAGCGATGCAAAGGTTCTGCATCAGTTTCTTTTTCGCGTCGTGTGCGATAAATGCTACATTCATGTCAGTAATCCCCCTTTTTTTGATGATGCCCTTCGGTTCCGTTTTTCCTGATAAATGAAATGGAGTCCCGCGTCACTCAATGACCACCGTCTTGAAGACGGTGGGTTGATGCGGCTTGAAAGCCGCATC
>JAJQHZ010000118.1 GCA_021199475.1 Lachnospiraceae bacterium
CTGCACTCGCTTTTGCAGTATATTGACCGTTTTGCAGACATTCTCCCCGCAGAGGAAAAGGAGGCTTAACCGATGGCAGGAAGAAAAAGAAAGACCTATCAGGAGCAGACCCGGCAGCCCCAAAAGCAGATGCTGGAGCCTGTGCTGGAGTGGCCGACAGCGATTTATGCCCGCCTCTCCGTAGAGAACGCCGGCAAGGACGATGGCGGCGATTCCATCGAAAACCAGGTGGAGATCTGCCGTGGGTATCTGGAGGATCACCCCTATCTCCATCTGTATGACGTTTATATGGACAATGGATGGACAGGAACGAACACCAACCGCCCGGAGTTCCAGCGGATGCTGGATGACATTCACTCCGGCAAGGTAAAGGCGATCATTATCAAGGATTTCTCCCGGTTTTCCCGTGATTACATCGAGGCCGGGAACCTGCTGGAAAATGTATTCCCATTCCTGGGTGTTCGTTTTATCTCAGTGACAGACAGTTACGACAGCTTTGAGACGGATGGTTCGGCACAGAGCCTGCTCATCCCTCTGAAAAATCTAATCAACAGCTACTATTCCAAAGACATCTCCCGCAAGGTATCCACTGCTATACATAGCCAACAACTGGCCGGGAGACATTTGCCCAGCCAGATACCGTATGGCTATATGAAATCAGAAACCAGAGCCTACCGACTGGAGCCAGACCCGGAGACCGCACCGGTGGTGCGAAGAATTTTCCAGGAGTTCTATGAGGGGACCAGTTGCGGTCAAATCGCAAGGGAATTGAATGATGAAGGTGTACCTTCTCCCGGCCAGATACGATATAACCGTGGCCTGACAGTACGGGAGTGCTATAAAACGAGCCGCTGGGCAACGACGGGTATCAAGATGATGATCCGAAATCCAACATATACTGGAGACCTTGTATTTGGGAGAATGCCAACAGCGCTATACCTTGGAAAGCCGGGCTACCATTTCGAGCATGATGAAACGAAGTGGCGTGTCCTTCCAAATATGCATGAGGCGCTGGTTGACCGTGATATGTTCTATGAAATCAAAGAGCGGCTGGCCGAGAGCAAGGCGGTTCGTGAAAGCAAAGTGGCATCCTCTGAACAAATCCGCAAGGATAACCCGGCATTGCTTCTTGGATATGTTTACTGCGGCGATTGTGGTGGGCGAATGGGGTTTTATCGCACCAGGATGCGAAATTCCACCAATGTTTACTGTGATTACAGATGCACAAGGCGCACCTACGGGCATTGTTTCGCAAGCCATTCGATTCCTCAAAAGAAGCTGATTTCCATTGTGTGGGGTGCGATACAGGATCAATTAAGATACTTCTGCATTTTTGAGAAGATGGTTCAGCAAATGAAGGACAAAAACAGCGAAACGTCTCAGCAACTCCAATATAAATCAGAGATTCAAAGCGTTCTGGTTAAGATTCGTCAGTATATGAGCAAGCGGGAGCGCTTATATGAGGACTTTTCAGACGGAATTTTGTCACCTGAAGATTATACGACATTCAAAAAACGCTATGAAGATGAATACCAGGCTTTGAACAGGCAGTTAGGTCATTTACAGACCTTGCAGAACCAGTTAAACCGTACTCTTTCAGAACGCAATGAGTGGCTCATACATATGCAGTCAGTACAGAATGTGACAGAGTTTAACCCGGACTTGCTGGAGGCACTGGTAGACAAGGTTCTTGTTTACCAGGATGGCAAGCAGCGCAGAGTTGAAGTAGTGTTCAAGTATAAACAGGATTTTTCCGCATTGCAGTCTGCATATGAAGAATTAGGAGGCACAGAAGAATGAAGCTGTATCTGTACATCAGATTGTCTTCTGCCGATGATGACCTGAAATATAAGAGTGAAAGCGAAAGTATAGCAAATCAGCGGACTTTGCTCCGCCATTTTGTCGAAAGCCGAAGGGAGTTTCAGGGCTGGGATGTCGAAGAATTTGTCGATGATGGTTATTCCGGCACCAACGATGATCGTCCTGCTTTTAACCGGATGATAGAACATTTGAAGGACGGCGACGCCCAGCTTGTGATATGTAAAGATTTCAGCCGCTTTTTCCGTGACTACACGGAGATCGGTGACTATCTGGAACGCATTTTTCCCTTTCTGGGTGTACGCTTCATTTCCGTCAATGATGGATATGACAGTGATGATTACAAAGGGACTACCGCCGGTATGGAAGTGGTCATGAAATATATCATCTACTCCTTCTACAGCCGGGATCTTTCAGTGAAGGTAAAAACCGGGCTTGAGATGCAAATGAAACGTGGCTTATTCGTTGGAGCAGTTACGCCGTATGGATATATGAAGAATCCAAGCGATAAGCACCATATGATTCCTGACCCGGAAACAGCTCCTATTGTTCAACGTATTTTCAAATTGGCGATTGATGGTCATAAGATTGTAGCGATTGCAAGGGAACTCAATAAGGCTAATATAGAGATACCATCGCAATATTTTCGGAGAAAAAACCCGGATTCTAATCGGTACAGACGAACATCTGTTCAAAAAAGCTGGGATGACACAAATATCCGTGTAATCTTAAAACGCTATGAATATACGGGTGCCTGTGTCTACAAAAAGAAAAATTGGAGACGAATTGACAACCCCAAGTCAACAACACAGGATAGGTCAAAATGGCTTATCATACCTGGATGCCATGAAGCACTGGTATCAGTGGAAGATTTTGAACAGGCACAAAATATTTTCAGGAAGAATCCAAAGTGTGGATACCATGCAGAAAAGGATTATCCATTAAGAAGCCTGATTAAATGCGGTGCCTGTGGGCGAGCAATGTTTCGTCATGACCGTTGCAATAGAACTTTCTACAGGTGCAAGCAAGCGTCCTACAATGATGTCTGTCCAAAAGGCGAATTATTCTACGAAGATGATTTGGAAACTGTAGTCATTAACAGCCTCCGCCAGATGCTGACCATACTTGTTGGGAAGATAAATCTGATAGAGGAAGCCAGCCGGAAGACAAAGGGGACAGCGGCCAATTTGGAAGTCTCTCTGCAAGCGGTGGTGAAAAGCATAAAACAAAATAATCTTGCCAGAGTAGAAGGCTATGAGAAGTATTCCGATGGCAAGATCGGCAGAGATGATTTTCTGTCTCTTAAAGATCGGCTGAGCGGTGAGCTGGTCAAACTGAACGAAGAAAAAGAAGCGATAGAGCGGGAACTTGCTGCAATGGAATCCGCAGATGATACGGAATTAGCTTTTTTGGGTAAGGAGGCCAGTCAATTCCTGAAGGCGGATGAAATTACAAATGAGATGTTACTGTTTTTCATTGAAACTGTGAAGGTGTATTCTGGTATGAGGATTGAAATCAAATATCGGTTTTCTGATGAGATTATGAAATTGCTTGCAGACTGATGGAAGACAATAACAATATGACTCAAGTCAACAAGAACAGGGCAGCTCACCCATGTGGTGGATGGGCTGTCCATTCTGATTAGGTTCAGGCTGCTGGCTGCTTTCATGGAACAGTCAATTCTACATAACAACATCCTTAAAAATGTCAGTCGGAGAAGCTCAATAGCGTCTTCGGGCAGGCCATTATTTTTTAGTCCTTGGCTAACACGAGCTGAGCCGTTGACCTATGCCAGACTGGTACTCTCTGGAGAACTGGAACAATATGCCAGGGATATGGCGGGAACGCACGGACTGAAGGGTTGAAGAAATGCCGCTGTACAGGAATCACCCTGTACGGCGGCATTTTTTGCGCTGCGTTCCTATCGCACTCAAGAACAAGAAAAAAGCAAGATTTGCACTTCGCTTTCTATGTTATAATGAGAGCAACAAAGCTTGAGCGGTGAGGAGACTTGACCCATGAAAGAGATGATTCATCCCCGAATACGGGAATATGCTTGCGCTTCCTGTTCGACTGTCATTGAGAAAACCCATTCCAGTGAAAAGGGCTTGACCCAGGAGCAGGTGCGCCAGCATCGCAAAAAATATGGCGGAAATGAGCAGACGATAAGCGACAAAAAGGAAAACACCATCCCGCACTGCATCCGCAGAGCATTTATTAACCCCTTCACAGTGATCCTTTTCCTGTTGGCGGTTATCCTGCTATTCACGGATATTCTGATGCCGGAGCAATACGGGCAGGGGCTTTCTTCGGTTCTTATTATCAGCGTAATGCTGGTTCTGAGCGGTATCATACGGCTGATTCAGGAGCTTCGGGCAAAGTGTGTGGCCGACCGCCTGACCCGGCTGGTGCAGACCACGGTCTCTGTCTGTCGGGAC
>JAJQHZ010000034.1 GCA_021199475.1 Lachnospiraceae bacterium
AACGGGGTCAGAGCGCATCAAATTAGTCCGAAAAAGTCGGGAGTTATCGTTTAAAGAGTCTAGCAATACAATCTGCAATTTTGGGAAAATAATTTTCAGCGGAATTCCGGGAAAACCGGCACCACTGCCAACATCAATGACAGAACCTCCATCAGAAAACAGATTATGAAAGGAACTCCGGCAAATCAAAAGTACACTGTCAACAAAATGCTTTCGCACCACATCTTCAAACGAGGTAATTGCAGTGAGATTCATGACTTTATTTTTTTCAACAAGCAGGTCATAATAGGTCAGAAATTTCGAAACCTGATCCGCAGAAAGGGAAATTCCGATTTGCTCAAAGGAAGCAATAAGAAAATTCTGAGATTCCTGTGAAACAGGGTTCGAAAAAACGTAAGAATTCAAAATAATACCTCCATAACAGGATGATGCGGTTAATGATTGAGCATATGATTTCAGCTGACGATTGCAGTTAATAATGATTACATCCGATGATGGCTGCGGTTGATGATTTCAGCGGCTTATACAAGATGCTTATTCCAGTTATTCATAAAGTTATCCACAATTCATCCCCAAAAATGTGGATAACTTTTATTCTATTCCCGCGAAGCAACGAGCCAAGTAGCCGTGCTTGCACGGATATTTGGCGACTGCCGCGAGGGTCAAATACCCCGATGCTTGCATCGCCACAAATTTGATGCCCCGTATGCTTGCATCAGGGTCTTTGACTGCGAATCACATCAATCTGCACTCATATAAAATACGGGCAAGCAAGCTGTCGAAAGTAAGCTGCTGAACAACATCAGTCACCGCCTATTTACTTTTCAGATGAACCAGAAGCACGGAAATATCCGCCGGAGACACACCGGCTATCCGGGAAGCCTGGCCAATCGAGACTGGACGATATTTTGAAAGCTTCTGCTGCGCCTCCAGACGAAGTCCGGAAATCTGATTATAGTCAAACGATTCAGGAATCTTTTTTTGCTCGAGCTTCTTAAACTGCTCCACCTGTTTCATCTGCCGTTCTAGATAACCCTTATATTTTATAGAAATATTTACCTGATCCTGTACATCCTCCGGGAGTATTGGCCTGCCCGCATCGATTTCGGATAGTAATTCGTAAGAAAGCTCGGGACGCCGAATCAACTCGCCTAAGCAAATGGAGGATTTCAATTCTGTGCTTCCATGACGGTTCAAAAAAGACTGTACCAATGGAGAATCCGAAACAAATGTATGCTCAACGCGTGCAATTTCTTCCTGAATCAGCTCCTTCTTTCTGAGCAGCTTCTTATAGCGCTCATCATCAATCAAACCGATTTCATGGCCTTTTTCAGTCAGGCGAAGGTCCGCGTTGTCCTGTCTGAGCAATAAACGGTATTCGGCACGAGAGGTCATCATTCGATAAGGCTCTGTGTTCTCCTTCGTAACCAGATCATCAATTAATACGCCGATATAGGCTTCCGACCGATCCAGAATCAGAGGCTCCTTTCCCTGAATCTGACGGGCAGCATTAATGCCGGCGATCAGCCCCTGAGCGGCAGCTTCCTCATAGCCGGAGCTACCGTTGAACTGACCGGCAGAGTACAACCCACTGATGGCTTTGAACTCCAGTGAGAGCTTCAGCTGGCGGGCATCGATGCAGTCATATTCAATCGCGTAGGCATTTTTCACGATTTCCGCGTGCTCCAGGCCCGGAACGGACCGATACATGGCAATCTGAACATCCTCTGGCAGAGAGCTCGACATTCCGGAAATATACATTTCATTTGTATGGATTCCTTCCGGCTCAATAAACACCTGATGGCGGTCTTTATCGGCAAATTTAACTACCTTATCCTCAATCGACGGACAGTATCTGGGGCCGGTCCCCTCAATTTTTCCGGAAAAAAGCGGCGACCGGTCGATGTTTTTGCGGATAATTTCGTGCGTGGTTTCATTCGTATAGGTCAGCCAGCAGGATACCTGTTCCTTCTGAACACTTTCCGGATCTGTCGTAAAGGAAAAAGGAACCACTCGTTCGTCACCCTTTTGCTCTTCCATTTTCGTATAATCAATGGAAGGACCGGCAATGCGTGCAGGCGTTCCCGTCTTAAACCGGCGAAGCTCAATGCCCAGAGCGCGCATTGAATCGGTGAGATGATTCGCAGCCGCGAGACCATTCGGACCTGTATACATGCTGATATCCCCATAAATACAGCGTGCCTTCGAATAAGTACCCGCACAGAGAATCGCGGCCTTACAGTGAAAAACAGAGCCGGAATAGGTCTTTACACCGACCAGTCTTCCTTCCTCTACAAGAAGATCGGTCACTTCAAGCTGTTTGATGCGCAGATTTTCCGTATGCTCCAGCACCTGGCGCATACTTCTCGTATAGTCAGACTTGTCCGCCTGCGCTCGCAGGGAATGAACCGCCGGTCCTTTTGAGCGATTCAGCATTTTGGACTGGATAAAGGTCTTATCGATGTTTTTCCCCATTTCTCCGCCAAGAGCATCCACCTCACGGACCAGATGACCCTTCGAGCTGCCGCCAATGTTCGGATTGCATGGCATCAGGGCAATACTGTCTACACTGACTGTAAAAATCACTGTCTGCATTCCCATCCGGGCGCACGCAAGCGCAGCCTCACAGCCGGCATGACCGGCGCCAACCACAACGACATCCGCATATTCTTCAACCAAACTCATCACACAAAACCTTCCGTATACAAAATCTGTCGATATTCCTTACAAATTTTACCAAAACAAAGCATTTACCAAAACAAAGTATTATCGAAACAACCCCTTATGCCAGCATCTTAAAAATGATTTGCTGCCGATAACCTCTATTTCCCCATACAGAATTGCGCAAATATCTCATCCACCAGGTCTTCTCCGACGTCCTTGCCGATGATTCTTCCAAGCGCTGTGTACGCATCCATCAAATCAACTGTAAAGAAATCCTCCGGCATTCCCAGATCAATACTCTGCAGGACCTTATTCAGACTCTCCTCAGCCCCAATCAGTTCTGTTTTCTGTCTGGCGCTGGTTATAATGACCTCCTCATCAAAGGAAATCTCCCCCTGATAAAACATTTCCTTCAGCGTCGCCTCCAGCACATCAATTCCCGTCTCTTCTTTGGCTGAAATTTCGATCACAGGAAAACGGTCCTGTATCCGATGGCGCACGTCATCCACATTCGTTATCGGCTGCAAATCCGTTTTATTCAAAAGGACAATGGATTTCTTACCATCCAGGATCTGCAAAATGTGTTCATCGTTTTCATCCATTTTGGTTGATGAATCAACCATATAGAGAATCAAATCCGCGGATTCCGCTTTTTCTTTCGCTCTGTCAACTCCAATTTGTTCAATGCAATCTTCTGTATCGCGAATTCCAGCCGTGTCAATAATATTCAGCGTGATGCCGCCCAGAGATACAGTCTCCTCCAGTGTGTCGCGCGTCGTACCCGCAATATCCGTAACAATCGCGCGCTCCTCCCCCGCCAGCACATTTAAAAGAGAGGATTTTCCCGCATTCGGCTTTCCCAGAATTACTGTCTGAATACCTTCCTTGATGACTCTTCCGTTATCCGCGGATAAAATCAGCCGATGCACCTTGCTTTTAATCTCCTCGATCTCAATGCGCAGCTTCTGAGAATACCCATCCAGACTGTAATGCTCCGGGTCATCCAGTGCAGATTCGATATAGGCAGTCTGATACAGAATTTTCTCCCGAAGCGCACTGACCTTTCTTCCCAGAGAACCCCGCAGCTGACCAAGCGAGCTTTGCAGAGCGGACTCATTTTTCGCCTGAATCACATCCGCAACCGATTCCGCCTGAGAAAGGTCAATCCTGCCATTTAAAAATGCACGCCGCGTAAACTCTCCCGGCTCTGCCAGGCGCGCGCCATGCCGCAATACAGTTTCCAACACTCTTCTTGTCGCGTAAATGCCGCCATGACAATTAATCTCGATCGTGTCCTCCGTTGTAAAGCTGCGCGGAGAACGCATCACAGTGACCAGAACCTCATCCACCATTTTGCCATCATCCTGAATATAGCCATAGTGAACGGTATGGGAAGACTGCATGGAAATCTTTTTCCGGCCTTTGGGAGAAACGAACACGCAGTCACCGACCAGCAGTGCATCCGGCCCGCTGACCCGCACAATGCCAATCCCGGAGCCGCCGATTGCTGTCGAGATTGCGGCAATGGTATCACCAGAATTTATATAATCTGCAGCCATTTTTGAATCTCCCCTCCTGACACCTGATTTGCTCACTGGATCTACGTACCGCCGCGGTTCATGCAGCCGATTATCCACGGAAACGAAATATCTTTCACTACTTATCTATCGTATCATATGTCCGTACTCGCCAGCCGAGTATGGACGAAGGCCGCGCCCCTCGCCGGGTTATGCCCCCAATCTCCGATTGTGGGGCGTGGGCATCCCACACTTCGTATGGGATATGCCTTGCGCGAAGCGCAACTTTAAATGCGCAGCTTTCATTGTATAATGGGAAAGATACCCAACATATCTTTCCCATCCACTGTTTTGACTCTTCTATTCGATTTTATTCGTCTACGCTATAGTTATTCTTCTTCCTGATTTACCGGCTCAGATATCTGCACGGCTTCTGCGGAATCATTGCTCTTTTCATTCTCCAGCTCAAAGGATTCACGGCTGTAGCTGTTCCTGCGGTTATGGTTGTAATTGCGGGACCGGGAATATCCGTCGCTCCTTCTGTCATAATCCCTGTCCTTCTTCAGGGTAACAACGACCTTGCGGTAAGGCTCATCGCCCTCACTGTGTGTTGTCACATAGGGATCATTCTGCAGAGCGGAATGAATGATTCTTCTCTCATATGGATTCATCGGCTCTAAAAATACCGGACGCCTGGTCTTTTTCACCTTGGATGCGATATTTCTCGCCAGATTTTCCAGTGTCGCCTTGCGGCGTTCCCGATAATCCTCCGTATCAAGCTTTACCCGGACATAGGAAGCATTTCCCTTATTTACCACCAGACTGGTCAGATACTGCAGAGAGTCAAGCGTCTGCCCTCTCTTTCCAATCATGATGCCCATATCATCGCCCTCAATATTAACGCTCAGGTTTCCGTCCTCAAATTCAGTCTGAATCTGAACCTCCATTCCCATTGCATTTAAAATATCGGTTAAGAAATCAGTAGCACGCTTTTTCGCTTCCTCCGGATCCGCCGGCACTCTCGGAACCCTTGATGTCTCCTCCTCCAAAGATTCCTGTGCAGCCGCGGCAGCTGTATTCTCAAATTCGTTCTTTGAATACTCTTTCTTATAGGATTCGTTCTGTCCGAAGTCCTTCTTCTGAACGAACTCCTTCTGCCTGGATTCCTTTGAATCCTTCGGAACTGACCCATTTCTGGAGGAATCCTTCGGATTGTACTCTTTCTTTACAGAGCCTGAAGCCGTATCCTTTGAAACAGTACCGGCCTCGGCGGATTCCTTTGCATTCGTCTCTTTTACATAGGGTTTTTTCTGCTCTTTCCTTCCCTCTTTTTTGAAATCAGAGGAACCCTCATTTTCTTTTTTAAATTCCTTCTTTGTCTCTTTTTTCGCTTCCTTATACTGAGAATTTCCTTCTTTTTTCTCCTGCTTATAATCCTGCTTGTACTCTTTCTTGAACTCCTTATTCTTTTCCTTTTTGGGCTTGGAAGGCTTCTCCTCAAAAATTTCCTTCATCAGGTCTTCATCCGTAACCTTCTTCTTCGCCTCGATGGTCGCTTTCCGGCCGCCAATGCCGAAAAATCCTTTCGAACCCTCATCAATGACTGTATACTCGATATTATCACTGCTCGTGCCAAGCTCAATGGCTGCCTCCATTAAGGCATCCTGCACAGTCTTTGCCGATACACGTACAGAATCCATAAAAACACCCCCTATTTCTTCTTCGTTCTTTCATTGTATTGCTGTACCATCTGCGCTTTAGAAGCCAGACTTCCCGGCTTTGCCGTAGAATGATTCTTATAATAATCCGTCGAAGCCTTGATTTTATCTGCCCTTTCCTCCTTGCTCACTTCTTTTTTATCAGTCGTAAGCTGCTTACTCGGGGAAGTCTCAATATTTCTCGTAGACATCTTAGCCGTATTTGCGATTTTCTGCGGAGGAACCCCCTGCTTCTCACGCTTTTTATTTTCCTTCTCCAGGTTCTGCTTAATCAGCTCATCCACATCAATCTTATCAATGCTCCGGTTGACAAACACCTGCTGAATGCTTCGAATCACGGCACCGGCAATCCAGTAGATACCCATACCAACAGGAAGTGAAAGGCAGAAAACCGCGGACATCAGCGGCATCACCGTATTCATGGACTTCATCGTGGCATTCATCGTATCATTCGAATTCGCCGAAGAATTATTATTCTCATTGCCGGTGGAAGCAAGCTTTGCGTTCAGCCACTGCGTCAGGGCAGCCAGAACCGGAACCAGAACTGCGCCGACAATCAGCAGATAGGAACCCGCCTGATAAGCACTGGTCATGATCGACATCGGAGAATCCGCAATATTCAGGCCAAGAAAATAATTCATTCCGTTGACTGTCTCATGAGTGGATTCAATGATTGATTTCAGGCTCGGAAAGCTTTCCAGAAGTTCTGACCAGTTTGCCGTCTTAAACTTGTACAGCACGTCGATCATCTTATTCATGGTCATTTCAAAATTGCTTACGCTAAGAGAGCTGGCCGCCTCTGTCATAAATTCTTCCGCGCCGGATATATCCAGAAGCTCACTGGCCAGCGGAGAAAACGCGTTATACACAGAGGTAACATAAGCCGGTACGTTCCAGATCACCCGGTAAAGGGCAAACAAAATCGGCATCTGAATCAAAAGCTGCAGACAACTGCCCATCGGATGCACACCATATTTTGCGTAGACGGCCTTCGTCTCCTCATTCATCTTCATCATAGCTGCCTGGTCGTCTTTTTTCTTTTCGTACTTTTTATTGATTTCCTGCAGCTCCGGATTCATTTTCACCTGGAGTTTGGAAAACCTCTGCTGCTGAATCGTCAAAGGCAGCATCAGCATATAAATGACAATCGTAAAAAGGATGATACACAGACCGATATTCGGAATGCCAATCTGCTCCTGCACCCAGAAAATCGCATTCATAATATAACCAAGTAATGTCGCAATCGGTCCTATAATGAATGCTGTACTTTTCGTTAATAACATTTTTCGCCTTCCTCCTCACGAAAAAGTATACCAGAACAATAGTTCATTTCATCCATACTCTCTCCCTGAACCGATCCACTTCAGGGAACCGGATCATACCCGCCTCTCGAAAACGGGTTGCAGCGCATGATTCTCCATGCCGCCATGGCACTGCCCTTCACAGCTCCGTATTTCTGAATCGCCTCGAGCCCATACTGTGAACACGTCGGCGTATAAGGACATCTGGTTCTCTTTAAAGGTGAAAGGTATTTTTGATAAAAACGAATCAAACGAATAAGAATTTTCTTCACACCTTCTCACTTCCTTCACCTGCATTGGCGATAACCTGTAATTAATTGTAAATGCCTCCGCTTCGATGCCTGCTCTTTCTATTCTGACGTAAATGCCGCTGCTTCAATGTCTGCTCTTTTCCATTCTGACTGAAATGACCGGTATTGATGTCTCCTGCTCTGCCTGTCAGCACCTGTCAGTACCTGTAATACGATGAAGTCTTCCCAGATGAAGCAGTGCACTCTCTACTTCGCCGTAGCTTCTGCCCTTCACAGCCGGACGGGCCACCACTACAATCTCCAGGCCCCTCTCAAATCTCGTCTCATTCAGACGGTAGGCCTCTCTGACCAGTCTCGTAACACGATGTCTTACCACACTGTTTCCCACTTTTTTACTCACTGAAATTCCAATACGGTTTTCCTGGGATGTGCCGGACCTCCACACATACATAACCAGATACTTGTTTGCATATGATTTTCCCTTTCGGTAGACCCGCTGGAAATCACCATATTTTTTCAGGGATTCCGAAAATTCCATAAAAAATCCTTTTTGCGGTAAAAGTAAGGGACTTTTGTCCATTGCTGTGCTCCCATCAGTAAAGAACCCTATGAGGCAAACAACAGATACAAAAATCCCCCTGCTATTATTCCCGGCAGATTTACGCTGACAAAACTTTTCTTCCTTTTGCCCTTCTCGCGGATAAAACCTTTCTTCCGCCTGCTGTGCTCATTCTTGCCCGAAAGCCATGTACTCTGGAACGATGTCTTTTTCCTGGCTGAAATGTCATCTTCATAATCCGGCACCTCCTTTTCTTTCTCTGTTTTTTCACATATCTTTTTCTCAAACACCCCGAATCTGCAGGGGCGATATGCGTCGTCTGTATTACCTGCTGCTTTTTGAAGACATCGTACCAATTATATGCACAAAAGTCTTTCAAGTCAAGCAATTCCTTATAAAACTTATCCACAAAATTTCCACTGAATTCCCCTGATTACACGCCATTTGGGAGCCATGCCATATGTCCGCTTCGTCCTCCGCAGACATACGAACCACCACATGCTCTCCGTCTCAAAAACTTCAGACGCATGGTGGATAACCTTGTCCACCAAAATTGGTTTACGTAAGTTTTCCACATTTTGTGGAAAACTTGTTGATAAATTCGGTTTTTCCTGCATTTAAAAAATTCTGTCTACATGAATTTTTCCTTTATTTCAGGGAAAATTCGGACTTTTCCACAGATGTGCATATTCTGTTCACAACTATGTTTACAATTTTCGACAGCTTTTGCCGGAGCTCCACTTATTTTGAAGGTTATCCCCTGCCTGTCCACGGATATTCACATGCTTATGAACACCCCTTCGTAAATTCCCGCAGCTCCGCCACTCAATACGCTTCCTCATACATTGATCACAGCCGTTTTTTATCAATGATCTGCACTTCGCGGGAATCGAAGGTGCCATAGGAAATACAGCCGTCTTCAATTAATTTTCACAGGAATCAAAAAATTACATTGCTAAATGCGCAATTTTGGGGTAATATTAGCGTAGGAAGAAATCGTTTTTTGGAGATAAAGATATGGACTTACTAAAAGAAAAATGGAAGGAGATTCTCTTCACAGTAAAGGAAGAGCACGATCTTTCCGACGTTGCATTCAAGACCTGGCTGCAGCCACTGGAGATCTATTCCGTCTCAGATCATACAATCACCATTCTCGTTCCCATCGGGCAGGTAGGGGTCGATTATATTACGAAAAAATACACGTTCCCCCTCAAGGTAGCGATTGCGGAATATACAGGGAAGGAATACGAGCTGGAATTCATTCTGCCAGAGCAGGTTGAAAAGAAAGAGAACCCGGTGAAAAACAGCTTTCCGACGGGAAACACAGCAGATAGCCAGAGGGTGCTCGCGGAACAGGCAGGACTGAACCCGAAATATACATTTGATACGTTCGTGGTCGGCAATAACAATAAATTTGCCCATGCGGCGGCTCTTGCCGTGTCCGAATCCCCGGGGCGGATGTACAATCCTCTCTATATTTATGGGGGAGCCGGTCTCGGGAAAACGCATTTGATGCACTCGATCGCGCATTATATTCTGCAGCAGGACCCGACCAAGCGCGTCATCTATGTGACGAGTGAGACCTTCACAAATGAGGTCATCGCCGGCATCCGTAACGGAAACTCGACCTCTATGACAAAGTTTCGTGAAAAATACCGCAATGTAGACGTGCTTCTGATCGACGATATCCAATTTATAATAGGAAAAGAGTCGACCCAGGAGGAGTTTTTCCACACGTTTAATGAGCTCCATAATAATAAGAAGCAAATCATCATTTCATCCGATAAGCCTCCGAAGGAGATCGAGACCCTGGAGGCCCGGCTTCGCTCGCGGTTTGAGTGGGGTCTGATTGCCGACATTTCCCTGCCCGATTTTGAGACCAGGGTAGCGATCCTTCAGAAAAAGGAAGAAATGGACGGCTATAATATTGACAACGAGGTCATCAAGTACATTGCCATGAATGTGAAGTCCAACATCCGTGAGCTGGAAGGCGCACTGAATAAGCTGATCGCCCTGAGCCGTCTGAATAAAAAGGATTTCTCCATTGAACTGGCAGAAGAGGCGCTGAAGGATATTATCTCCCCGGACAGCAAACGTGAAATCACTCCGGAGCTCATCATTGATACGGTGGCGGAGCATTTTCATGTGTCCCCGGACGACATCAAGGGCAGCAAGCGGAATTCTGAGATCGTATTCCCGCGGCAGATTGCGATGTACCTGTGCCTGGAGATGACAAACACCGGCACCAAGCGTGTGGGCGAAATCATGGGAAAACGCGACCATTCCACCATCATACACGGACAGAAGAAAATCGCAGGTGAGATGAAAACCTCGGAAAATACAAAGAACACGGTGGAAATCATAAAGAAGAAGATTAATCCGAACTGACAAACTCCGGCAGCAGGCCACAGATCGTTTTTATTCTTGCTGTTGTTCCGAACTGGTAAAAAAGTTATCCACAAAGTTATCCACTTATCCACACCCAACCCGCGTGGATTTGGTGTGAATGAACTGGGGACAGCGGTGGATAAACATTCTCCGCCAGAAAAAAAAGGATGCTTCACCGTTTCCGGCGGGTGTGGATAAACCTGAAGTTATCCCAGCCGGACATATGGCAATTTCACAAAGTTTTCCATCGCATTTTTTCGCCGGAAACCAAGGTTCAGAAGGGTTATTCACATATCAACAGGCCTTACGGCTAAGACTACGGATTTTATATATATATAAATAGATAGCGAAATCGGCCGGAGCGCAGTAATTACGCCAACCGTGCCGATTCAGGAAGAAAGGAGCTTTATTTTATGAAAATCACATGTGATAAACAGGAACTTTTGAGAGCACTAAATATCGTAACAAAGGCAGTTCCATCGAACACAACCATGCCGGTTCTGAAATGTGTTCTCATTAATGCTTCCTCTTCGGATATCACATTTACCGCCAATGATATGGAACTGGGGATAGAGACGAAGGTAACCGGTATGGTAGCTGAGAAAGGAACGATTGCCCTGGAGGCGAAGCTTTTTTCTGATATGATCCGCAAGCTGCCGGACAGCGACGTGACGATTTCTTCGGATGATAAATTTAACACAGCCATCACCTGTGAAAAAATAAAGTTTCATATTATGGGACAGAGCGGGGAGGATTTCCCGATTCTTCCCTTTGTTGAGAAGGACTATCAAATCAGTCTCTCTCAGTTTACGCTGAAGGAGGTCATCCGGCAGACGATATTCTCCATCTCCTCCGGAGAGGCAAACAAAACGCTGACCGGCGAGTTATTTGAGATTCGGGAAAATCAGCTGAGGGTCATTTCTCTTGACGGGCACCGCAGCTCCGTCCGCTACATCGATATGAAGGATGCTTATGAGGACAAACAGGCAATCGTGCCCGGCAAGACATTGAGTGAGCTTTCCAAGATTTTCACGGGTGGGACAGAGGATAATGTAAACATATATATGACTGATAATCATATCCTGTTTGTATTTGATGAGACAATTATCGTTTCCAGACTGATTGAAGGCAAATTTTTCCGTCTGGACAGTATGCTTACCAACAATTATGATACAAAGGTTCGAATCAATCGCATGGAGTTTATGAACTGTATTGACCGCGCGACTCTGATGGTGAAAGAGGGGGACAAGCGCCCGATCATTCTGAACATCGCGGATAATGTGATGGAGCTGAAAATCACTTCTCAGATCGGTATGATGAACGACGTGATTGATATTGAGATGGAAGGCAAAAACCTCAAAATCGGTTTCAACCCGAGATTTCTGCTGGAGGCGCTTCGCGTGATTGATGATGAGGAGATTGATATTTACTATATGAATTCCAAATCCCCCTGCTTCATCCGGGATGAGAATCATACGTATAATTATATGGTGCTGCCGGTCAACTTTGTGGACTAAAAAGTTCAAACATGACGCTGAAAGCGGCATATGGCCTGTTTGCAGGCGGTCTGTGGCCTGCGGTTTGAACTTAGTATAAAAACCAGCAAAATAGAAGGGATTTTTTATGAAAACAGTGGAATTTCGATTGAAGGATGAGTTTATTAAGCTCGGCCAGATACTGAAGGCGGTCAATGTGGCGGAGAGCGGTGTGGACGCGAAATATCTGATTCAGGACGGAAAGGTTCTGGTGAACGGCGAGAAGGAGCTGCAGCGGGGGAAGAAGATTCATCCGGGCGACGAGGTGGTCTGCGGCGATGTAAAAATTCAGGTTTTAGCCGGGAATTCACCGGCAGACATCTGAATTATCGGATAATTGCAGAAAAAATATATTTTTTTATGTTTGCGATATTGAGGGTGACAGGATGAGGTGCGATGATTATTGAGTCCCTGAAACTGGATCATTTTCGGAATTATACCGGTCTGGAGCTGGAGTTTGACCGGGGCACGAATCTGTTTTACGGAGATAATGCGCAGGGAAAGACGAATATTCTGGAAGCGGTCTATGTGTGCGGAACGACGCGCAGCCACCGGGGCAGCCGGGACCGGGAGATGATACAGTTTTCCGACGAAGAGGCGCATATCCGGATGCAGATCCGGAAGGGAGAGATTCCTTATCGGATTGATATGCATCTGAAAAAATATAAGTCAAAGGGGATCGCTATCAATGGCACGCCGGTTCGCCGGGCAGCGGAGCTTGTCGGACTGGGCAGTTTTATTTTTTTCTCCCCGGAGGATCTGAATATTATAAAAAATGGTCCCGCGGAGCGAAGAAAATTTATGGATATGGAGCTTTGCCAGCTGGATAAGATTTACCTTTACAATCTTTCGAGTTATAATAAAGTATTGGCGCAGCGGAATCGTCTGCTGAAGGATTACATGTTTACCCGGGATGCAGATACCCTGCTGGATGTGCTGGATCTGCAGCTGATTAAGTTTGGTACCGTCCTGACAGACCTTCGCAGAAAATTTTCTGAGCGGCTCGGGGAACTGATCGGAACGATTCACGGAAATCTTTCCGGCGGCAGGGAGACGCTGCGGCTGGAGTATGAGAATGATGTGGAGGAAGCGGATTTTCCGGACAGGCTGCGGGCGAACCGGGAGAGGGACATTAAGTCCAAATTCACCGGTGTGGGTCCGCACCGGGACGACCTCTGTTTTCTGGTGGATGGAACGGACATCCGCCGTTTTGGCTCGCAGGGACAGCAGCGGACGGCGGCTCTGTCGCTGAAGCTTTCGGAGATTGAGATTGTGAAGCAGAGTGTGAAGGATACGCCGGTGCTTTTGCTGGACGATGTGCTTTCAGAGCTTGACAGCAACCGGCAGAGCTATCTGCTGGATAATATTCATGATATCCAGACGATGATTACCTGCACCGGGGTGGATGATTTTGTAAAGAATCATTTTCATATCGATCAATCGTTTTATGTTCATTCCGGGCAGGTCGAAGTAGTTCGTGCCGGATCGGAACATACAAAGGGAAGGAAGGAATCGCCGGATTCTGGAGAATTATGAGAAGTGATTTGCTTTTCATAAGGGATTTTTTTAAGGTGAATGATAGATAGATTTGTGTGAGTAATTGAGAAGATGCAGAGCAGCTGCGGGTATTATTGGCAGGAGGAGTGACATGAGCAGAACTGGTACAGGAAAAGAAGCGGATATGGACCGTATCTTTGATAAGGAAGTGCAGGGGAATGTCTCTGACGGAGATCGAAAGACGGTCATTTCTGAAACTATTTCTGAAAATGAAACAAATGATAATTTGAAAAATACAAATGATAAAAATAATCTTGCAGAAGATAATCTTGCCGGGAATGATGGAATGGAAAACGGCGGTACGATGGATGAAAATGACGCCGCATTTGATGAGGCGGAGATCACCAGCGCGGCAGGCATAGAATACGGCGCGGACCAGATTCAGATTCTGGAGGGTCTGGAGGCGGTGAGAAAGCGCCCTGGTATGTACATTGGAAGCACCTCAGCGAGAGGCCTGCATCATCTGGTGTATGAGATTGTGGATAACGCGATTGATGAGGCGCTGGCCGGTTTTTGTAATCATATTACGGTGACGATTCATGCGGATAATTCGGTGACCGTGACGGATAACGGCCGCGGGATTCCGGTCGGCATCAACCATAAGGCAGGGCTTCCGGCGGTGGAGGTCGTGTTCACGGTGCTGCACGCGGGCGGCAAGTTCGGCGGCGGGGGGTACAAGGTCTCCGGCGGACTGCACGGCGTAGGCGCTTCGGTCGTGAATGCACTTTCGAACTGGCTGGAGGTGCAGATTTATCATGAGGGCAATATTTATCAGCAGCGGTATGAGCGCGGCAAGGTGATGTATCCGCTGAAGGTGGTCGGCGACTGCGAGCCGGACCGCACCGGTACGGTGGTGACCTTCTTCCCGGACGATACGATTTTTGACGAGACCGTGTTTGATTTTGATACGCTGAAAAACCGGCTGCGCGAGATGGCGTTCCTGACGAAGGGTGTGAAAATCGAGCTGACAGATGAGCGCGAGGAAAAGCCGGTTCACCGGACGTTCCATTATGAGGGCGGCATCAAGGAGTTTGTGACCTATCTGAATAAAGGAAAAACGCCTCTGTATGACGATATTATTTACTGCGAAGGCATGCGGAACAATGTGTTCGTCGAGGTCGCGATGCAGCACAATGATTCCTATACGGAGGGCAGCTACAGCTTTGTAAATAATATCACGACGCCGGAGGGTGGAATGCATTTGACCGGATTTAAAAACGCGCTGACGAAGACGTTTAATGATTATGCGCGTTCAAACAAGCTGATCAAGGACAGCGATCCGAGCCTGATGGGCGACGACATCCGCGAGGGGCTGACCGCAATCATCAGTATTAAGATCGAGGACCCACAGTTTGAGGGCCAGACGAAGCAGAAGCTGGGCAACAGCGAGGCGCGCGGTGCGGTGGAGAGTGTCGTCACGGATCAGCTGCGCATTTATCTTGAGCAGCACCCGCAGGTCGGCAAGATCATTGTGGAAAAGTCGGTGCTGTCGCAGCGCGCCAGAGAGGCGGCCAGAAAGGCGAAGGAGCTGACGAGAAGAAAGTCCGCGCTGGACGGGCTGTCGCTGCCGGGCAAGCTGGCGGACTGCTCGGATAAGGATCCGGCAAACTGTGAAATTTTTATCGTAGAGGGAGACTCCGCAGGCGGCTCCGCGAAGACGGCGAGAAGCCGTGCGACACAGGCAATCCTGCCGCTGCGCGGGAAAATCCTGAATGTGGAAAAGGCGCGGCTGGACCGCATCTATGGGAATGCGGAAATCCGGGCGATGATTACGGCGTTCGGAACCGGTATTCATGAGGATTTTGATATCACGAAGTTGCGCTATCACAAGATTATTATCATGACGGATGCCGATGTGGACGGCGCGCATATTGCGACCCTGATGCTGACCTTTTTGTACCGGTTCATGCCCGAGCTGATCAAACAGGGATATGTCTACCTGGCCATGCCGCCGCTGTACAAGCTGGAGCGGAACAAAAAGGTGTGGTATGCGTACAGCGATGAGGAGCTGCAGAGTATTATCAGTGAGGTCGGTCGCGACCAGAATAATAAGATCCAGCGCTATAAGGGTCTGGGAGAGATGGACGCGGAGCAGCTCTGGGAGACGACAATGGATCCGGAGAAGCGGATTCTGAAAAAGGTGACGATGGACGACGCGCAGTCGTCGGAGATTGATCTGACATTTACGACGTTGATGGGGGATCAGGTGGAGCCGCGGCGGGAGTTCATAGAGGAAAATGCGCGCAAGGTGAAGAATCTGGATATCTAAACCTGAAAGGTACAATCAGAAAAGTACGACCGGACGAGGAATGGCTGGTCTGCAGGTCGGGGTCTGGATGTAGAAAGTAGTTTGAACTTGTATATATGGCAGCAGGATTGAGGAGGATGAATTTTGGAAGACAATATCTTCGATCAGATTAAAGAAGTTGACCTGAAGAAAACGATGGAGGAGTCGTATATTGATTATGCGATGAGTGTAATTGCAGCGCGTGCGCTTCCGGATGTGAGGGATGGTCTGAAGCCGGTGCAGCGCAGGGTGCTGTATTCGATGATTGAGCTGAATAATGGCCCGGACAAGCCGCACAGGAAGTGTGCGCGTATTGTCGGTGATACGATGGGTAAGTATCATCCGCACGGGGACAGCTCGATCTATGGTGCGCTGGTGAATATGGCGCAGGAGTGGTCGACGCATTATCCTCTGGTGGATGGTCACGGAAATTTTGGCTCGGTGGACGGCGACGGCGCGGCAGCGATGCGTTATACGGAGGCGCGCCTGAGCAAGATTTCGATGGAAATGCTGGCGGACATTAATAAGGACACGGTGGATTTTGTCCCGAACTTTGATGAGACGGAGCGGGAGCCGGTGGTGCTGCCGTCGCGGTTTCCGAATCTGCTGGTGAATGGGTCGAATGGAATTGCGGTCGGCATGGCGACGAATATTCCTCCGCACAATCTGCGCGAGGTGATTTCTGCTGTTGTGAAAATGATTGATAATCGCGTGGATGAGGACCGGGAGACGACGATTGAGGAGCTGATGGAGATCGTTAAGGGTCCGGATTTTCCGACCGGGGCGCAGATTCTCGGGAAGCGCGGAATCGAGGAAGCGTATCGGACCGGGAAAGGGAAGATCCGTGTCCGTGCGGTGACAAATATTGAGACGATGAGCAATGGGAAAAGCCGGATTATCGTGACGGAGCTCCCCTTTATGGTAAATAAAGCGCGCCTGATTGAGAAGATGGCGGACCTGGTGAAGGAAAAGAAGATTGACGGGATCACGGCGATTACGGATGAGTCGAACCGCGAGGGCATGCGGATCAATATCGAACTGCGGCGGGACGTGAACGCGAATGTGATTCTGAATCAGCTCTATAAGCATACGCAGCTGCAGGATACGTTTGGCATTATTATGCTGGCGCTGGACGGCAACCAGCCGAAGGTGATGAGTCTCCATGAGATGCTCAGTCTGTATCTGAAGCATCAGGAGGAGGTCGTTACCCGCAGGACGAAATATGATCTGAATAAGGCGCAGGAGCGGGCTCATATTTTGGAGGGCTTGCTGATCGCGCTGGACCATATCGATGAGGTGATCCGGATCATCCGCGCTTCGCAGAATACGCAGGCGGCGAAGGCCGGTCTGATGGAGCGATTTGGTCTGTCGGATGCACAGGCACAGGCAATCGTGGACATGCGTCTGCGGGCTCTGACCGGTCTGGAACGCGAGAAACTGGAGTCGGAGTATAAGGAGCTGATGCAGAAGATCGAGGAGTATAAGGCAATTCTCGGGGATGAGAAGATGCTTCTCGGCGTAATCAAGACGGAAATCAGCCAGATTTCAGAAAAGTACGGCGACGACCGGCGCACGACGATCGGGTTTGATACAGAGGAATTCTCAACGGAGGATTTGATTCCGAATGAGGCAGTTGTTGTGACGATGACGAAGCTTGGCTATATCAAGCGGATGCAGCCGGATAATTTTAAGAGCCAGAACCGGGGCGGCCGCGGGATTAAGGGAATGCAGACGCTCGAGGATGACTACATAGATGAGCTTTTGATGACGATGACGCATGATTATCTGATGTTCTTTACGAATAAGGGTCGTGTGTATCGCCTGAAAGAGTATGAGATTCCGGAGGCGAGCCGGACGGCGCGCGGCACCGCGATTGTAAATCTGCTGCAGCTGATGCCGGAGGAAAAGATCACGGCGCTGGTTCCGATTCGCGAATATAGAGAAGGCAGCTATCTGTTTATGGCGACGAAAAATGGCATTGTCAAGAAAACGTCGATTACGGATTTTGCGTTTGTGAGAAAATCTGGTCTGGCTGCCATTACTCTCCGCGAGGATGATGAATTAATCGAGGTGAAATTTACAGATAATAAGAAGGATATCATTCTTGTGACAAAATATGGCCAGTGTATCCGTTTCCATGAGACGGATGTGCGGAATACCGGCCGCACCTCGATGGGCGTGATTGGCATGTCGCTGATGGATGGAGATGAAATCGTCGGCATGCAGCTTGACGTGCAGGGCGAATATCTGCTGATTGCCTCGGAAAATGGCATGGGCAAGCTGACGGCGGTCAGTGAGTTTAAGGCGCAGGGACGCGGCGGGAAAGGCATCCGCTGCTATAAGATCACGGAGAAGACCGGAAATGTAGTCGGCGTGAAGGCGGTGAACCGCGAGGATGCGATTATGATGATCAGCACGGGCGGCATTATTATCCAGATGCCGTGTGAGGATATTTCCATCTACGGACGTTCGACCAGCGGTGTAAAGCTGATGAATCTGGATACGGACCCGGAGACCGGAAGTATGGATAAGGTCGCCAGTATTACGAAGGTGAAGGCGATGTCAGATTCGAATAAAAATGAGCCGACGAAGGATACAGCGGATCTGACCATGGATGCAGATGTGAATGATGAGGCAGAAACGACCGGAGTTGAAGAGACTGCAAATGGTTTGACCGGGGATGCGGCTGTGAATGAAGAACCGGACAGCGATGATTTTTCTGCTGAAAAGGAAGAAGAATTACAGGATGAACAAAAGAAGGAGGAATAAAGCGGGCGCATACGCTTTATGACGATCTATGAAGATACGCAGGATGGTTGCCATATGGTCGGCGAAAATCATCAGTACTGCGTGCAGGCTTTCCGGCAGACAGGGTGTGACGTTTGCCGGAAAAGTTGCATTAAGGATTGATCCGAACTGTCTGCGGGATTTGTCTGCGCAGGTGCGGAAGAAGATTTTCGTGGTCTGCGGCACGAATGGAAAAACAACGACAAATAATTTGCTGTGTTCTGCGATTGAGCAGGAGAATACATCTGATGTGTTTGTCGGAAAAAATTCCGGTGAAGATGGAAATGCTTCCCGGAAAAAGGAAAATAATCATTCAGGCGGATATTCCGGTGAAAAAACGGGCGGGATAAGAAAGAATAAGGTGGTCTGCAACCACACTGGCTCGAATATGCTTGCGGGTGTGGCGGCAGCATTTGTTCTGGCGGCAAAAAATGATGGAAGCCTGGATGCGGATTACGCCTGCATTGAGATTGACGAGGCCTCTACGCTTCGCGTATTTCCGCATTTTAAGCCGGATTATATGGTGCTGACAAATCTGTTCCGCGACCAGCTGGACCGGTATGGCGAGATCGATATTACAATGGATATGCTGAACCGCGCGATGCAGATGGCGCCGGATATGCAGATTATTGTAAACGCGGACGATGCGCTTTCGTCTTATCTGGCGATGGAGAGCGGGCATGAGTTTGTTACCTATGGGATCACGGAGCGCGTATTTTCAGAGGAAGAGCAGGGCGAGCAGCATGAGATCCGCGAGGGCCGTTTTTGTAAAAACTGCGGTGCGCGGCTGGATTATGAGTTCTATCACTACAGCCAGATTGGAAAGTACAACTGCCCGAACTGTGAATTTACCAGACCGGCGGTGGATTATGAGGCGCTGCACATTGATATGTCAGACGGGCTGGCGTTCGATGTGCTGGAACGGCATAAAATCGCGAGACAAAGCAGCATGGAAGATTCCGATGATGAGAGCATCACGGATGAGAATATGAAAATAAAGGATGCCGTGAAAACGGCTGATGCTGTGAAAACAGATAATGCTGTGAAAACAGTTGATTCAGTGAAGACGGAAAAAGCATACGCAGTGCGGAAAAAGCTGAGAAAGCGGGAGATTCACGAGTATCAGAGCCGCCATATCTATGCGGATTACCGGGGATTTTATAATATTTATAATATCCTTGCGGCCTATTCAGCTGCGCGGAATGCGGGGCTGAAGCTGAACCAATTTGAACAGATTCTGAGCAATTACAACCCGCAGAATGGCAGAATGGAGCATTTTCAGATTCGGGGAACGGATGTGATCCTGAATCTTGCCAAGAATCCGGCCGGATTTAATCAGAATATTTCTGCGGTGATGGAGGATAAAAAGGAAAAGGATATCATTATCGTGATCAATGACAACGCGCAGGATGGCACCGACATTTCCTGGCTGTGGGATGTGGATTTTGACCGCTTTGGGAAGAAAAAGACGAACGTAAATGAATCGGCCGGGAAGGTGAAAGAGAATCAGCAGCTGCCGGGTGCCGGAGGAACGGGAGAAGGAATTCACTCAATCACAGTGAGCGGAATTCGCTGTCAGGATATGCGGCTTCGCATGAAGTATGTGGATATTCCCTGCGAAATGACCCCGGATGTGAAGGATGCGATCGAGGCGCGGCTCGCGGATGGCTGCGGGAATTTGTATGTGCTGGTGAATTACACCGCGCTGTTCTCTACAAGGAATATCCTGGCGGGGATGAAATGAAACAGAAAAAAATAAGAAATCGAGATTTTTATAGGAGTTAGTACACAAAATCAAGAATTTTGGTAGTGCTGATTTTACACGAAATCAAGAATTTTGATGGTAGGGAGATTTCAATGAAAGTAACGATTGGTCATCTTTACCCGGATCTTTTGAATCTGTATGGAGACCGGGGGAATATTCAGTGTATGAAGAAGCGCTGTGAGTGGCGGGGCATCGAGGCTGAGGTGCGGGAATTCCAGATTACGGATGAGGTGAATTTTTCGGAATTGGACATTGTACTTCTGGGCGGCGGTTCGGACCGGGAACAGATGCTGGTGTGTGAGAGGCTGAAGACGATTCGCGGGGATTTTCACGCGTATGTGGAGGATGGCGGCAGTGTGATCGCGGTCTGCGGCGGCTATCAGCTGCTCGGGCATTACTATGATACATCGGATGGCCGGATTGAAGGGCTTTCGCTGGTGGATTTGTATACGGAGCAGGGCAAGCCGCGCCTGATCTCAAATATTGTGATCCAGAATGAGGAGTTTTCTACACCAATCGTCGGATTTGAAAATCATGGCGGGCGGACGTTTATCAATGAGAACCGGCCGCTGGGAAAGGTACTGTTTGGATTTGGAAATAATGGGAAGGATGGCGCGGAGGGCGTCCTCTACAAAAATGTAATGGGAACCTATCTGCATGGTCCGCTTCTTCCGAAAAATCCGCATATCTGCGACTACCTGATCGGGAACGCACTGGAGAAAAAGTACGGAACGAGGGAGTTATCACCGCTGGATGATACGCAGGAGCTGGAGGCAAACCGGTATATTGTGGAGCGGTTTGTGAAGAAATCATGAGTTTGCTTCAATGGTTTAGAATCAATTTGACATAAAATGACTGAAACGGAATGTATGCAATCGCTGTGTAGAAATGTCTAAATACGAGGAACAAAATAGTGAGATGTCCATGATGATGGTACTACTGGCGTTGGATGAATCGGAGACATGGATGGGTGTTCGGATGTTGTAAATTTTTAGACAATTGACGGAATTTGTCCAAAAAGAAATCACAGATTTCTCTTGACATTCATATGAAAACGTAGTACCCTGTGCTCTATCCGCAGTATATGCAGGATTTACTTTTTGCATTTACAATAAAATAACTGCTTTTCTCTTATTCAGAGTGGTGGAGGTACATAGGACCTGTGAAGCCACGGCAACCCCGGTGGATGCGTCTTTAAGATGGACGACCCGGCCGGAAGGTGCCAACCTGAGCGAGTGAACTCGAACAATAAGGGGATTTGATGATTGAGTTTATTGAGTCCGCCTTTTTAGCGGACTCTTTTCGATTCACTGAATCTTGAAAAACTGTTATATAACGAGTAAACATCAGGAAAAGGCCGGACACGCAGAAAAAGGTATCTGGCGGCGGAGAAAAACAAATCATCACAATCTGAAATAGCAGGTGCAAAATGTGGATAACCTGTCGAATTTCAGAAGAGTTAAAAAAAAGAAAGGAGACACGATATGGATCGATTTTTATTTACATCAGAGTCAGTGACGGAGGGACATCCGGATAAGATCTGCGATCAGATTTCGGATGCGATTCTGGATGAGCTGCTGAAACAGGACCCGATGAGCCGGGTGGCGTGCGAGACGGCGACGACGACCGGGCTGGTGCTTGTGATGGGCGAGATTTCGACGAAGGCCTATGTGGATATCCAGAAGATCGTGCGCGATACGGTGCGCGAGATTGGCTATACCAGAGGAAAGTTCGGGTTTGACGCGGATACCTGTGCGGTGATTACCGCAATCGATGAGCAGTCGCCGGATATCGCAATGGGTGTGAACAAGGCGCTGGAGGCGCGGACAGCAGCCGACGGTACCGGAGCGTGCGGAGATGATACGCAGAATATGGCAGGCGGTACGGAATCAGCAGGTCAGAACGCGGCGGGCGCAGAAAACAGCATGTCTGAGGAAGAAATAGACGCGATCGGCGCGGGCGACCAGGGCATGATGTTCGGCTATGCGACGAATGAGACGGATGAGTATATGCCGTATCCGATCTCTCTGGCGCACAAGCTGGCGCGGCAGCTCACGAAGGTCCGCAAGGACGGCACGCTGAAGTATCTGCGGCCGGACGGGAAAACGCAGGTGACGGTGGAATATGATGAGAATGGCAGACCGTTCCGCCTGGACGCAGTCGTGCTTTCAACGCAGCATGATCCGGAGGTGTCGCAGGAGCAGATTCATGCGGATATCAAAAAGTATGTGTTTGATACAATCCTTCCGCAGGAGATGGTGGATGAGAATACGAAGTTCTTCGTCAATCCGACCGGGCGGTTTGTGGTCGGCGGACCGAATGGCGACTCCGGGCTGACCGGGCGCAAGATTATCGTGGACACCTACGGCGGATATGCACGGCATGGCGGCGGCGCGTTTTCCGGAAAGGACTGTACGAAAGTAGACCGTTCTGCAGCATATGCAGCCCGCTATGTGGCAAAAAATATCGTAGCAGCCGGGCTGGCCGAAAAATGCGAGATTCAGCTCTCCTATGCCATCGGCGTGGCGCGTCCGACCTCTATTATGGTAAATACCTTCGGCACCGGGATGCTCTCGAACTCCAGACTGACTGAGATTGTCCGTGAGAATTTCGACCTGCGTCCGGCCGGCATCATCAAGATGCTGGATATGCGGCGGCCAATCTACAAGCAGACCGCAGCTTATGGGCATTTTGGAAGAAATGACCTGGATCTGCCGTGGGAGAAGACGGACCGCGCGGAGGCACTGCGGAAATATCTGTAGGCCGAGGCTTTTGCGGCATGCGATTCGCGCGCCAGGCGGTGCAGGATGGGTAAGTAAGTTCGCGACAGTTCCTAAGTTAAGTCTGGATAATTGGTTCAAAAACAGGTTAGCGGCCATCTATTGACTTTTGATGGGAACTCAGCGTTTTTTACAGGAAAATAATGATTCGGATGGCAAAGGGGAAGCGGATATCCGGCTTCCCCTTTTTATAAAAATTTTAGAAACAATCCGTTTTATTTATGAGAAATTGGCCGTTCTGTATGCTATACTAAAAACGAATCATGAGCAGGGAAGAAAAATGGCCGGGCGTTGTGTTTTTCGTGAAGCGGTATTTATGTGTGGCTTCCGGCGGGAAGAAAGTCTGGCAAGAGGGATGATCAGGGTGATGAAATGAAGCTGAGGAACAGGCTGATTGTGGCCTTTTTGATTATCATAATGGTGCCGTTTCTGATGTTCGGCATTATTATGCTGACTTTTACCAGATATCGGGTCGTGGTGCAGAATAATTACGGGGTGTCGATTTCTCTGGATAGCATTACGGACTCGGTGAAGATTATCAGTAATTCAACGCAGGAGAGCTTTGAGACGCTGCAGGCACAGGCGGATGAGGATGTGGAGGTACTTCTGAATCCGGCGTATCTTGAGGCGAGGAATGCGGAGCTTCTTGAGCGGTATTCGTATCTGGTTGTGATGGTGGACGAGGAACTGTATTACTGCGGCACAGAGGACGATGTGACGACGCTGCTTGAGAATCTGCCGGCGTTCCGGGAAGAGGGAGATACCGCGGATTCCAGTGTGTATATCGGCGAGGAGACGCAGGCGTTTGTGCGCCAGCTGGATGTAGTGTTTGCGGACGGCTCAGAGGGAAGCATCTACATCATTTCTCCGGTGGGACAGATTGTGCAGCAGACCCGGAAGCTTTTGCAGGATCTGGTCATTGCGGTGGTTGTGATTCTGGTGATTACCGCGTTTCTTATGATTGTCTGGATCTATACCGGGGTGAATGTACCGCTGAAGAAGCTCAGCGAGGCGACGAACCGGATCAAGGAAAAGGATTTTGATTTTGAAATCGAGGTGAAGGGGCATGACGAGATCAGCATGCTCTGCCGCGATTTTGACGATATGAGGCGGCAGCTGAAGATGCAGGAGGAGGAAAAGGACTCCTTCGACCGCCAGAGCAAGGAGCTGATCAGCAACATTTCACATGACCTGAAGACACCGATCACGGCGGTGAAGGGATATGTTGAGGGCATCATGGACGGCGTTGCGGATACGCCGGAGAAGATGGACCGCTACATCCGCACGATTTATATCAAGGCCAACGATATGGACCGGCTGATCAACGAGCTGACCTTTTATTCCAAGATTGACACGAACCGCATCCCGTACAATTTCAACAAAATCGACGCGGTCGAATATTTTGACGACTGTGCGGAGGAAGTCGGGCTGGAAATGCACGAGCGGGAGGTTCGCTTTTCCTATATTAATACTGTGGAAATCGGCACGCTTGTCATCGCGGACGCGGAACAGCTCAAGCGCGTCATCAACAATATCATCGGCAACTCCATCAAATATATGGACAAACCGAAAAAGGAGGTTCAGCTGCGCGTCTTCGACGCCGGGGACTATGTGCAGGCGGAGATTGAAGACAATGGAAAGGGGATTGAGAATAAGGATCTCGTGAATATCTTTGACCGTTTCTACCGCACCGACCTCTCACGAAATTCGTCCCAGGGCGGAAGCGGCATCGGCCTTTCCATCGTGCGGAAAATCATCGAGGACCACGGCGGGCGTATCTGGGCCACCAGCAAGATCGGAGAGGGCACGACGATGCACTTTGTGATCCGGAAATACGCGCTGAGGGATTCTGCGAAGCAGTAAAGGCGGTAATATTTCCGCAAAGCAGTGAAGGAGATAATGATTCTGCACAGTAGTGAAATGGAATCATAGACGGAAGCAGATCTATCTGCCATTATTTTATGAATTGCTGCAAAAGAGCTGCAAGAAGCGGACAGAAGTGTCGTAATGGAAAGAACAATACATCATCGAGGAGGAATCTGTGTGAGCAAATTATTAATCATTGAAGATGAAGGCGCTATTGCCGACCTGGAAAAGGATTATCTGGAGTTGTCTGGATTCGAGGTGCAGATCGAAAGCTCCGGCGCGCGGGGGCTGAAACGGTCTCTCGAGGAGGACTATGACCTCATCATCCTGGACCTGATGCTGCCGGAGCTCGACGGCTTCGAGATCTGCCGTCAGATTAGGGAGAAAAAGAATCTTCCTATTATAATGGTTTCCGCGAAAAAGGACGATATTGACAAAATCCGCGGTCTCGGTCTGGGAGCAGACGACTATATGACCAAGCCCTTCAACCCGAGCGAGCTGGTCGCCCGCGTCAAAGCACACCTGGCACGCTATGAGCGCCTGGTCAACAGCAATGTCCAGGAAAACGATATTGTAGAAATCCGCGGTATCAAAATCGATAAAACCGCCCGCCGCGTGTGGGTCAACGGCGAAGAAAAGAACTTCACGACCAAGGAGTTCGATCTGCTCACCTTCCTCGCCCAGAATCCGAACCATGTCTTCACCAAAGAGGAGCTCTTTCGCGAGATCTGGGACATGGAATCCGTCGGCGAAATCGCGACCGTCACCGTCCACATCAAAAAAATCCGTGAAAAAATTGAGCGCCAGTCCTCCAAACCCGAGTACATCGAGACCATCTGGGGCGTCGGGTACCGGTTTAAGATGTAAGGGAAAAGTGTAAACAAAAGGGGAGAGGGTTCCATTTGGAACCCTCTTTTACATCTTTATGCAAGCCCAAACCGTTTTTTTAATTCGAGTAGCTCAGCTTCGGCTTTTTCCGCGCGGAGCCGTTCGCGCTCAGTGTTCTTGCGCTCTTCCGCGCGTCCTTC
>JAJQHZ010000039.1 GCA_021199475.1 Lachnospiraceae bacterium
ATGAAAATTCATCCTGCGTCTAAAGTCGAGCTATTTGGAAGACGATGTACTAGCTGTCAAGAAGGCATATAGAAAAGAAGCCGCATTTGCTTTTGATGGGTGGATAAACCACAAATTGGACACAATCTTATCCCGAAATGGACACAATCTTTCCATACAATCAGAAAAGGGAAATTATAAGAAACGATTCAGAACAGGAGGGACTATTTTGATTGAAGTAACCCATCTTACGAAGCGATATGGCTCGAACGCCGCTGTGGATGATCTTTCGTTTACCGTGGAAAATGGGCAGATATACGGTTTCCTCGGCCCGAACGGAGCGGGGAAAACGACGACGATGAACATTCTGACCGGCTATATCGCGCCGACGTCCGGCGAGGTGCTGATAGACGGGCACAATATTCTGGAGGAGCCGGAGGAGGCAAGAAAATGCATCGGATACCTGCCGGAGATCCCGCCGGTGTATCCGGATATGACGGTGCTGGAGTATCTGCAGTTTGCGGCAGAACTGAAAAAGATTCCGAAGAAGGACCGGGACGAGATGATTGCTGAGGTGATGCAGACGACCGGGCTCGTTGAGATGCAGGGCCGTCTGATCCGCAATCTTTCCAAAGGCTATCGGCAGCGTACCGGTCTGGCTCAGGCGATTCTGGGCTATCCGGATATTATTATTCTGGATGAGCCGATGGTGGGACTTGACCCGAAACAGATTATTGAGATCCGTGAGCTGATCAAAAGCCTCGGAAAGAAGCATACGGTGATTTTGAGTTCCCATATTCTGTCGGAGATCAGCGCGATCTGCGATCACATTATGATTATCGCGCATGGAAAGCTGGTGGCGAGCGATACGCCGGAAAATCTGATGAATCTGATGCGCGGATCCGGGTCTCTGGAGCTGACCATACGTGCAAAGGTCGCTGATGTCAGGAGAATGTTCAGCGCTCTGCCCGGTGTGAATTCCCTGGATGTGAAGGACTCTCAGGAGGCCGGTGCCTGTGACGTCGTGATAAATACGGATGCGGACAATGACCTGCGGGAGATGATTTTCTATCTCTGCGCACAGGAGAAAAAGGCGATTTTGCGGATGCAGCATACGCATGTTTCTCTGGAGGAGGTGTTCCTTGAACTGACGGAGGACCGCCCGAAGGAGGAGGAGCCGAAGAAAAAACGGCGGTTCGGGTTTGGCGGAAAGTCTTCGAAGCGCGAGGATGCAAATGGAACCGGAACAGGCGGCAGCCCCGTTCCATCGGATTCTGACACAGACGTCGGAATGAATGCCGGAAATGATGACGACGGATCCGGCGGCTCTTCCAGAGCATCTCAAAATCAGCAGGAGGGAGAGGACTGAAATGGTTGCGATTTATAAAAAAGAAGTCAAAGGATTTCTCAACTCGATGGTAGGGTTTGTGTTTATGGCATTATTCCTGCTGGTCACCGGTATTTATTTTACCGCATACAACCTGCAGTCGGCTTACCCGAAATTTGCTTATACGCTTTCGGCGGTGCTGATTGTATTGCTGATCGCGGTGCCGATTCTGACGATGCGTGTGCTCGCTGAGGAGCAAAAACAGAAGACGGATCAGCTGCTGCTGACTGCGCCGGTTTCGGTGACGGGAATTGTGGTTGGAAAGTTTTTTGCACTGGTGACGATTTTTCTGATCCCGATGCTGATCCTTGCTCTGTATCCGCTGATCCTGTCGCAGTTTGGCACCATCTATTTTGCGGAGACCTACACGGCTATGTTCGGATTTTTCCTGATGGGATGCGCGTTTCTGGCCATCGGACTTTTTATCTCATCGGTGACGGAAAGCCAGATCATCGCGGCAGTACTGACGTTTCTGGTTCTGTTTGTATGCTATGTCATCGATGGAATTGCGGGGTTCTTCCCGGAGACCGCGTCAGGGTCGTTTTATGTTTTGCTTGTATTGGTACTGATTGCGGCATTTGTGATTTATTCGATGATAAAAAATGTGGTCATTTCGGCGATCTGCGGCATTGTCGGAGAAGCGGCGCTGATCATCGTCTATGTGACGAATGCCAGTGTGTATGAGGGACTGATTCAGAACATTCTGAGTATTTTTAATATTTCGGATCACTTCTCCGAATTTTACAGCGGCATTTTCGACATTCCCGGCATTGTTTATTATGCCTCGGTGATTGGAGTTTTCCTGTTTCTGACGGTAGAGACGATACAGAAAAGGCGCTGGGACTGAGAGGCTTCGCGGAGCAGATGCCATGAGGCGGGCGACAGGCACAGCGCGGACAGAGCAGATCAGAGTGCGCAGGGAATTGCGGCACGGATGAACAGAAACAGGAATGGAACATAGATGGAGCTAAGAGGTGAGAATAATGAGACAGAATAGTGAAGAGCCGAATACCCGGGAGACGGAACTGCTGCAGGAAACGCAGCCGGCTGTCCCTGCGGATGACGCGGAGCAGAAGAATCAGAAAAAACAAAAGAAAAAGGCCGGGAAACCGCGTCTGAATAAGAATCTCCGGCAGCTGAGACATGGCTCCTACAGCATTGCGCTGACGGTGATCGTGGTGGTGGCGGTGCTGATCGTGAATCTGATTGTCGGCCAGCTTCCGTCCCAGTATACGCAGATTGATTTAAGCGGACAGCAGCTTTCTGTGCTGACGGATACGACAAAGGATCTGATTGAGAGTCTGGACGAGGACATCACGATTTATTATATTCTTGAGGACAGCAATCGCGATACGACGGTGTCCAGACTGCTGGACCGCTACGAGGATCTTTCCTCGCATGTGACCGTGGTGGAAAAGGATCCGGTTCTCTATCCGCAGTTTACATCACAGTACACAGATGAAACGCTTACGGACAACAGCGTGATTGTTGTATGCGGGGATCAGAGCCGGGTGATTTCCTACGATGATATGTATGAGTACGAATTCAGCTATACGTATTATTCTTATACGACGACCGGGTTTGACGCGGAGGGACAGATCACGAGCGCGATTGCGGCGCTGACGAGTGATTCGCTGCCAAAGCTGTATACGCTGACCGGGCATAATGAGCTGGAGCTGCCGGATGACCTGACGACCTCGATTGAAAAGGAAAATATCGAGGTGGAGGAGCTGAACCTGGTGACATCGGATGCGGTGCCGGATGATGCGGACTGCCTGCTGATCTGTTCGCCGACCAGCGACATTTCTGATGCGGAAGCGCAGAAAATCATCAATTATCTGCGGCGCGGCGGAAGCGCGATTATCATCACGGATTATACAACGACGGAGCTGACGAATCTGAACACGGTTCTGGAATACTATGGAACCGAACTGGTGGATGGCATTGTTATTGAAGGCAACAGCAACTATTACGTGCAGGTTCCGTATTATCTGGTTCCGGATATTAACAGTACGGATGTCTCGTCTGATATGTCGGATGGAAGTGCGTATGTGCTGCTTTCCGCGGCGCAGGGCATCGAGACGACGGACGATGTACGTGAGGATCTGTCCATCAGCAGTGTGCTGACGACCTCAGATAACTCGTACTCCAAGGTCGATGTGCAGAACATGACCACTTACGAGCAGGAGGACGACGACATCGACGGTCCGTTTGACCTGGGCGTGATTATTACGGAAACTGTTGAGCTGACCGATGAGCTTCTGGAAGAGACCGCGACAGTGGATGAGGACACAGACCTATCGAGCTGGCTGGATGAGCTGGAAATCGAGGAGGAAACGGAGACTGAGACGGAAGAAGTCACGGAAGAAGCAGAGGAAGCAACGGAGGATGCGGACGATACGGATGATTCGGGAGAAGAGGACACGACTGAGGCGGAGTCTGAGACTGAGGAGGAAGAGACGACCACAGCCGAGACCAGGGTGGCAGTCTTTACATCGTCTACTCTGGTAAACGAATCGGCGAATTCCATGGTATCGGGCGGCAACTATCAGCTCTTTGTAAATACCCTGAGCTGGGCATGCGACCAGGAAAGCTCTGTGTCGGTACCGTCCAAGAGCGTGAGTGTAGAGTATCTGACGCTGACGTCCGCTTCGAGCAGCTTCTGGAGCATTGTGACGATTGCGATCATACCGGGTGCGCTCCTGATCATCGGCCTGGGCATCTGGCTCAGTCGGCGGAAGCGGTAATAGAGGAGAGCCTCGCCAATGAAAGTTGCACTTCGTGCAAGGCGAGGCCTGCGTCCACCATCCGTTCCGGATGATGGACATAGAGAGGAGAGCCTCGCCAATGAAAGTTGCACTTCGTGCAAGGCGAGGCCTGCGTCTATCATCCGTTCCGGATGATAGACATAGAGCGGAGGTTTTTCAGGATGAAAATAAAGAACTTCAAATTAATCATCGGCGTGGTGATTATCTGCGTGCTCTGCGGCGTTTACTACGGCCTGACCGTTTATAATGAGAAGACGGAGCAGGCCGAGGAGGAGGCTGCCGAGGGAGAGGTGATTCTCGAGGTAGACACCTCCACGCTCACGGCAGTCACCTACACGATCGACGGAGAGCAGGTATCGTTTACGCTTCAGGAGGATGGCTCCTGGCAAAAGGATGACGATGAGACATTCCCGGTGGACTCATCTGCACTGCTCGCGCCGCTGGAGGAAGCAGCGGAGCTGAAATCCATTCGGACATTGACGGATATTGAAGATACGTCTGAGTATGGATTAGATGAACCGCAGAATACCATAACACTGACGAATGAAGATGGTGAAGAGACCGTCATCACGATTGGCGACAACAATGCTTCGACCGGAAATGACTACCTGATGCTGAATGAAGAGACCTCAATGGTATATACGGTGAGCACCGACTTGAGCAGCGCATTCTCTGACGACATTTACGATTACGCGGAAAGCGAAGAGATTCCGACCCTGCAGGCGTCGGCCATCACAGGCGTTCGCCTGGAGGAAACGGACGGCGAGGGCTATGACCTCTATATCGAGGATGCTATCTGGATGGTCAGCAGCGTGAACGGATCTGATGGCTCAGAAGCGGACGCGGAGGAAGAGACGGTGACGGCGGAAGAGCTTGCCGACGGTGTTGAGGCGGATGCAGATGAGGCCGACACTCTGACCAGCGCGCTCGCGGGTCTCGCGTATGTGGATTTTCTGGATCATAACTGCACAGACTTCTCGAAATATGGTCTCGATGAGCCGACCGCGATCCTGACGATTACGTATGAGGAAGAGGTGGAAGACGAAGAAGAGGATTCCGAAGAAACCGAAACCGAGGACGCAGAGGAGGAAGCGGAGTCTGAATCAGAAACCGAGACGGAGGATTCGGTGGAAACCATCGAGCGAACCGTGACATTCCAGATCGGCGATACGGATGACAACGGCAACTACTATGTGCGGATGGAAGACTCGCTGGAAGTGCATACCATCTCCAGCACGGTGCTGTCGACGGCGTTTGGCTATACCGCATCTGATCTGATCGCACCGGAGGAGGAAGAGACGGAAACCGAAGTGGAGACGGAAACTGACGAGGAGACGGAAATCGAAACTGATGCCGGGGAATAGACTGAGGAGCAGACCGAGGCTGAAGCCGGGACAAAATAAAAACCAACGCTGAGAAGATGGAAATAGAAACGGAATAAAGGAGAGAAAAATTCAGAAACGCAAGAAAAAGCAGGATTCGTTGTCCTGCTTTTTCTGACACACAGAGTATTTTATGATCTGTAAAGATTTTATGATCGGTAAAGCAAATCGAAGAGTGATTAAATCGCATGGATCAATGAGACATCAGATGTAAAAGCCAGAGATGGCTCTTTCGCCTGATAATTATCGCTTTTCCAATGGTATGTACGGCACGTGATGGCCGACGTATTTGTAGGCCGGGCGGATGATTTTTCCGCCGTTGACCAGCTCTTCCATGCGGTGTGCGCTCCAGCCGGCGATACGGGAAATCGCGAAGAGGGGCGTGAACATCTCCTGCGGAATGCCGAGCATGGAATAGACGAATCCGCTGTAGAAATCGACGTTGCAGCAGATCGGCTTATGGAGGTTTTTCTCGTGGGTCAGCACATCGCGGGCAATCCGCTCGACAGTTTCATAGAGTGCAAACTCGCGGGTCAGCCCTTTTTCCTCAGAGAGGCTTTTTGCGTATTCCTTGAGGATGACCGCACGGGGGTCGGAGCAGGTGTAGACCGCATGTCCCATGCCGTAGATCAGACCTCTGCCGTCAAAGGCTTCCTTGCGGATGATTTTTCTCAGATACTCGGCAATCTCCTCCTCGTTCTCCCAGTCCTTCACATGCTCACGGATGTCAGCGAACATCTGCTCGACCTTCAGGTTCGCGCCGCCGTGCTTCGGGCCTTTCAGGGAGCCGAGGGAGGCAGAAACCGCAGAGTAGGTATCGGTCTCGGTAGAGGTCACGACGTGTGTGGTAAAGGTGGAGTTGTTACCGCCGCCGTGCTCCGCGTGGATGACAAGTGCGATATCAAGAACGCGTGCTTCAAGCTCGGTATACTGTCCGTCCGGGCGCAGGGTGCGCAGGATATTTTCTGCGGTAGAAAGGCTGGCGTCCGGATAGCGGATGACCAGACTCTCATCGTTGTGATAGTGCTGGTGTGCGTGATACGCGTACACCGAAATCAGCGGCAAGGTGGCAATCAGCGAGAGACTCTGCCGCAGTACGTTCGGGATGGAGATATCGTCCGGATTCTCATCGTAGGAATACAGGGTCAGCACGCTTCTCTGCAGCGCGTTCATCAGGTTTGAACTTGGCGCTTTCATGATGACATCTCGCACGAATTTATTCGGCAGTTCACGGGACTGTGCGAGAAGCTCCAGGAAGGAATCCAGCTGCTGCCGGTTTGGCAGTGCGCCGAAGAGCAGCAGGTAGGCGACTTCTTCGTAATTGAATTTCCGGTTTTCAAAGCCGTTCTTTAAGACCATGATGTTGTAGCCCTGAAAATAAAGCTGGCCTTCGGCCGGTATTTTTTTGCCCTTTTCCGTGCGGAACGCGACCACGTCGGAAATCTCCGTCAGTCCGGTGAGGACGCCCTTGCCGTCGGACTCACGCAGACCGCGCTTTACATCATATTCCGCATACAGGTTCAGGTCAAATTCACTGGAGCTGTAGCAGTATTTTGCCAGCTCGGCAAGCCGGATGTCCCGGATTTTCTTTTCAGTATCGCTGATTGCCATAATACTTCTCCTCTCTGCTGTTTTGAACAGATTATTGTCTGTGAGACGGATTACCTTCTAAATCTTATTCTTCGATATGGAAGTTTGAAAAATGCTTCTTTTATATAAAAAATGGCCGGTCGTTCGCGCTTCTGCGCGTTGGCCCGCCATCCTTGCCGGTAGATTATTTTATCCTGTGTTTTTAGTATAGCACGATTTTGCGGATTTGTTTATATGTTTTTTTCTTTTTTTCGCAGGCTTAATTCCCGCGAAGCAACGAGCCAGGTAGCCAGAGTCATAAGGATCTACGCTTCGCTTCGGTCGGCGCTAAACGAGTGCCACTGGCACTCAGCGCCCGTCGGCAAGCCGACACCTTATGACATAGCCTGCACGGATATTTGGCTTGAGAAAGTATGAGAAAGCAAATTCCGGCCGGGGCGGAATTTAGCCTGCATCGGAAAAATGGAAAGATGGGAAAAATCATTGCGGACGCAGTGGGTGTATGAGGCAAAGCACATGGCACGGATGCGGTCAGCAGTTTATAACAACAGAAACAGGACTCCCATTCCAATCAGCGCAGCCAGCAGCACGATGATCAGAATGACCAGTAAGATCTGCGCGGGCGTAAAACCATTTCCCTGTCCGCGGTCGGCCCGTTCCCACGATTCCTCCCAGTCGTTATGGAGCTCGCGCTCATTTCGATTCATATGTACACACTCCTTCCGTGTTCTGCTCCCGGCTGCCGCATCGGTTGCCGACTCCGGTCGTTGCCGAACGCGTTCCGGGCACTTAAATGCCGGAATTTCCAAAACCAGCTTATGCCATATCCGCATTAATCATTGATGGAAGGATTTTGACTTATGAAATATGCCCCTATCTGCGCGAATGTATCCGGACGGATAGAGTAGCAGGAGCGCTTTCCCTTCTTTTGACAGCTGATCAGTCCGGCTTCAGTCAGTATTTTTAAATGATGGGACATGGTAGACTGCACAACATCTACCTGCTCCAGCAACTCTGGCGTGGTTCGCTCACGTATAGTGAGCAACCGGATGATTTTTAATCGATTCTCATCAGAAAGTGCCTGAAAAACCGGGAGCATCGGTAGTTCTGTCTCAGGTAAACTAAGCTTTGCTGCCCCGGTGGCTGACTTCTTCAATTTTTCTGACTTAAGCTTTTTCTTTTTTACAGGAGCTTCTTCTTCTCTTTTCTTATTTTTCTTTTTCTTTCCCATAGGAACCACTACTTTTCTGGAACAGTTGCGTGAATATACGTTTCATTAAAATTATAAGCGGAAGCGGAAAAAATAGCAATAAAAACTTTAGCTGTCAGGAGTGGTTCACTTACCGGAAATGGGAACGCCGGTAATTATATCATACAGGGGAAAGGGCGGGCGCGGAAAAGAAACATCAAGACTATTAATTTTTTATAAAATCAATTGCATCTTCGTGCCGGAGTCATTAAAATAGAACTACTATGAAGAAAAGGAAACGTGGCAGAACCCGGAAAGACGGAAAGGAAACGGATTTCGATGGAAGCATATGTGAAGCTGGAGCATGTGACGAAGATTTACCGCATGGGCGAGGTGGAAATCCACGCGGTGGACGGCATTGACTTTGAAATCGGGAAGGGCGAGTTTGTCGTCATTGTCGGGCCGAGCGGCGCCGGAAAGACGACCGTTCTGAATATACTGGGCGGGATGGATTCCGCGAGCAGCGGCAGTGTCTGGGTGGATGGCAATGATATTGCGAAGTACAATCAGAAACAGCTGACGGGCTATCGCAGGAATGACATTGGCTTTGTTTTTCAGTTTTACAATCTGGTGCAGAATCTGACTGCGCTGGAGAATGTGGAGCTGGCGAACCAGATCTGCCGCCATCCGCTGGATGCGGAGCGTGTGCTGAAGGATGTCGGGCTTTCGCAGCGCATGAAGAATTTTCCGGCGCAGCTCTCCGGCGGCGAACAGCAGCGCGTATCGATTGCGCGGGCGCTTGCGAAGAACCCCAAGCTTTTGCTCTGTGATGAGCCGACCGGCGCCCTGGACTACCAGACGGGAAAGTCGATTCTGAAGCTTTTGCAGGATATGTGCCGGGAGCGGGGGATGACGGTCATTGTGATCACGCACAATTCGGCGATCGCGCCGATGGCAGACCGGGTGATCCGGATTAAGAACGGGCAGGTGGCGGACCTGTATCTGAATGAGGATCCGATGGCGGTAGAGAATATTGAGTGGTAATGAAATACAATTGCCCAGTCTGGCTTTTTGGAGACGGGGCATCTGGATAAGGATGAGTAGACACCGCATGAATCGGTAAGGGTAGAGCAGATAAGATATGAGAAAACGCGCATTGAACAAAGACTTCCGGATGGAAGTAAAAAAGAGCATGAACCGCTTTTTGTCCATATTTCTGATTGTGGCGCTGGGCGTGTCCTTTTTTGCGGGTCTTCAGTCTGCGGCACCGGATATGCGTGTCACGGAGGACTCGTATTTTGACGATGCCAATCTGATGGATATCCGGGTGATCAGTACGCTGGGACTGACGGACGATGATGTGGCGGCAATCGCGGCGGTCGACGGCGTGGCGGCGGTGGAAGGCACGTATATGGAGGATGTCTATACCGGCGGGGAGGAATCGCAGTCGGTGCTCCATGTGGAGGCATTTCCGGAGACGATGAATGCGGTCGCTCTGGAGGCGGGGACGCTCCCGGCGCAGGCGGGCGAGTGCTTTCTGGATCAGGCGTTTGCGGATTCGATGGGGTATGAGCCGGGCGATGTGCTCGAGATCACGGTAGAGGATGAGGATGATTCGACGCTGGTGCACCGGGAACTGACCATTACGGGCACCGGCTATAGTCCATGTTATATTGCGAACCAGCGCGGCAGCACGACGCTGGGTACCGGTTCGCTTTCCGGTTTTGTTTATGTGACCGCGGATGAATTTGATACGGACGTCTACAGTGTGGTTTATGTACAGGTGGAGGGCGCAAAGGAGGAGCTGGCCTACACGGATGCGTATGATGATCGGGTGGAGGAGGTCCTGGAGCGGATCGAAGCCATCGAGGATGTGCGATGCGAGGCGCGGTATACGGAGGTTACGGAGGAAGCAGAATCGGAAATCGCGGAGGCCGAGTCGGAGGTCGAGGAAGGCCGGCAGGAGCTCGAAGACGCGAAAAAGGAGCTGGAAGAGAGCAAAGCAGAGGCGGAGTCGGAGCTGGATGAGGCGGAATCAGAGCTTAATGAGGCGGAAGAGCAGCTTGCGGATGGGAAGACAGAGCTGGAGGATTCGAAGACGACCGTGGCAGATGCCCAGAACGAGCTCGCGGACGGAGAGGCTGAGCTTGCAGACAGTGAGATGACAATTGCAGATGCACAGAGCCAGCTTTCATCTGCGCTGGATACGTTAAACACGAGCGAGTCGGAGTATGAACGTGCGCTGGCTGAGTATGAGAGCGAGGCGAAGGCGGCCAAAAAGAAGCTGAAGGCGGCGCAGAAGGAGATTGACTCCGGTACGGAGCAGGTGGAAGCGGGCTGGGAGCAGTACGAGGAGGGCCTGGCGCAGGTCGAGTCCGCCGAAGAGCAGATTGCCGCAGCCGAGGAGCAGCTCGATGCCGCTGAGGCGGCGTATGAACAGGGCGATGCGGAGCTAGCGGCCTCGAAGAGCGCCTACGACGCTTCCGCAGCAGAGATTGCATCGGGGAAAACGGCTCTGGAGACGGCAAAATCCGAGCTGGCTTCACAGCAGAGCGCCTATGATTCCGGCCGCGCGGCGCTGGATGCGGTGTGGGAGACGTACAATGCAAGCGCGGCAGAGCTGGCTTCCGGACAGAGCGCGTATGATACGGCAGCGGCACAGGTGGAAGCCCTGCAAACAAGCTATCATACCGCCGGGGAGGCGGCAGACAATGCGAAGAGCGCCTATGATACAGCGGCAGCGTCGGTGAGCAGTGCGCAGAGTGCGTATGATACGGCAGCAGCGTCGGTGAGCAGTGCGCAGTCGGCGTATGACACGGCATCGGCGTCGGTAAGCAGCACGCAGTCGGACTACGATGAGACATCGGCGTCGGTAAGCAGCGCGCAGAGCGCGTATGATACGGCAGCATCGTCGGTGAGCAGTGCGCAGAGCGCATACGATACGGCGGCAGCGTCGGTAAGCAGTGCGCAGTCGGCGTATGATGCAGCTGTGGCGTCCGGAGCGGATGCTTCCGGGGAACTGGCACAGCTGGAAGCGGCGCAGAACGCCCTTGCGGAAAAAGAAGCGGCGCTGACAGCCGCAAAAAATACGCTTTCTGAGAAGGAATCGGCGCTGGCCACGGCAAAGAGTACGCTCGCCGCGAAGGAATCCGCATTGACAAGTGCGCAATCGGCGCTTACATCGGCGCAGACTGCGCTGGATACGGCAAAGGCGGACCAGACGGCAAAGCAGGCCGCGTTGGATTCCGCGAATACGGCTCTGACCGCTGCCTCTTCTGCGCTCGCTGAAGCACAGGCGGGTGCCTCGGCTCTGCAGACGCAGCTAAGTGCGGCCAGGAGTGCACTCGCGGAACAGAAGGCGGCACTGGATGCGGCTTCGTCCACGCTGGCGGCGACCAAAGCGCAGCTGGAGGAGCAGGAGAGTTCACTTTCTGCAGCAAAAGCAGCGCTGGATGCGGCTTCTGCGCAGATTGCAGAGAAGGAGCAGGAGCTCGCGGCGGGGGAGAGCGCCCTGGCCTCTGCGAAGGCGCAGCTGGAGGAGGGGCGGAGTACCCTCGAGGCGACGGCCGCGCAGATAGCGGCGGCGCGGACGGAGCTGGAAGCGCAGAAGGAAGAGCTGGAGAGCGCCAAAGCGACGCTGGCGGCGACGAAGGCGCAGCTGGAGGCTTCGGAGTCGGAGCTTGCTGCCGCGCAGGAGGAGGTTGACGACGGCTATGCCGAGCTGGAGAGCGCCAAAAAGCAGCTGACAACTGCGCGGACTGAGCTCGATGACGGATGGGCACAGTATTATTCTTCTCTTTCGGAATACAATTCCGGGAAGCAGCAGCTGGAGGACGGGCGCAGTCAGTTATCGGACGCCAGGTCACAGATTGCGGACGCTCTGGAAAAAATAGCTGAGGCGGAATCCGAGATTGCGGAGAATGAACAGAAAATCGCGGACGGCTGGGAGGACTATGAGGAAGGAAAGGCAGAGGCGGAGCAGAAAATTGCCGATGCCGAACAGGAAATCGCGGATGCGGAGGAAGAGCTCGAAGAGGCGGAACAGAAGATTGCGGACGCAAAAGCGGAGCTTGCGGATGTCAGCTATCCCGAGTGGTACGTCTATGACCGCAGCTCCCTTCCGGAAAATACGGGATATGGAGAAAATGCCGACCGTATGACTAACATTGCACAGGTCTTTCCGGTCATCTTTTTCCTGGTCGCGGCGCTGATCAGCCTGACTACGATGACCCGCATGGTCGAGGAGGAGCGCACCCAGATTGGTACGCTCAAGGCGCTGGGCTACGGCAAATGGGATGTCGCGAAAAAGTATTTAAAATACGCGTTCTGGGCGACGCTGACCGGCAGTGTGTTTGGCGTTTTGTTCGGGGAAAAGGTATTTCCGTGGATTATTATTCTAGCCTATCAGATTATGTATAAGTACCAGCCGGCGATTCTGGTGCCGTACAATTGGGAATATGGAATCGTTGCGTCTGCAATCGCAATGCTTTGTACCGTCGGCGCCGCGTTTGCTGCGTGCTACCGCGCGCTGGGGACTGCGCCCGCGCAGCTGATGCGGCCGCCTGCGCCCAAACAGGGCAAGCGTGTGCTTTTGGAGCGCGTATCTTTTATCTGGAAGAATTTGAATTTCAACTGGAAATCCACCGTCCGGAATCTGATGCGCTATAAGGGGCGTCTGATGATGACTGTCTTAGGTATCGGGGGCTGCATGGGCCTGCTGATGGTGGGGTACGGGCTGCGGGATTCCATCGGGGATGTCGGTGTATTGCAATACAGTGAACTGCAGAGCTATGACGCGATGCTTATTTATGACGCGGACGCGGGTGAGGCAGAACAGGCAGAGCTTATCGATACGGTTGCCTCGGAGGAGGGGATTCTGGCGTGGAAACGGTTCTATATGCAGAGCATGGATATTGCGGATCAGGATGCGAGCGGCACCGGGAAGCAGTGGTCAATCTACATTTATGTGCCGGAGGATACGGAGGATATCAGCGAATATCTGACCTTCCGCAGCCGTACGGAGGACGAGGAGTATACACTGACAGACGACGGGGCCATCATTACGGAAAAGATTGCGAAGGAGTTTGATCTTTCTGTTGGAGACACGCTGACCTTAAGCCTGGAGGACGGGAATACGGCGGAGGTGCCGATTGCGGCCATCTGTGAGAATTACCTGTATCACTACCTGTACCTGACACCGGCGCTCTATGAGGAGGTATTTGGCGAAGAGCCGGAGTACAACAGCGTTTTCTTCTGCACGGAGGATGCGCAGACGGATGAGGGGCAGGAGGCGCTTGAGGAGATCGGAACCGCTCTGCTTGCCTGCGACGCAGCGCTGAGTATTACCTACACCGAGTCTTTGCAGGAGACAATCGAAAATATGCTGAGTGCCCTGGATCTGGTGATTATCGTGCTGATTGTATCGGCGGGACTTCTGGCGTTTGTCGTGCAGTACAATCTGAATAACATCAATATCAACGAGCGGCGGCGTGAGATGGCGACGCTGAAGGTGCTTGGATTCTATGACGGGGAGGTGTCCGCGTACATTTACCGTGAAAACGTGATTACCACCATCATTGGTACCGGCGCGGGCTGCCTGATCGGAAAAGCCCTGCATGCGTTTATCATCACGACCGTTGAGGTCGATACCTGTATGTTCGGGCGCTCAATCTATCCGAAGAGCTATCTTTACAGCGTCCTGTTTACGATTGCGTTCTCCGTTATCGTGAACTTTGCAATGCACTTCAAGCTGAAGAAAATCGACATGGTGGAGTCGCTGAAGAGTATTGAGTAAGCGGCGTGTGTATTTATGTACGCCCGCCCATGGAAAACAGCGCAATGGTTATCGCCGGGATTATCCGGCATATACCGAAAAATTTACTGGACGAAGGCATTAAAAGCGTGTATGATGTGTTTAGATTCTTTTATGGCAGACGGCTTCCTGACGTTTGCTTTAAATGAGAAAGAAGGAGGATTACCTTTATGCTTGAGGAACTGAAGAAGCTGGTTTATGAGGCGAATATGGAGCTCCCGAAGCGCGGACTTGTCACCTATACGTGGGGAAATGTCAGCGGCATGGACCGGGAGAGCGGATATTTCGTGATTAAGCCGAGTGGAGTAGATTATGAGGAGCTGACGCCGGACGATATGGTAGTTGTGGATCTGGAGTGCAACCGGATCGAAGGCCGCTATAAGCCGTCCTCGGATACAGCGACGCATGCGGAGCTGTACAAGGCATTTCCGGAGCTCGGCGGTGTGGTTCACACACATTCACCGTGGGCGACGTCCTGGGCGCAGGCCGGCCGGGATATTCCGTGCTACGGCACGACGCATGCGGATTATATGTATGGCCCGATTCCGTGCGCGAGGAGCCTGACGCCGGAGGAGATTAATGGCGAGTATGAGAAGAATACCGGGCTGGTTATCATTGAGACGTTCCAGTCCAGAGGCATTAATCCGGTCTATGTGCCGGCGGTGCTTTGCTCGAACCATGGTCCGTTTACCTGGGGCAAGGATGCTGCGGAGGCTGTACATAATGCGGTCGTTCTGGAAGAGGTCGCGAAGATGGCATGCCGCACGGAGCTGATCAATCCGCGCGTAAATCCGGCTCCGGACTCCATCAAGGAGAAGCATTTCATGAGGAAGCACGGAGCGAATGCGTACTATGGACAGTAACGTATGACACGGACGGAATCCACAGGATCTTACCTTTGGTCACAGAGGTCGTGAATCGCGTCTGTGGCGTAGGATACCGGTGGATTTTGGAGTCATGAAATTGGAACAGAGACAATCATAAGAGAAAGGATTACAGCAATGACAATTCTTGAACTTCAAAAAATGGCGAACGAGGTTCGCAAGGGCATTGTGACAGCAGTGCACAGTGCAAAGGCGGGGCATCCGGGCGGATCGCTCTCGTCGGCAGATGTATTTACGTATCTGTATTTTCAGGAGATGAACATCGATCCGAAGAATCCGAAGGATCCGGACCGCGATCGTTTCGTGCTTTCAAAGGGTCACAATGCGCCGGGCTATTATTCTGCAATGGCGCACAGGGGCTATTTCCCGGTGGAGGATCTGCTGACGCTGCGCCACACGGGTTCTCATCTGCAGGGACATCCGTGCATGCAGCACATTGCCGGTATTGATATGTCCTCCGGTTCTCTTGGGCAGGGCATCTCGGCGGCAGTCGGCATGGCGCTTGCCGGTAAGATGGATCAGAAATCCTACCGCGTATACACGCTGCTTGGCGACGGCGAGATCCAGGAAGGACAGGTCTGGGAGGCGGCGATGTTTGCGGGCCACCGCAAGCTGGACAATCTCTGCGTGATCGTGGATAACAACGGCCTGCAGATTGACGGTAAGATTGAGGACGTCTGCTCTCCGTATCCGATCGACAAGAAGTTTGAGGCGTTTAATTTCCATGTGATTAATGTGGCGGACGGCAACGATATGCAGCAGCTCGCGGACGCGTTTGCGGAAGCGCGCACGGTGAAGGGTATGCCGACTGCGATTATTATGAAGACACTGAAGGGCAAGGGTGTTTCCTTTATGGAAGGGCAGGCCGGATGGCACGGCAAGGCGCCGAATGATGAGGAATATGCAATTGCAATGGCAGATCTGGAGAAAGTGGGGGAAGCATTATGTCAGAAGTAAAAAAGATTGCAACCAGGCAGAGCTATGGCGAGGCTCTGGCCGCGCTTGGAAAAGAGCATGAAAATCTTGTGGTTCTGGACGCTGACCTCGCGAACGCGACCAAGACCGATACCTTTAAGAAGGTATTTCCGGAGCGCCACATCGACTGCGGGATTGCGGAGTGCAACATGATGGGTATCGCGGCGGGTCTTTCGACTACCGGCAAGGTGCCGTTTGTCAGCACCTTTGCGATGTTTGCTTCTGGCCGTGCGTATGAGCAGGTGAGGAATTCCATCGGCTATCCGCATCTGAATGTGAAGATCGGTGCGACCCATGCGGGCATCTCTGTTGGTGAGGACGGCGCGTCCCATCAGTGCAATGAGGATCTGGCGCTGATGCGCGAGATTCCGGGCATGGTAGTCATTAATCCATCCGATGATATCGAGGCTAAGGCAGCCGTAAAGGCAGCGTATGAGCATGAGGGCCCGGTTTATCTGCGCTTCGGCCGTCTGGCCGTGCCGGTGATCAATGACAACCCGGATTATAAGTTTGAAATTGGCAAGGGCGTGGTGCTGAAGGAAGGCACGGATGTGACGATCATCGCGACCGGTCTTTGCGTGGGCAGTGCGCTTGATGCGGCGGAAAAGCTCGCGGCGGACGGCATCTCAGCACAGGTAGTGAACATTCATACCATTAAGCCGCTCGACGAGGATCTGGTTGTTGCGTGCGCGAAGAAGACAGGCAAGGTTGTGACCGTGGAGGAGCATTCTGTGATCGGCGGTCTCGGCAGTGCGGTCTGCGACACGCTCTGCGCGAAAGCACCGACTTCGGTTCTGAAGATTGGCGTACAGGATGTCTTCGGTGAGTCCGGCCCGGCTGTGGAGCTTCTCAAGAAGTATAAGCTTGACGGCGATGGCGTGTACGAGCAGATCAAGGCGTGGGTATAAACATTTGTGCGGAGAGTCTGCGGCCGAAATCCCGTTTGTTTTCGACAATGGGGAGTTTACGTGACACGAAGTTCTCGAAGCACAAATCAGATGAAGAAAACAGGGAAGGAGCAGCAGAAAATGAGGCTCCTTTTTCTTTATAAAAAGGATAGCATCCCATTGGAAAAAGTGATATACTGTTTTTGATGCATAGTTGGCTTTGCTTAATCCCGTGAACAGAGAGGAATTTTATCTCCGGATTTATAAAAGCGGGACGCTGGTATTCTGTGGAGACGCAGAACCTGAGGGAAAAAGGATGGAAATAAGACTGCAGAATCTGACAAAGACATTTCCGTGCCGCGACCGGAAGGCTGGCCGGAGCGTGCGGCGAAAGAAGGAAGATAAAACAAATACGAATACGGCGGGTGCAGAAAAATCTGCGGATATTGAGAACGCTGCGAAAAACAGACAGTCCGCAAAGTCCGGGCAGGATGTGATTGCGGTGAATGATTTTACCTTCACGATCCCGGATGGGAAGCTGATCGGGCTTCTCGGCCCGTCCGGCTGCGGCAAGAGTACGACGCTGAATCTGATCAGCGGGCTTCTTACGCCGACGAGCGGCCGGATTTTTTTTGGACAGGACGATGTGACGGAGCTGCCGCCGGAACACCGGGGAATCGGCCTTGTATTTCAGAACTATGCGCTGTACCCGCATCTGACGGTGCGCCAGAATATTTTGTTTCCGCTGGAGAACCGCAAGGGAAAGGATCGTCTGACGAAGACGCAGATGCAGGAAATGGCGGATGAGGTGGCGCGCCTGGTGCAGATTGACACACTGATGGAGCGCAAGCCGGGAGAGCTCTCGGGCGGGCAGCAGCAGCGTGTCGCGATTGCGCGGGCGCTGGTGAAGCAGCCGCGGGTGCTGCTTCTGGACGAGCCGCTCTCGAATCTGGACGCCCGGCTGCGGCTGCAGACGCGGGAAGAGATCCGCAGAATCCAGCGTGAGACCGGGATTACGACCATTTTTGTTACACACGATCAGGATGAGGCGATGAGCATTTCGGACCAGATTGTTGTGATGCGCGACGGTGTGGTGCAGCAGACCGGGAGGCCCCAGGAGGTTTACGACAGTCCGGCCAATCTGTTTGTCGCGAAGTTTCTGGGTACGCCGCCCATTAATGTGTTTGAAGGGCGCGTGCGGGACGGAGTGCTGTATATCGGAACGGATGCACTGCCGGGAATGCTGGAGAGGCTTTCTGGCGTATCCGTATGGTCAGCAAATTCGGAGCTGACATCGGGCACTGTCTGCGGAGCAGGTGTGACAGTGAATGAGAGACAGGGAATGCAGAAAACGAGTGCGGCGGTGAAAACGAATGCGGGAAGCGCCGGATTTGAGGACCGCGAGGTCTGGGTCGGTATCCGTCCGGAGGGATTTTTGCTGCGCGAGGATGGCCCGCTCTGCTGCGACCTGACAGGTGTCGAGGTGATGGGGCGGGATGTCAGTGTGCTTTCCCGGAATGAAGCGTCCGTCAGCCGGACGGTCCGATCGATTATCAGCACGGATAATCAGGTAGATACCTCCAGCGCAACCGTTCGCTTTGCGCTGCGGCCGGAGAAGGTGTTTTTGTTTGATAAGGAAACGGAAGAAAGAATCTGATTTTTTTTGAGATTTAACAGATGCCTGAACGCCGGAATTCTGCGGTGTGTGAGTTTTACGGTTTATGTTTTTTATGAGAAATGACTGTCGAAGCATCATGCGGAAGGCAGCATGAGTTCTGTTACCGGCTGCCAGATGGGAGGAAATGCAATGGATATGGCGAAGGGACGCTTTGGGAATATAAAGGGCTGGCTTTATCTTTTGCCGGCGGTTCTTTTTCTGGGCGCGTTTCTGGTGTACCCTCTGATCGATGTTTTTATTTACTCGTTTGAGGAGGGCTACAATTTTACGTCGCAGACCTACTATGGCGTTGGGATTTATAATTATTCTTATGTCCTGCATGACACATACTTTCTGCAGGCTGTGAAAAATACGTTTCTTCTCGTCGTTATTACAGTGCCGGTCTCGACCGGACTTGCGCTGCTGATTTCGGTCGCGCTGCATTCGATTAAGAGGTTTCGGAATCTGCTGCAGACAATTTATTTTCTGCCCTATGTGACCAATACGCTGGCGGTTGGTCTGGTATTTATGATTTTGTTTAAAAAGACGGCGTACAGCGATGGTATGATTAATCTGCTGATTCATTTTTTCGGCGGCAGCTCCATTGATTTTATCGATGGGCCGTATTGGGCGAAGATGCTTGTGCTCTGTATTTATACCATCTGGGTCGTGATGCCGTTTAAGATTCTGATTCTGACCGGTGCGCTCGCGTCCGTCAATGAGGATTATTATAAGGCGGCCCGTGTGGACGGGACGTCGAAATTCCGCATTTTTTACAAAATCACTCTGCCAATGATCTCTCCGATGATTTTTTATCTGGTGATCACTGGATTTATCGGTGCCTTCAAGGCATACAGCGACGTGGTGGCGCTGTTTGGAACGGATCTGAATGCGGCGGGGATGAACACAATCGTCGGCTACGTCTATGATATGCTTTATGGCGACAGCGGCGGATATCCTTCCTACGCATCCGCAGCCGCCATTATTCTGTTTGTGATTGTCCTGACCATCACATGTATTAACCTGATGATCAGCAGAAAAAATGTTTCCTATCAATGAAGGTGGAGAAAACGATGGATACTTCGTTTGATTATAAAAAACTGGAAGCCTCGGAGCGGATACGGGCGCGCATTCTGGGCGTGGTGAAAGGGATTTTTCTGGCGCTGTGGGCGCTGATTGTGCTGTTCCCGTTTTATTGGATGGTGCTGACTTCTGTGAAGAGCTATGGCGAGTACAGCTCGGAGTCGGTTCCGAAGTTTTTTACGCTGACGCCGACTCTGGAGAATTATGCTTCGGCGTTTACAGAGGTTCCGCTTGCCCGCTATCTCGCGAACACCCTGATTTTTGCGGTGCTGACAACAGCAATTATGCTGGTTGTGATCACACTTTCGGCATTTGCGTTTGCAAGACTGGAATTCCGCGGGAAAAATGCGGTGTTCGTGTTCTTTCTTTCTCTGATGATGATTCCGAATGAGCTGGTCATCATCACGAATTTTGTGACGATTACGAATCTGGAGCTGCGCAATACGTTTGCCGGGCTGATTTTGCCTTCGGTGACGAGCGTCTTTTATATCTATCTGCTGAAGGAAAATTTTGAACAGATACCGGACAGTCTTTATTACGCGGCGAAGGTGGACGGCACCTCGGATTTCAAATATCTGTGGAAGGTCATGCTGCCAATCTCGAAGCCAACCATGACGACGATCACGATTCTGAAGGTGATTGAATGCTGGAATTCCTACGTTTGGCCGCGTCTGATCACGGATGACCAGAATTACTACCTGGTGTCGAATGGGATTCAGGAGATTCGTGAAAATGGATTCGGACGTGAAAACATTCCGGCGATGATGGCGGCGGTCGTGGTGATTTCGGTTCCGCTGATTGTACTGTTTCTGATTTTCCGCAAACAGATTATGGCGGGCGTGTCAAGGGGCGGACTGAAGCAGTGAGCTTATTTGGCCTGTTTTGCCTGCAGCATGGTGAAAAATTTTCGGTAACTATTCAGAACAGCAGGCCGCAGACCGCAGACCGCCTTCTTCGAAGGCTATATGCCGCTGGCGCGTCATATTCTCCGCTGCCGCTCCGGTCGGTGATAAACGATCGTTCACTGGACGATCAGCACCCGCCCATCCCGAAATGAAATTACAGCCTTTGGCAGGTACAATTTTCGTTGCAGCCAGGATGTCGGGTGAGAAAGCAGATGAGAAAGAACAATGTGATTTTACAGAAAGAGTCAGGTGATTTTTCAAAATGATGAAAAACAGATTTGCGCCGCGTGCTGTAACCGCTTTGCTGCTGATGGTTTTCTGTGCATTTTTTTTGACCGGCTGCCATGGCTCGCAGGAGGCGAAGGAAGCATTTGCGGTTCCGGATACGTTTGATACGTCGCAGGAATATGAGATTACGTTCTGGGCTAAAAATGACACAAACAAGACGCAGGTGGCGATCTATGAACAGGCGATTGAGGACTTTGAAGAGCTGTATCCGAACATTACGGTGAACATCCGGCTGTATACGGATTATACGGATATTTATAATGATGTGATCACGAATATCGCAACGGACACGACGCCGAATGTCTGTATCACGTATCCGGACCATATTGCGACGTACCTGACCGGAGACAATCAGGTCGTGCCGCTCGATGATCTGATGATGGATAAAAACTACGGGCTTGGCGGAAGTGAGCTTTTATTTGATTCGCCGACGGCTGACGAGATCGTACCGCAGTTTCTTGAAGAGTGTGAGATTAACGGCTCTTATTATGCGATTCCGTATATGCGCTCCACGGAGGCGTGCTATGTGAATAAAACTTATGTAGAAGCGCTTGGCTTTGAGCTGCCCGAGACACTGACCTGGGATTTTATCTGGGAGGTCTGTGACGCGGCGATGGAGCAGGACGCGGATGGCAATTACGTAGTCAACGGACAGAGTGTCATGATACCGTTTATCTACAAATCGACGGACAATATGATGATCACGATGCTGCGGCAGCTGGATGCCGGGTATTCGACAGAGGACGGCGAGATTCTGCTGTTTAATGACACAACGAAGGAGCTGCTGTATGAGATTTCGGGATATGCGGATTCCAGAGAATTTTCCACATTTAAGATATCCGGCTATCCGGCTAATTTCCTGAATGCAGGGCAGTGTATTTTTGAGGTTGACTCGACGGCCGGCGCGACCTGGATGGGAACGGATGCGCCGCTGCTGGATATCAGTGAGGATAAGCTGGTCGAGTTTGAGACTGTGGTCATGGCGGTGCCTCAGTATGATACGGAAAACCCGCAGATGATATCGCAGGGCCCGTCCATCTGTATTTTTAACAAGGACGATCCGCAGGAGGTGCTGGCGTCCTGGCTGTTCGCACAGTATCTGCTCACAAATGAGGTGCAGATTGCTTACTCCCAGACGGAGGGCTATATTCCGGTGACGACAAAAGCGCAGGACTCCGATGAATATCAGGATTATCTGTCCCGTTCCGGTGAGGACAATTCAGCGTACTACAGCGTCAAAATAGATGCCGCGGAGCTGTTTCTGGATAACATAGACAATACGTTCACGACGGCAGTATTCAACGGTTCGACTTCCCTGCGCAGCGCGGCGGGACAGCTGATTGAGGAGACGACGAAATCCTCCAGAAGAGGCGAGACGATTGATGAGGAGTATTTTGAGACGCTTTATGCCGATGTGACATCGCTGTATCGATTGGATCAGATCGAGGTCTCCGGGGATGGGGAGTCGGGCAGCCTGGAAGATCTTGGACCGCTTCCGCAGACTGCTGTGATCTTACTTGGATCGCTCGCGGCGGTGTGGATCCTGATCCTGTTGTATTTGCTGTGGCAGGCGGTGAAAAAACGTGGCCACAGCACCGTGTGATCGGTAAAACGCGGTCTCGGCACGTATGATTGGGAAAACGTGGCCATTGCGCAGTATGACCGGTAAAACGCGGTCCCAGCACGTGTGATCGGTAAAACGCGGCCACAGCATTGCATGACCGTTAAATACTCATACAGCCCGGTGACGACGGAACATCTGCTGCTGATACGCAGATGCCGTGCGGATGAACAGGAGACGGAAGAGAAGTCCCCGGCTTGAATCATATATGGAACGAATGTTTACATGAAAAACAGCACAAGGAGGAATTGTAAAATGGAAATGAAAGAAATTCTCAGGCATGTAGATCACACGTTACTGGCACAGGACGCGACCTGGGAGCAGATCCGGCAAATCTGTGATGACGCGGTACAATATGGCACCGCCTCTGTCTGCATCCCGCCAAGCTTTGTAAAACAGGCGAGTGAGTACCTGCGGGATGCAGATCCTGTTGTCTGCACGGTCATCGGGTTCCCGAACGGATACAATACGACCGCAGTCAAGGAATTTGAGACAAAGGACGCAATTGCTAACGGCGCGGATGAGATTGACATGGTCATCAATATCGGCTGGGTCAAGGATCAGAAGTACGACTGTGTTCTCAATGAAATCCGTACTTTGAAGGCAGCCTGCGGCGATAAAATTCTGAAAGTCATTATTGAGACCTGTCTGTTGACGGACGAGGAGAAAATTAAACTCTGCGAAATCGTCACTGAGGCGGGCGCGGATTTCATCAAAACATCCACCGGATTCAGCACAGGCGGCGCGACATTTGCGGATGTTGCCCTGTTCGCGGAGCATGTGGGCAGCGACGTGAAAATAAAGGCGGCAGGCGGAATCGCTTCGCTGGAGGATGCTGCGCAGTTTCTTTCACTGGGGGCGTCCCGGCTGGGCACCAGCCGGATCGTGAAGATTGCGAAGCAGCAGGCGTAAAGAATAATCGTAAAAACTATCATAAAAACTATCATAAAAACTATCATAAAAACATAAGGGCACTGATTCGGCGCAGAGACGTGCAGGGGACAGACGGGAATGTCTGAACCCCTGCAAATGAAGCACCTCATATGAAATGCTTCGAACTGTGCCATTGTACCATTGTGCGTCGGCAAATGCCGCGCAGGACGAAGTTTCATGACATCTGCTATGAAATCAGCTGTCCTCCGTTAACAGCTTTTGACGATACTCATTGTCAGTTATAGCCAATTCTAATTCTTCCATCCGTCCTTCACTAAGTAGCTTTTTGTATAAGTTGTTGAGTTCTCTCTCGCCTTCTGCACGACCTTCTGCACGACCTTCTGCACGACCTTCTGCACGACCCTCCGCGAGTCCTTCGTCGCGGGCTTCCTTACGAAGCATTTTTCGATACTCTTTTTCGTTAAATGTTGAGAGCAGCATACTTTTTACCTCCGCACGGTTTGCAATCAGAATGTCGGAGAGAATCTCTTTCGAAATACAGTCCTCTATCGCAAGATCGATTGCCTGATTCATTGTACATCCCTGCTTCAGATATTCCCGAACCTGATAGATAAAATATGCATAATCGGCTAATCGTTTGCTTTTGTTTAGAAGCTCCTGATTGTGTCCGTAATTAATATTTAATATTGTCGCACGACACTCCAGCGCAGGCTTGCTGTCCGCCGTTTTTGGAAATGCATCGGACAAACACAGTTCCTCGCAATCCGGTGCTTCCTTTTCTCCATTGTAAAATACAATGTACCTGGGAAATGGAAGCGCAATCTGTACGGATGAATATAGATTGTAATGGTTTAACTCCACATAGGCCTGAAGCATTTTTACCAGATAAAATAACCCTCTCAGAGGCATATTTGGGTTTATGGTGCTCTGGTGTTCATAAAGATTCAGGCAATTGCCGATCAGAAAACCCACATCATTTTTCATGCCGATATAGATGGCATCGGACAGAGTGGTGATTGTCAGATCGGAGACATCTGTATATGAGGTTCCATTGACTGCATTGTAAAGATCAAGAAGATCTTTTTTGTTCTTGAAAATGTAACGGAACAGTCGATCCTTGTATTTGCGGTTGACCTTATGGTTTCGTGACTTTTTTGTCGTGCGCTGTGACTTTTGGCTCATCTGGTACCCTCCTTGTAAAGTGGTTTGTGCAATGCAGCGGATACCTGACAGCCTAAAAAGCTTAGAATCAGGATAACAAAAAATTGCAATTTGCACAAGTATTAATTTTAATTGCTTTTTTCTGGATATCTTTAGTAGAAAATAGTGATGATCAGATTTGCTTGGCCATATAATGAATGTAGAACCAGTAATATGGAATAATAATATCATAAAGTATTTATAAAGTCAACACACAAATTATTAATTTTAAATTGCGTTTAAAAATGGCCTGAAATAATATTAAAGAGTAGATGACTGAGCTTGTTATGCATAGATGAGCCGTAACAGTTTAGCATCTTTAAAATTACGTTTTTTTTGCCAGACAGGAATCGCTACTGATAAAAGGATTGATTTTAGCTGCCGCGGAAGTATAATTGTTGTAATAAAATCAATACTTTCACAAGATTCTAACCACGGATAAACCGGAACCCCAATTTTGCCAATCATTCTTAAACGTTTAACAACGCATGCCATATCAGATGGGCGGACGCTCTCAAAGGGGGACAGGAGGAGTTGGAAAAACGCTTATGTGCATAAAAAAAGAGAAGACATTGCGATATGTTTTGTTTGATTTGAAACCGGAATGGAGTCAGGAATTGAATGTACTGAAAGAAACGCTGAGAAAAGAAGGTGTTTCCTGTACGAGGCTGACGGAGGCGATCTGGAAGGATCCGGAAGAGCTGAGAAAGCAGATGGTGGTTCTCACGGATTCCGTAGAGACAGGGAGGAGATTGGCGCGGGAGGGAATCGTATATTTTGGCTGCCATCACAGAAATCGACTATCTAAGAATCGGGAAGTGATTTGTACGCAGCAGCTTGCTCAGAAAGAGCGGGATCAGGGAAAATTGTCTCAGAATACTTTTTATGATACAGTTCCATATGAGAGGATTCGTGAGAGGAAACCGGACAGCGATACGGTCTGGTTTGACGGTGCGGCACTCGTGCTTGAAGGCTTTGGAGAGGTGGACGCGAAGTACCTGGAGGAGTGGATGCTGCGCGCGCGGGGACTGCCTGCTGAAATTGCACGCACGGACAGGCTGGTGATCCGGGAGATGACGGAAGAGGACTTGCCGGATCTGGTGCGCATTGGCAGGCAGGATGAGGGCGCAGGATTGGGATTGAGGCCGGATGTTTTTACGGAAGAAGGGCTGCAGGCCTATATACAGAATGCGTACCGGCTGCAGGGATTCGGTCTTTGGAGCGTGCTGTACGAGGGGGATGTCATCGGCTGCTGCGGATTTGAACCGTGCGCGGGCCAGGACATCTACACGCATCGGATGATTCTGAATCTGGAAGAGGAAGGCCAGTTATGCGAACGCGAGGCAGGCAAATATCAGAGAGAGGAAGGCCAGTTATGCGAACGCGAGGCAGGCAAATATCAGAAAGAGGAAGGCCAGTTATGCGAACGCGAGGCAGGCAAATATCAGAAAGAGGAAGGC
>JAJQHZ010000027.1 GCA_021199475.1 Lachnospiraceae bacterium
GAAAAATCAAGGAATTCTGCTCTTTTTTTATTCCAAAAGTGTTTAAGACCGGATTTTACTCTGAGGTACTTTTTTATCAACCACCTTTCTCGGAATTCCCTATATTTGTATTATACAGGAAGCTCGTATTTAGTCTTTTTTTTCACAAAAGTTTTAGAAAAGCGGTATTGATTTATACGGAAGAGCAAATTATAATGAGGAGAACTGGAAACGAGATTACGCGCCAGAAGGATGGGAGGAGAGCGCGGTTTCCACATATAGATAAAGCAGGAGGCATTCAATGGATAACAATCAAAATGATAACCGCCGCAATGGCGGAGACCAGGGGCCGAACCGATCTGGCAGAAATAATAATACGTTTGTGATTTTTCTGGCGGTTACACTGGTCACGCTGCTTGTAATGGCGCTGGTGAACAGCAGTCTCGGCAGCAGTACGTCCTCCGTGGAAATTACTTATGATGAGTTCCTCGAGCTGCTTGACGAGGGGCAGGTCAGCGAGGTCACGATTTATTCGGACGAGATTGAGATTACACTCAAGAGCGATACGCTTTCAGACTACCTTGGCACGTCTTCGGGGACGGTGACGTATTACACCGGGAATCCGGACGACCCGAATCTGGTCGCGCGTCTGGATCAGGCGGGGGTTTCTTTCACGCAGAATATTCCGGATACGACGTCGAGCTATATCTGGAGCCTGATTCTGAGCTTTGCTCCGCTGATTATCATCTGGGTGATTTTCGCGTTTGCGATGCGCAGGATGACCAATGGCAGCGGCGGCATGATGGGCGTAGGCAAGAGCAAGGCAAAGGTTTACATTCAGAAAGAGACCGGCGTAACGTTTAAGGACGTGGCCGGACAGGATGAGGCGAAAGAGTCGCTGCAGGAGGTCGTGGATTTTCTGGAGAATCCGGGCAAGTATACGGAGATTGGCGCGAAGCTGCCGAAGGGTGCGCTGCTGGTCGGCCCTCCGGGTACCGGTAAGACGCTGCTCGCAAGGGCGATTGCCGGCGAGGCGAAGTGTCCGTTTTTCTCACTCTCCGGTTCGGATTTTGTAGAGATGTTCGTCGGCGTCGGCGCGTCGCGTGTGCGCGACCTGTTCGACGAGGCGAAAAAGAATGCGCCGTGTATTATTTTCATTGACGAGATTGATGCGGTGGCGAAGAGCCGTGACACCCGGTTTGGCGGCGGCAATGATGAGCGTGAGCAGACGCTGAATCAGCTGCTTGCGGAGATGGACGGATTTGAGCCGTCTAAGGGTCTGATTGTGCTGGCGGCGACGAACCGGCCGGAGGTGCTGGATCAGGCGCTGCTGCGTCCGGGACGCTTTGACCGGCGTGTCGTGGTGGATAAGCCGGATCTGAAGGGCCGTATTGAGACGCTGAAGGTTCACTCGAAGGATGTCAGCATGGATGAGACCGTCGATCTGGAGGCGATTGCGCTGGCGACCTCCGGCGCGGTGGGTTCCGATCTGGCGAATATGATCAATGAGGCCGCGATTCTCGCGGTCAAGAGCGGCCGTAAGGCGGTTTCGCAGAAGGATCTGTTCGACGCGGTGGAGATTGTTCTGGTCGGCAAGGAGAAAAAGGACCGTGTGCTCAGCAAGGAAGAGCGCCGGATTGTCTCCTACCATGAGGTGGGTCACGCGCTGGTGAGCGCATTGCAGAAGGATTCGGAGCCGGTACAGAAGATTACGATCGTGCCGCGCACGATGGGTGCTCTGGGCTATGTCATGAATGTGCCGGAGGAGGAGAAATACCTCAATACGGAGAAAGAGATCCGGGCGATGCTGGTCGAGTACGTGGCAGGCCGTGCGGCGGAGGAAATCGTGTTTGACACGGTGACGACCGGCGCGGCGAATGATATTGAAAAGGCGACGAGCGTGGCGCGTGCGATGGTGACGCAGTACGGTATGTCGAAGAAGTTTGGCCTGATCGGGCTGGAATCTGCGGCTTCGCAGTATCTGGATAATCGTCCGGTGATGAACTGCTCGGATGCGACAGCGGCTGAAGTCGATCAGGAAGTCATGCAGATCCTGAAGGACTCTTACGATGAGGCGAAACGCCTGCTCACGAAGCACCGTAAGACGATGGATAAGATTGCCGCGTTCCTGATTGAAAAGGAGACCATCACTGGCAAGGAATTCATGGAGATTTTCCGTCAGTGCGAAGGCGAGAGCGATGAGAAAATCGGCGCGAGGATTGCTGAGCGCCCGGTAGAGGAGCAGCCGAAGGCCGAGACAGAAGAGACGGCGGTCATTGAGCCGGGAACCGATTCTGGTGTTTCGGGTCATTCGGAGACTTCAGAATCCGTGCCGGGTTCTGCGGAAGGTGAGCCGAAGGCTGAGGATACCGCAGAAGCTGCGCAGACAGAGGACACGTTTCAGACGGAATCCTCTTCCAATGAGGATTGACTGCCTGTGGAAATATACGGACAGTCAGATGAGAAAAATCATTGGAAACGCATAGGAAGACGGATACCTGAAAAATCAGTCTCAATGAAATAGAACATTAACGCTTGTGTAAACCTCCGAACTGTTGTAAGATAGGAACAGTTCGGAGGTTTTTTCGATATGCACGGATGAGACAGGATGCTCGCAGTCGGTGCAGACGGGCGGGAGACGGAAATTGCTCAGCTCGATTTTTATACCAGAAGAAGGAGACAGAATGCATGGGCGGTATTTTTGGAGTAGCGGCGAAGAGAAGCTGTACGATGGAATTGTTTTACGGAGTGGACTACCATTCGCATCTGGGAACGCGGCGCGGCGGGATGACGGTATATGGGGAGCAGGGCTTCCAGCGGGCGATTCATAATATTGAAAATTCCCCGTTCCGGACAAAGTTCGAGCGGGATGTGGATGAGATGGAAGGACATCTGGGCATCGGCTGTATTTCGGACTACGAGCCGCAGCCGCTGCTGATCCAGTCCCGTCTGGGCAGCTTTGCGATTGCGACGGTTGGCAAGATTAATAATATGGAAGAGCTTCTGCGTCTTGTCTTTGAAAGTGGAAGCGCGCATTTTCAGGAAATGAGCAGCGGGCAGATCAACGCGACGGAGCTGGTGGCGGCACTGATCTGCAAAAAGGATTCGATTGTCGAGGGGATCCGCTATGTGCAGGAGCTGGTGGACGGCTCGATGACCCTGCTGCTGCTGACGAAGGAAGGCATTTATGCGGCCCGCGACCGTCTGGGCAGAACGCCGCTTGTGATTGGGAAAAAAGAAGACGCGTACTGTGTCTCATTTGAAAATTTTGCGTATCTGAACCTGGGATATGAGGACTATCGGGAGCTTGGCCCGGCGGAGATTGATTTTATTACGCCGGACGAGGTGAATGTGGTAGGAGCGCCCGGCGATAAGAGGCGGATCTGTTCGTTCCTTTGGGTCTATTACGGCTACCCGACTGCTTCCTATGAAGGGGTCAATGTGGAGGAGATGCGCTATCGCTGCGGCGGAATGCTCGCGAAGCGCGACCGTGAGGCGGCCAACATTTCCCCGGACGTCGTGGCGGGCGTACCGGACTCCGGCACTGCGCATGCAGTGGGATACGCGAATGAGTCCGGGATTCCGTTTGCACGTCCATTCATCAAATACACGCCGACTTGGCCGCGCTCGTTCATGCCGACGCGTCAGAGCCAGCGGGATCTGATCGCCCGCATGAAGCTGATTCCGGTCAAGGCACTGATAAAGGACAAAAAGCTGCTGCTGATCGACGACTCGATCGTCCGGGGTACCCAGCTGCGCGAGACGACGGAGTTCCTCTATCAGAGCGGGGCAAAGGAGGTTCACGTGCGCCCGGCCTGCCCGCCGCTGCTGTTTGGCTGCAAATATCTGAACTTTTCCCGGTCGAAGTCGGACATGGATCTGATCGCCCGGCGTGTCGTGCGTGAGCGTGAGGGGGACGATGTCTCACCGGAGACTCTTTCCGACTATGCCGATCCGCACAGCAAAAACTACACGGAAATGCTCGAGGCCATCTGCAAAAAGCAGAATTTCACCTCTCTGCGCTACCATCGCCTCGACGACATGGAGGCCTCCATCGGAATTGAGCCGTGTAAGCTCTGCACGTACTGCTTCAGCGGGAAGGAGTAAGATATAGCCGCCGCTGCCTTTTTTTGGAATGCAGTGCAGGACGGCTTCTGGAAGAAAGGATATTTTTAAAAATTAGGGGTTGAAATAAAAACTCAGTTGGCATATAATCCCGTTTTCGACACTTTGAGATTAGAAAAGAGGTGGAATCCCTTGTAA
>JAJQHZ010000029.1:0-1944 GCA_021199475.1 Lachnospiraceae bacterium
CTTACTGCCAGCACGGAGACAACAGCATTTCCGACGCCGCTTGCGGCGTCATCATTTTTTTTGCTTCCGAGACTGATGCTGACAAATGTACAGCACCCGTCCCCGATCATGACCGCAATGGCTATGGCCACCACTGTCATTGGGAAAACGACCGTGTTCGCTGCATTTCCATAAGATCCAAGGTATGATGCGTTTGCGATAAAAATCTGGTCGACAATATTGTAAAGTGCCGCTACCAACATGGAGATTACGCAGGGAAACGCATATTTTCGCATGAGCTTTCCGAGACTCTCCGTTTCAAGATAGTTATTTGTCTCAACTGACATAGAATGTTCCTCCCTTATATTCGTATTCCAGCCCGGTGTGTAAACTCTCTACCCGTCGAATGCGAATTGGAATCTATCCATGACCAGTACATCTATTGTACGATTATCTTTTTGGATATTCAACCCCTGTATTTTAATAACCTATCAATCCAATGGATTTTATTTTATCGGAAAACCGGACCGGGATTAACAGCTGGTTCCTTCCAGTAATAACAGAACTCACAGCTTTTCGGCTTGTCTCTGGAGTAGCGCACGCCGGAATTCATCGCGTCACCGCTCATCATTTTCACCTCCGATTAAAAAATGGCATAGAAAAAGCCCGGAAAGCCTTGAAAATAAAGGCTTCACGGGCTTTTAAGCCATTTCTTTTTCGGTCGATTATCACTTGCTGAACTCGGAAACAAGTTTCCTCGTTCGGCTGATAAAAATACTCGCAAGCGGCATTTTTATCTCCGATAAGGATTACTGCGAATGCAAGAAAACCTCGATTTCGCTTCGCTCCATCTCGGTCGTTTCTTGCATTCCAATGAATACAAAAGCATAAAGAAAAGCCCTTGTACGCAAGCGTCCAGGGCTTTCCATATGCTTTTGTATTCGCAGTAATCCTTATCTCTTCGAAAACTGCGGAGCGCGACGAGCCGCTTTGAGGCCGTATTTCTTACGCTCTTTCATTCTCGGGTCACGGGTAAGATAACCTGCGGATTTCAGAGTCGGTCTGTAGTCATTGTCCGCCTGCAGCAGGGCTCTGGAGATACCATGACGGATCGCGCCTGCCTGACCGGTGGTGCCGCCGCCATACACGTTTACCTGCACATCGAACTTATCGGATGTCTCGGTAGCCACAAGCGGCTGGCGAACGATTACCTTCAGGGTCTCAAGTCCGAAGTAGTCGTCGATGTCTCTTTTATTTATCGTAATCTTGCCGGTACCCGGCATCAGATATACTCTGGCAACTGATTTTTTTCTTCTTCCTGTTCCGTAAAACTTTTCCTTAGCCAATGTTTTTTACCTCCCTTTTAGAATGTCAGCAGCTCCGGCTTCTGTGCCTGCTGCTTATGATCCGGACCCGCATATACGTACAGCTTCTTGTACATCTGTCTGCCAAGCGGTCCCTTCGGAAGCATTCCCTTGACCGCCAGCTCGATCACTCGTTCCGGCTTGGTCGCGAGCATTTTACGGAGCGTCGTTTCTTTCATTCCGCCCACATAATCCGAATGATGATAGTAAATCTTCTGATCCAGCTTCTTGCCGGTAACTTTGATCTTCTCAGCATTTACGACGATTACGTAATCGCCCAGGTCCAGATGAGGTGTGAAGATTGGCTTCCTTTTTCCTCTCAAAATACTTGCCACTTCTGATGCCAGACGCCCCAAAGTCATATCGGTCGCATCCACAACATACCATTTTCTTTCAACCGTGGCCGGATTCACCATTTCTGTTTTCATTCTTGGTCTTTCCTCCTTCATTCCTGGTCAAGGGTTTTTGTGAAACCATTGACACAGCCGCCTTCTGTATTGTGTGTTTCGGCGGCACTTCAGATTGCTTTCGGGCTTGCAGAGGCTTATTTCCGCCCTCCCGTACATCCGGTGCCCGCATGCTGGAACCATTCGCTTCCGCA
>JAJQHZ010000029.1:2044-25511 GCA_021199475.1 Lachnospiraceae bacterium
AATGCTGCAAATCTGTCTGCTGGAACCATTCGCTTCCGCAAATGCTGCAAATCTGTCTGCTGGAACCATTCGCTTCCGCAAATGCTGCAAATCTGCCTGCTGGAACCATTTGTTTCCGCAAACGCTGTGCATTTGCCAATGGAAAATACCACGCGATGCCGGATTCTTATGAAGAAAATGTTCTACCGGGGCTTTGGCTCGAACATTTATCTATCGAAATTGTGCCATAAAGGGACACAAAACACAGTGTGCTTTGTGGGCACACTGGAACATTATAGTAATAAATCAACCCGCTGTCAATGATTTTTTGCAGGTTTTGAATGGATTTTCGAATGATTTTTGAATGGATTCTTTAGAGAGTTTTTGTGTTGACAGCGGTAAGTGGGTTGATCCGCAAACTCTTTGATTTTACAGCAAAAACCGGGTCCGGCGCGCTTTGTACCGGACCCGATTCTAAAGGGGAGGATAAGTATTTATTTTTATCTTTTGTGATAGTGCTTGTTATCCCACACATGCTTTTGCCCGGAGGGGGATCCGCGGCAAGAGCATATGTGAATCCCGTCGGAAGTGATTTCCTGTGAGATTAGTCTTAGTATGACCGTTTTGCAGGAAAGTATTCACCGAATTCACGTTTTTCGGTTTTATTTTGCGCCCTGGAGCAGCTTTTTGTGAAGCTTGGTGTAGCGTGATTTGCTTAGCTCTGCCTGCAATGCCAGATAATCCTCGTAAAACCGCCCGAGCCCGATGGAAGAGGAGCCGGTTGACAGCATTACCGATTCATCGGTGATCGTCAGGGTATATCCTTTTTCCGCAAAATAGGCCGGGAGGGTATTCAACAGCTTCAGGTACTGCTTGATTTGCTTTTTGAAGCTGCTCTCCAGCTTTTTGTAGGCCTTGCAGAATTGCTTGTTGTTGACAATGCCTTTGTACACGGTGGGGTAGTTCTTTTTTGCGTAATAGAGATAGTGCAGCATAAAATATTTAAATTCCGAGTATGCCAGCATATCGTTTTCACACTGGTTGATAAAAACGCGCCACGATGTCCAGTCGGAATCCTGATCCATCAGGTAGTCGTAAAGTGAAACCGTGGTATTCATGCCGGTTCCGTAGGCCATGAATTCGTTCAACAGCCCATAGATGCCGCGCGTGTTTGAGGAAAGAGTATTGTCTGAGCCCGCGACATACAGGCTGTATCGGTCGGTGCGCAGTCTGGAAGGGATGGAGGAGGCCATTTTGTAGGAGGAATAGACCTTGGTGTAGTTGACATAGATGGTCTTTTTGTTGCCGACATAATAGGCCACGTCATAGCCTTTTTTCTGCGTAAAGGAATACGAATGCGTCTCCTCGTGAACGGCGGTGTCAATTCCGGCAAGAATGGTGCTGCTGCCGGAGAACCATGATAAAATATTGTCTCCATAGGAAACCTGTTTCTTCAGGATATAATAGCCGCTGGTGTCATATTTTTTCAGAAGCTTTAAAACGTTATTTTTCGTGATCTTTGCGCTCAGCCCGGGAACCGAGGATGCCGCCTGCGCGGTCAGCACGGCTCTGGAAGGAGCGGATGGCAGAGAAATTCCTGAAATGCCGGTTCCCATGATAAAGAGCAAAAGGAAAAGCCGCAGCCAGGTTCGTACCTTTTTCGCATGTTTTTGCTTTGGATTTTGATTTTGATTCATACAACTTCCTCCTTTACATGTCCTGCATCGTTTTTGATGCAGGACGCAGGCCGCGTCTTGCGCTTTAGCGCAACTTTCAATGACGCGGCTTACCTTTACATGTCCCGCATCGTTTTTTGATGCAGCGCGCTTGTGCTTCAGCGAAGCTTTTATTCCCGCGAGACCTTCTTATCCCGCATCGATATTTGATATCTTAACTATAGGTTACTTTTTGCGCAATGTCAATAAAGATCATGGAGGAAAATGAAAAGTTTTTAGAAGAAATGACAGATTTGGCGCGAAGGAATCTGCATGGCGTTTGGAACGCGGGGGATATTTGCGCGCACTGATCTGCACAGCGTTTGGGATGCGGGGAATATTTGTGCGAAATAATCCGCACAATGTTTGGAAAGCAGGGAATGAGAGAAACACGAGAGAAACCCGGAAATATTCAGCAAATAACCGCTTGACATCGCGTTTTCATGTGATAAAATGAGACTCAGCGAGAAAAACGATGATGGTGCATAGTAGGAACCTGGCTTCATACAGAGAGAGGATGCCGTCGGCTGGAAACATCCTCATGTTCAGACAGGAGACGAAATTCACACCGGAGTTCTGTTTCTGAAGGATTTCGGATGCTTTAAACGGTTGGGTGCGATTTACCGGGCTTGAAGGGAACTGCTTGTCGGCTGCCATCTGCGAGCTGCAGAGGATGGGAATCAACCGGCTGCGAAGGCCGCATGGAAAAAGTAGGAAACGGCGTCTGTGCACGTTACGCACAATGGAGTGTCCGCGAGGATGCAGGATGTTTGAAGTCTGGCATTTGACTGGGTCAGAGAGGCTGCAGCAGCATCGGCGGAAATCAGGGTGGTACCGCGGAGTATTATGGCTTCGTCCCTTTTCTGGGGCGGAGCCTGTTTTTATGCGCAGGGCCGCGTAAGGAAGTTAGTGGCATTGCCACTCGCGGCCGGCGCGGCGGATAGGGTGAGAGAACTCCCCCTATCCGATTGCACAAAAATTATTTTTAGCAGAAAGGAATACAATTATGAAAGACAGATTACAGTCCATCAAAGAGGAAGCGCTTTCGCAGATTAAAGATGCGGATATGCTGGACCGCCTGAATGATGTGAGGGTGAATTTCCTCGGCAAAAAGGGCGAGCTGACGGCTCTGCTGAAGAGCATGAAGGATGTCCCGCCGGAGGAACGGCCCGCGTTCGGGAAATTGGTGAACGAGACGCGGCAGCAGATTGAGGAGGCTCTGGATGAGTCGAAAAAGAAGCTGGAGCAGATCGCTCTGGATGCCAGCCTGAAGGGCGAAGCGATTGATGTGACGCTTCCCGCGAAGCGCAGCAAGGTTGGACATCGCCATCCGAATACGATTGCGCGCGAGGAGGTAGAGCGCATTTTTATCGGGATGGGCTATGAAGTCATTGAAGGACCGGAGATTGAGTACGACCTTTACAATTTTGAGAAGCTGAATATTCCGGCAAATCATCCGGCGAAGGATGAACAGGATACGTTCTATATTAATAAGGATATTGTACTGCGCACGCAGACCTCGCCGGTGCAGGCGCGTGTGATGGAGCAGGGAAAGCTGCCGATCCGTATGATCTCGCCGGGACGCGTGTTCCGCTCGGATGAGGTGGATGCGACGCATTCGCCGTCCTTCCATCAGATTGAGGGTCTTGTGGTCGATAAAAATATTACCTTTGCTGATCTGAAGGGCACTCTGGAGGTATTTGCGAAGGAACTGTTCGGGGAAGAGACGAAGACGAAGTTCCGTCCGCATCATTTCCCGTTCACGGAGCCGAGTGCGGAGATGGATGTTTCCTGCTTTAAGTGCGGCGGCAAGGGCTGCCGGTTCTGCAAGGGCAGCGGCTGGATTGAGATCCTGGGCTGCGGCATGGTGCACCCGCACGTGTTTGAAATGTGCGGCATCGATCCGGACGTGTACACAGGCTTTGCGTTCGGCGTAGGTCTGGAGCGCATTGCCTTGCTGAAATATGAGATTGATGACATGCGTCTGCTGTATGAGAACGATGATCGTTTCCTGAGACAGTTTTGAAAACCAGTCCAGAGCTTGTAAGGCAAGCAATCTGTGGCCTGCTGTCTGGATGGAATGAAAACAGAGCAGCAGCAAAATGATGATTATATAGAAGGAGAACCTGATTATGAATACGACGTTATCATGGGTGAAAGCGTATGTTCCGGACCTTGACGTGACCGCGCAGGAGTATACGGACGCGATGACGCTTTCCGGGACGAAGGTAGAGGGGTATGTGGCGGCGGACCGCGACCTCGATAAGATTGTGATTGGACAGATTGAGCAGATTGAGCGGCATCCGGATGCGGACAAGCTGATTGTCTGCCAGGTCAATATCGGAGAGAAAACGATTCAGATTGTGACGGGCGCGCCGAATGTCCATGTGGGCGACAAGGTTCCGGTCGTTCTGGACGGCGGCCGTGTGGCGGGGAACCATGACGGCAAGATGACCGAGGGCGGCATTGAGATTAAGAAGGGTAAGCTTCGCGGAATCGAGTCGAACGGAATGATGTGCTCGATTGAAGAGCTTGGCTCGACGAGAGAACTGTATCCGGAAGCGCCGGAGTACGGCATCTATATTTTCCCGGAGGATGCGGAAATCGGCGCGGACGCAGTCGCGGCGCTCGGTCTGAACGATGTGACATTTGAGTATGAGATCACCTCGAACCGCGTGGACTGCTTTTCTGTGATTGGCATCGCGCGTGAGGCAGCGGCGACCTTCGGCAAAGACTTTTGTCCGCCGGTCGTGACGGAGACGCCGAGCCGTCCGGCAAAGGGAGAGATGGAAGAAGGAAAGCAGGCATCGGATTACGTAAAGGTGACCGTACAGGATCCGGAGCTCTGCCCGCGCTACACGGCGAGAGTGGTAAAAAATATCCGCATTGCGCCGTCGCCGAAGTGGATGCAGCGCCGTCTGGCGGCAGCGGGAATCCGCCCGATTAATAATATTGTTGATATTACAAACTATGTGATGGAAGAGTACGGGCAGCCGATGCACGCGTATGACTATGATACGCTGGCGGGGCATGAGATCGTTGTGCGGCGTGCGGCGAAGGATGAGAAGTTCACGACCCTCGACGGGCAGGAGCGCACGATGGATGAAAATGTCGTGATGATCTGCGATGGCGAGAAATCGGTCGGCATCGGCGGCATCATGGGCGGCGAGAATTCGATGATCACCGACGATGTCAGGACGATGATGTTTGAGGCGGCCTGCTTTGACGGCACGAATATCCGCCTTTCCTCCAAGCGCATCGGACTGCGCACGGACGCTTCGTCGATTTTTGAAAAGGGACTGGATCCTAACAACGCAGAGGAAGCAATCAACCGCGCCTGCCAGCTGATTGAGGAGCTGGACGCGGGCGATGTGGTTCCGGGAATGGTTGATGTTTATACCAAAGTAAAAGAGCCGGTCCGCATTCCGTTTGAGCCGGATAAAATCAACGCGCTGCTCGGCACGGACATTTCGGCGGAGCAGATGCTTGCTTATTTCAAAAAAATCGACCTGGAATATGACGAGGCGGCAAAGGAGGTCATTGCGCCGACGTTCCGTCAGGATCTGTTCCGCACAGCGGATCTTGCGGAGGAGGTCGCACGTTTCTATGGATATGACAACATTCCGATGACACTGCCGAGCGGTGAAGCAACGACCGGAAAGAAATCGTTTGAGATGCGTGTGCGCGATATGGCGAGAGAGGTCGCGGAGTTCTGCGGATTTTCGGAGGGCATGAGCTACTCGTTCGAGAGCCCGAAGGTATTTGACAAGCTCCTTTTGCCGGAGGATTCTCCGCTCCGCCAGGCGATTAAGATTTCCAACCCGCTGGGCGAGGATTACAGCATCATGCGGACGACGCCGTTAAATGGAATGCTGACTTCCCTGGCATTCAATTACAACCATGGCAACCGCGATGTGCGCCTGTATGAGCTGGGGAATATTTACATTCCGAAGGAGCTGCCGCTTAGCGAGCTGCCGGATGAGCGGATGCAGTTCACCCTGGGGATGTACGGCGAGGGCGATTCTTCCACAAAGGATGGAGCGGGCAACTTCTTTGTAATGAAGGGCGTGGTTGAAGAGTTTCTGGAAAAGGCAGGGCTTGGCGATCGGATTATTTACGATCCGGCATCCGAGATTCCGTATCTCCATCCGACCCGTCAGGCGAATATTATTTATAAAAAGAAAAAACTCGGCTTCCTCGGCCAGGTGCATCCGACGGTGGCGAATGATTCCTATGGGATTGGCGAGCGCGTGTATGTGGCGGTGCTCGATATGCAGGAAATTATTTCGTTTGCAAGCTTCGACCGCAAATACACCGGGATCGCGCGTTACCCGGCGGCGACCAGAGACATCAGCATGGTTGTCCCGAAAACGGTGCTCGCCGGTCAGATTGAGGCAATGATCCTCCAGCGCGGAGGCAAGCTTCTCGAATCCTGCCGTCTGTTCGATGTCTATGAGGGCAAACAGATTCAGAGAGGATGTAAGTCGATGGCGTATTCCCTGACCTTCCGCGCGAAGGACCGCACCCTCGATGAGAAGGACATCACCTCGTCGATGAAGAAAATCTGGAACGGGCTGGAGTCTCTCGGTATTGAGATTCGGTCATAAAGCCCGGAAGGATTACGCGAAGAACGTACTGCAAAATTACAATATCCGCGTCGCATTCGCATTATATGATTTAAGCGGCAAAAGACCGAATGCACGACATGATTGTATGTCAGTGGATGATGGGCTTTATGTCGCGTAAATCAGGTTTGCCACTCGAATCATTATATGCGATAATTCAAAATGCGAAAGGAATTGATGATTACAATGAAGACTTCCGATTTTAAATTTGATTTGCCGCAGGAGCTGATCGCGCAGGATCCGCTGGAGGACCGCTCTGCGTCCCGCCTGATGGTGCTGGACAAAAACACAGGCGCTATTGAGCACCGGCATTTTTACAATATTATCGAATACCTGAATCCGGGCGACTGCCTGGTGCTGAATAACACAAAGGTTATCCCGGCGCGGCTGTACGGGAACCGGGTGCTGGCGAAAAATGCGGCAGCGCACGAACCGACCGGAGTGGAACAGAAGCAGGATGCGCCGTACGAGCCGGCCGACTCAGAATGGAAGTTGGGTGCAGCGATTGAAGTGCTCTTGCTTAAGCGCAGGACGGGCGATGTCTGGGAGACGCTTGTGCGTCCCGGGAAAAAAGCCAGACCGGGCACTCGCATCATCTTTGGTGATGGGATTCTGGTCGGCGAGGTGATTGATGTGGTGGAGGAGGGCAACCGTCTGATCCGGTTTTCCTACGAGGGAATTTTCGAGGAGATTCTGGATCAGCTCGGGCAGATGCCCCTGCCGCCTTACATTACACATGAGCTGAAGGATAAGAACCGCTACCAGACGGTCTACGCAAAATATGACGGCTCCGCGGCCGCGCCGACTGCCGGGCTGCATTTTACACCGGAGCTGCTGGAGCAGGTCCGCGCGAAAGGAGTTCGGATCGCGGAGGTTACGCTTCACGTCGGGTTGGGCACTTTCCGCCCGGTCAAGGTCGAGGATGTGACGCAGCATCATATGCACTCGGAGTTTTACCGGATTGAAGAGGAGGCGGCCCGCATCATCCGCGAGACCAAAGCCGGGGGCGGTCGCGTCATCTGCGTCGGCACCACCAGCTGCCGGACCATCGAGTCGGCCGCGCAGCGCTTCGACGGTGATATTCAGGCCTGCAGCGGATGGACGGATATTTTTATTTACCCCGGCTATGAATTCCGGCTGCTGGATGCGCTGATCACGAACTTCCATCTTCCGGAATCGACGCTGCTGATGCTCGTATCGGCGCTTGCCGGAAAAGAGAACGTGCTCCATGCGTATCAGGTAGCGGTGGAAGAGCGGTACCGATTCTTTTCCTTTGGCGATGCCATGTATATTCATGCATAAATAATGCCATAATATGCAAAACAAGCAGACTCCATAAATAGTGAATTCCATGAACAGCGTTTCTGCACAGGGCTTATCCTGGCAAAGCAAAGAGAATTCATGTAGCTGCTGCGGTATGAATTTTTAGTTACTCAGCGGGGAGCGTGTGCTTTTAGTTATTCTCGCGAAGTAACGAGCCAAGTAGCCGTGCTTGCATGGATATTTGACTTTTATGTACACAGGCGCGAGAGGAAATTAGCAGCTTCGCTGCTCGCGCCTGGCACAGCGGATAGGGTGAGAGAACTCCCCCTATCCGATTACAGAAAAAACAGGAGGCGTACTGCTTCCTGTTTTTTTGCATATGGCCGCGTAAGGATTTTTCCGGCTTCTATGCTCTGCTTCGGCCGACGAATAGGAGACAACAAGCTGTCTCCTATCGATCACAGAGCCGGAGATGGAAAATCGTCGCATACTCAATGATGGCAGAAAGAAATTCTGCTCAATTATCGTAATTATCCCTGATTAAACAACGGAGAAAGTACGTCCGCATAGGTCTGGAAAATCTCCAGCAGGATGGTATTCCAGTGCCGCGCATCCTGTTCCGTGTTGCCGAACACGTAGTCCTCCTGGCCGTAGTCGATCACGTCAAAGCCCGGGATTGCTTTGCTTGCGCCTGCTGTGCGGTATGCGACTGCGTCAGCAAGCGAGAAGGATACATTTGTGATGTCCTCGTAGTTTACCCAGCTGGTGAGGTCGGTTCCGGTCGCTTCGGTCGCGGTGCCGTTCGTGGTCTGTGTCTCGGCCGCCGCTTTCTCGATGGCCGCGGCTCCGTCCACATATTCGCCGTACATCTGATCAACGGTGAGCGCAAGTGAGTTGCCGAAAATCTCTGACGGCACATGCCCGCCGTTCCACTGCCATTCGATCTCCGCATCAATGCCCGCGTTCAGCATGGCAATCTGCAGGTTCAGAGAGGTAAACATGGACATATCTCCCTCGGAAGCGCCCATCACGATTCTCGTCCAGGTCGGATTTTCGGTGTCCTCTGCGCCGATGTAGTTCAGCGGATTGTACAGGGAAACAATGTTGTTGCCGTATTTGTCGCCTTCGAGGATGGACGCGATGTCTTCCTCATACGCGGCCACCATGTCTTCATACGTTTCATAATTCGCGGAATCCAAAGAGCCGGTCGCGGACTGCGTCGTTCCTGCGTCAGGTGTGCCGACTTCCAGCTGGTTCGCGGTGTTGTCGTTCGCAGCGGAGGTTTCCTCCTCGCTGGCATCTGCATCCGCAGTACCCGTATCTGGTGCGCTTTCCGCATCGAAGGATACGTCTGCACCGTCAGCGCTCGGCGCTTCGCCATCCGGCAGTTCTCCTGCATCACCGATATCGCTCGGTTCGCCGTCCGGCAACTCGCTGACATCGCCATCCGCTGCGCTCATATCGTCGGAGCTGATATCGGAAGCAGTCTCGTCCGTATCCGCGGCATCTGCGCTGTCCGCATCTGATGTGTCTGTGCCTTTCGCGTCAGCGTCATCCATCCGATTGCCGCGTTCGCCGCCCATGCCGCCGCGTCCGCCAGTCGCACCGTCTGGAAGGTCTCCCATTTCCGATAAGTCGCCCATTTCGGACAGATCAAAATTTCCTTTGCCGCCGCCGTCTGCGAAGTCTGCCGCGCCGTTCATGCCGCTTGGCAGGTTGCCCATGTCGCCGCCCATGCCGCCGCTGCTGGAAGCGGCATATCGTCCTTCGATGAAAGCAGCTGCTTTTTCTTCCGTCGTCATGGTTGCGACCTCTTCATCACTGAGCGCATTGCCGTCAGCGTCAAACCAGGTCCAGCCGTCTGCGTAGTCGAGGTTGTCGAGGTACCACTGCAGATTGGAGGTGAACTCTGCGAGATACAGATCCAGGTATGTGCCATAGTAGCCGTTGGTTTCCGGATACGCGTCCAGGTCATACTCTATCGTCAGTGCAATCGTGTCGTCCTGGTCGCCGTCCCCGTTCAGGTCAAATCCGACCGCTGATTCTTCCACGGTAAGATTCTGTTCGTTGATGTATTCCATGTAGGCTTCCGACAGATATGCCGCGAGCTGCTCCTGGAAGGAGGAACCGAACTCGTAGGTGGTATCCATATAGTATTCGAACGCCATCGCCATATCGCCCTCATATAAAGAGGTAATCGCGCTGTATGCGACGCAGCCCCACGCGCCGTCCGAAATCTCATAATCGACTCCATCAATGGTGACGGTAGTGGAGTAGCTTCCGTCTTCCAGACGGTAGACGCCGACTGCGCCTGCTTCAATCTGGTAATCATAGAAGTCAGAATTGTTTGAGGTCGCAGCGAACATTGTTGCGTGCGCACCGCCGCCTGAACCGCCGGTCGAGACAAAATAATCCACGCTGCCGGGCAGATTGCCGAGAAGAATGTTATATTTTACATAGCGTGTAGCGGCCTTCTGGTCAGACAGGCAGGACGGCGCATCGCCGGTGTAATACGTAGTTCCATCATCATCTGTAGCGGTGTCCTGCTTTCCGCGGTTGCCGCAGGCGACGTTGATATAGCCTTCCGCCGCATAGGTGGTCGCAGCCGTGGAATTGTTGGAGGAGCTGTAGCCCGCCGCGCCGGTATTCAAAATCACCGGAGCAGTAGCGGCCGTATAGGTCTGCCCGTTTGTGCTGACAATCTCCGCCTCATAATCGATCACGAGCGAACCATTGACGGACGTCGAACCAGACTCCACAGCGGATTCCGCGGTTACATCTGCTGCGCCGTCCCCATCCGTGTCGATACCGGTGACATAGGCGCCCGGCACACAGACGGACACGCCCTGTTCATCCGGCAGCTCCGGGTACGCGACTGCGGAGACGATGGACAGCACCATGCGTCCGCACTTTCCTCATAGGTCCAGGTCTGCTCCTCGTTATTCGCAAGATTCAGTGTCTCCTCGATATACTCCTGATCGGAGACTGCTTCCGTTTCGACAGCTGCTTCTGCGCTGGAGGTTTCTTCCTCTGCACTGCTGCTGACCGGTGCCGCCAGACCAGACAGGCAGAGCGTACCGGTAAGAAGGATAGAAAGCCATTTCTTTTTCATGTAAAAATCCCCTTTCTGTATCATGTTCTGCATTATTTTATGCAGAGATCGGTTCTCCGTTGGATTTGCAGTTATGTTCTGTATTCCATGAGGAAGGTGTGGCCGCAGAAATGTATCACGTCCGAAAGGTTTGCGAAGCACCTTTTTTGTAACACGAACTGCACGGGAGAAACGAACCAATCATACCACGAACAAATTGAGGAAATGTGGAAACTTTGCGAACTTTTTTTGTATTTTCTGTGGTGAATGTCGGCTTGCATATTTGACAGAGTATGACAGCATTTCTGAACATCCTTTGCATGACATGATATATGGGGCAAAAGATCAGGAGCGGGTGTCAGTGCTTTGAAAAGAAAAAAGGCTGTTATTTTTACAGCCCCTTTTCTTCCTTATACATCAAATTTTCATAATCTTCCAGCGGCAGCGGTCTGGAGAACCAGTAGCCCTGCGCCTCCTCGCAGCCGACTTTTTTCAGGATCTCAATCTGTTCCTCGGTCTCCACACCCTCACAGATGACGCGGTAGCCGAGCCCTTTGACCATGGAAACAATCTGGCTCAGGAAGTAGATGCCCTTTTCGCTGGTCTCGCAGCGCTTGATGAAGATGCGGTCGAGCTTAACGGTGTTGACCGGAATCTCAGTGATTGTATTCAGGACGGAGTAGCCTGAGCCAAAGTCGTCCAGCGAGGTCAGCATATTGACATTCTGGAGATCCTGAAAAAGCTGAACGACATTGCCGTAGTCCGACACGGTCGCGGTCTCGGTCAGTTCGATTTCCGTGAGAGAGGGATCAACATTATATTTACGCAGAATGTCGAGGTAGTGCTTTACAGTATCGCTGTCAGAGGCATGCAGGATGGATGCGTTGATGGAAATCGGCACCGGCCTGCGCCCAAGCTCGTTGTTTTTGGCGAGGAAGGCGGCCACCTGCTCAAAGACATAAAAATCCAGCTCAGAGATTTTTCCGGCCCGCTCGTAGATCGGAATGAAAGAATCCGGCGACAGCACGGAGCCATCCGGCTTTTCCCAGCGCACCAGCGCCTCCGCGCCAATAACGGAATAATCCTGCAGAGAATATTTGGGCTGCAGATAAACCTTGAATTCCCCGTTTTTCATGGCAGCGGACATACTGTTAATAATTTCATTTTCCTGCGCCTGTTCCGCATGGAAGCGCTTATCAAACAGGCAGGCAGAGATGCCGGATGAATCCGTGATCCGGCGGCGCGCACTGTTTGCCGCGTCGATGGCGGCAGAGGCGCTGCTGCAGTCCGGCTCGACAAAATAAATGCCGGAGCGCAGCCGCAGGTTCACCTCCGGGAAGAAGGACGCATGCGCGTTGATAAAATCTTCGTTGATTTTATCTACCTGGCTGACGGCATTTTCCCGGTCTGAATAGGGCATGAAAAGGACAAACTGCTCCGAGACAATGCGCGAAAAGAAGGTATGTTCCGTGTCCTTCATGGTGTCGATAATCCCGCTTGCAAAGTCCCGGAGCAGAAAATCGCCCATCCGGTAGCCGTATTTCTTGTTCAGATATTTAAAATTCAGAAAGTCCGTATAAACAACTACATAATCCTCGTTCTTTCTGGAGGCCAGTACATGCTCCATCTCATCGCGGAAGCGGGAGAAGGAGATCAGCCCCGTCAGGGAATCAAAGCCCGGAGAGGAGTCGGAACCGCTGCGGGACGACTTAATCGCAAGGCTTTTTGCCAGATGCGCGGAAATGATTTTCGTCAAAATCCCGAGCTGATGGCGCTGGGTCTCATTCCACTGGCGCTTCTGGTCGCAGACGACGTAGGAAATCGCGCCGGTATAGGAGCCCTCGCAGTACAGTGCGGCGTAGACGACCGTCTTTGCCGCTCCCTGCATCAGAAGCGCGGCCGCCTGCGGCGAGTACATAGATAGATCGTCGTACTGCAGCACAACAGTGCCATCCTTGTCGTAGCTATTAAATAAGGTAAGGAAATCCTCTTTTTCAAACGAACCGTCCTCCGAGAGTGCTTCCGGAGTGCCTTTGCTGATCCATTGATAATGCCGCCCGGCCGTGCCCTTTCCGGTATCAGTTCGGACAACCGTGATACGATTCAGCTGGAAGCGGGTGCCAATGATTTCCATAACCTGCCGCAGAGCCTCCTCAAAGCTGTTCATTTTTTCAAAAATTTCCAGAACCGTAGATTCTACGTCGCCCTGCAGAAAGCGGGTATCGATATCGGAGTGCTGCTTCAGTTCATCGTGGACGGAGGACTCCTCATAACGCTTCAGGGAGTCGCAGAATTCATAGCGGTTCCGTCCGTGCTCCTTGGCACGGTAGAGCGCCCAGTCCGCGTTGGCAAACAATTGGTTGTAGGTATAACCGGAAATGTTTTCCGGGAGGAAGCAGACGCCGATGCTGCAGGTGATGGTGGAATTGTTTTCACGGAACCGGAGCGTGCGAATCTTTTTCAAAAGCTCGGTGGTCTTGGTGAGCAGCGAAGAATGACGGATATCCTCCAGCAGGATGACGAACTCATCGCCGCCCGCGCGCATGATCACGTCGGTGCGGCGGAAGGTCCTGGCCAGAAGAGCGGCGAGTTCTGTCAGCACGGTATCGCCGAACAGATGACCGTAGACATCATTGACGGTTTTGAAATAATCGATGTCGACAATGAGCAGCCCGCAGGACGCATAGGGATTCTTGGTCCGCAGGTAGTCATTGATTTTCTGTCTGCCGTAGGAATTGTTGTAGAGCATCGTCAGGGAGTCGCGCTGCGCTTTTTCCTTGAGAATCTCCTCCCGCTCCTGTTCCAGTGTGATGTCTGTGATGGTTCCGATGAGAGAGTGTCCGGGCTCGTCCGAAACGCTGTAGGGCGAGAGGGAAATGATACAGTAGGAGCAGTGCCCGTCGGAATCCCGCATTTTCACCTTTACCGGCTCATGGCATTTGCCATGCATCAGATCAATGACGCGGAAACGGTCTTCCCCTGCGACCTCTGTATGTTCATCAAAACGCTCCAGGTAGTGGGGCAGATTCCGCTGAATCCGGAGCTTCCCGTCATAAATCAGCATGACGTCCTCATCCGGGAAATATTCGAAAATGGAAATCCCTGAATGATGCAGAAGACCAGCAAGATCACGGAGCTTCTGGGTGTTGGAGACCAGCTTTGAGCGGTCCGTCGACTGGACATTGATCGTATTTTCGGTAAAAGGCATGTTCCGGTCACCTCGGTTCTGATAATAGTCTGAAAAATATTCCGAAGAAAGCAAAACGTTTTTTATATTTTACACTTGTTCCGGCGATTCGTCAATTCCGGGAGGAATAATTCGCAAATCTTCCATAATCTGTGGTAAGGAGGGGTGCTGCGTGCCAGTGGCACGCGTTAAGCACCGACCGAAGCGGAGCGAAGACCCGCTTGCGGGAGGATACCCTCGCCGGGCGGCATCCCACCCAAAAAGCGGGTGGGATAGACCTTGCCACCTACGCACCTGCTCATCGTCGAAGACGATTTGAATGCGGGTGCTCCATGCTCTGGAATGAAAAAACATGTCCTTGAGGCTGACAGAACATTTTGACGGTTACAGGAATTTAATCTCTTTACATCAATTCTCAGTCGTGATAAACTCAGGATATATTTAAACCGTCGATCATTTGTTCAATCACCTGTTTTTTGAGATAGATATCGAAGCTCAGCATGCAGATAAAGGAAAAAATCTGCAGCGATTCCCGATCCTCATCCGGACAGTCCCCGAATGAATTGGAGGCGGTATGCCAGGAGTCCATGACGTCATGGCAGATGATATTGACCCATTCTTCACTCAGCTCATACGCCTCCGCGTAAATACTCTCGATGGAGATGGTCGCGTCGGTCTGGAAAAAACGGTCGATAATCGGGGCGAGGATCATCTGGATGTCGGTTAGCGGCAAAAAATCTTTTAAATAATAGATGAAAATCAGAAGAAGCAGATGCTCCTTCGAATATCTTTTTTTCGAAGGATGAGGCAGAAGCTTTTTCTTTGTGTAGTTGTTAATCATCGTTTTGGTCAGGATTTTGTCATCCTCGTGGCGGCGCGTATCCTTCAGATGCTCGTCCATAAAGGTAGTGACCTGATCCATATAGAGGTCGATGTCCGGGACCTCGCCGGGCTTCACATGCGGTGTGCTGGCGATTTTCCGCAGAATATCGGTCAGCAGTTTTGTATTTGTCTGGTTCATAGAGATACCTCGTATAGGATCATGCAGTGGTATCTGCACTGCGTTTCGGTCGGTTCCTAACGCGTGCCGCTGGCACGCAGGACCGCTAAGTGGCGATCGAAGCGCAGCGTAGATCCGTCGGCTTTGCCGACATTTTATGACATAGCCTGCACGAATATTTGACTGTGATACCATAGATTGCGTATGCTGTCATTATATAGTTTTCAAAACCGGATGACAAGTAAAAAATGTATAAAACAATAAGAAGGAAAAGCCATGAGAGAGATGGAATTTAAGATGGAGCGGGCCAATCTGGTGAAGCCGGGCGACCCGGTACATGTGTCGGAGGGCGTCCTGCCGCTGAGCTGGTACTATACCATCGAGCCGGCGGTGGCAATGTCGGCGAATTTTACAAACCGGGAGCGGCTGAAGACGCGCGACGGCGTGGTGACCGAGGTGCGGACGGATGAGAGCGGATATACGGTCGTCGTAAGGTTTGAGGAATGAAGGGGCAGCCTGTAATGGTTCAGGACAGGTCGCTGTACATGCTACAGGGACTGTATGAAAATAGAGAGCAGGCTTTTGCGGATACGGTCCGCCGGTCACGGGACTCTGATGGTAAGAAAAAGAAAATACGATAGAAGTGAGGAATACCTAAAATGAGCATTTATGATTCGCTGAATCCGCAGCAGCAGGAGGCAGTGCAGCATTATGAGGGGCCGCTGCTGATTCTGGCGGGCGCCGGTTCCGGAAAAACGAGGGTGCTGACGCATCGCGTCGCCTGGCTGATTGAAGAGATGGGGGTAAACCCATGGAACATTCTGGCGATTACGTTTACCAATAAGGCAGCCGGGGAGATGCGGGAGCGCGTCGAGCGGATCCTGAACCGGCCGGAGATGGAGTCCAATCAGGAGCTTCCTGCGAACGCAGTCTGGGTGTCGACGTTCCACAGCACCTGTGTGCGGATTCTGCGCCGCTACATTGACCGGATTGGCTATGGCAATCATTTCACAATTTACGACGGGGATGATCAGAAGTCGGTCGTCCGTGATATTTGCAAGCTCCTGAAAATTGATACCAAGCAGCACAAGGAGCGCACCTTTATGAACATCATTTCTTCTGCAAAGGATGAGATGGTTTCCCCGGAGGAATATATGACGCGGGCCGAGGCGCGGGATGATTATAATATGAAGCTGGCTGCAAAGGTCTATGCCGAGTACCAGAGGCAGCTGCGGGCGAGCAACGCGCTAGATTTTGACGATCTGCTGTGCAAAACGGTGGAGCTGTTTCAGACCTGCCCGGAGGTGCTGGATTCTTATCAGGAGCGTTTCCGTTTCATCCTGGTGGATGAGTACCAGGACACGAACACGGTGCAGTTTCAGCTGATCAGCCTGCTCGCGTCCAAATACCGGAATCTCTGTGTCGTGGGCGACGACGATCAGTCGATTTATAAATTCCGCGGCGCGAACATCGGGAACATCCTGAATTTTGAAGAGTTTTTCCCGGATGCGAAGGTCATTCGGCTGGAGCAGAATTACCGCTCGACACAGAACATTCTGGATGCGGCCAATGCCGTGATAAAAAAGAATGTCGGGCGCAAGGAAAAGACGCTCTGGACAGCCAACGGGGAGGGTGCGCGCATTCATTTCCGCCAGCTGGCGACCGGATACGGCGAGGCGGATTATGTCACCGACCGGATCTGTACGATGGTCAATCAGGAAAAAGCGGACTATAAGGATTTTGCCGTGCTTTACCGGACCAACGCGCAGTCCCGTATGTTCGAGGAAAAATTCCTGCTCGCAAACATTTCCTATAAAATTGTGGGTGGAATCCAGTTCTACGCAAGAAAAGAAATCAAGGATGTCCTTGCGTATCTGAAAACGATTGACAATGCCGAGGATGACCTGGCCGTGCGCCGGATCGTCAACGTGCCGCGGCGCAAGATAGGGGCGGCCACGATCGCCCATGTGCAGGAATACGCGCTTCGCGAAAACATCAGCTTTTACCGGGCACTTGGCGAGGCCGGGGAGATTGCTTCCATCAACAGACCGGCAAAACAGAAGCTGCTGGATTTTGTGCAGATGATCCAGACTTTCCGCAGCAAGGCAGAGCAGTATTCCGTCCGCCAGCTGATCGAGGATGTCCTGGAGGTGACCGGCTACCGCAAGGAGCTGGAGCTCGAGGGCGGCGAGGAGGCGAAGGAACGCCAGGAAAATATCGACGAGCTTTTGAACAAGGCCGCCTCCTACGATAAAAACGCGGAAACGCCGTCCTTGTCCGGATTTCTCGAGGAAGTGGCGCTGGTGGCGGACATCGACGAGGTGTCTGACGACACGAATCAGGTGCTGATGATGACCCTCCACAGCGCGAAAGGCCTGGAATTCCCGGTCGTTTTCCTGACTGGCATGGAGGATGGAATGTTTCCGAGCTATATGAGCATCACCTCGGACGACGAGACTGACTTGGAGGAAGAGCGGAGACTCTGCTATGTGGGAATCACGCGCGCGCAGAAGGAGCTGTTCCTGACTGCAGCGCGCCAGAGCATGGTGCGCGGGGACGTCCACTTCAACCGCGTGTCGCGCTTTGTCGAGGATATACCGGAGGAACTGCTTTTAGATACCTCCATACAGACCTCCGTCGGCAAAGGAACCTCCGCGAAAAATGGCGCTGTCGCATCCGGCGGCGCGTCTGGTTCAGAAAACCCCTTAAAGGAATCGCAGCGCGCGCGCAATCTGAATCAAAATGCATACCGGCAGGCGAGAGAAGCATTCCACAGCCGTGCGTTTGTCCCGCAGCAGTTTCAGGTAAAAAAATCTGACAGTCTGGACTACACGGTCGGCGACCGCGTGAAACACGTGAAATTTGGCGTCGGCACCGTTGAAGCGATTGTTGAGGGTGGCCGCGACTACGAAGTGACCGTCAATTTTGACCGTGTCGGGGTCAAGAAAATGTTTGCGGCATTTGCAAAGCTGAAAAAGGTCTGAACAGCGGGTATTTGACCGTGCCGGGATCAAGAAAATGTTTGCGACGTTTGCAAAGCTGAAAAAGGTCTGAACAGCGGGTATTTGATCGTGCCGGGATCAAGAAAATGTTTACGGCTTTTGCAAAACAGAAAAAGGTCTGAATAAGCGGATATGGTGCATCGAACATATAATATCTTAGATGAATTTTGAAATAAGATTATAAAAAAGGTTTACCGGAAAAATAAAAAATGAGTTTGCCGGAAAAAACATATAGTAAAAAATGATTTCGTGTGATATACTATCCGAAACAAAGAAGCTTCGCGGCTGTATGCGCGGCAGCGGAGCGGATAAGCGGCAAAGTAAAACGACTTACGTCGTTTACTATTACGCCGGTTATCATTCAATCTGTGAATAGACACAAGAAAGGACGTGCAGAGCATGACAAGAGTTGACGATTTGGTAGCAGCATTGAAAAAACACGACGAGGAAAAGAAAAAGAACACAGCCCTGTGGATATTTGCCATCATCGGTGCGATAGCGGCAGTCGCGGGCATCGCGTATGCGGTATACCGTTATTTCGCGCCGGATTATCTCGAGGATTTTGAGGATGACTTCGACGACGATTTTGACGACTTCTTCGATGATGACGATTTCCCGGAGAAAGACGATGAGGAAGATGACGCCGCAGAGGATGACAGCGCGGAGGACGAGGAAGAAGCAGAAGAAGCAGAAGAAGCAGAAGAAGCAGAGGCTTCTGGCGAGGAGCCGGAAGAGGCAGAGGCAACTGAGGAAGAAGCCGCTGACGAGGATGCAGCAGTGGGAGATGCTCCGGAGAAAGAAGCAGAGTAAGTGGGCTGCTGAAGTGAAATGGAAGAATAAGTAAGGATCCAGGTTGCCGCAAAAACAATTGGTTATTACAAATGTTTTGAAGCAAAAATGAATTTTTAATCATCGGGCAGATGCAAACGCAAAACGCATCTGCTTGATTTTTGTACAGGACAGGTTTTTGAAACGTAAGTAAATTCCTTGCGTAAAACGGAAATAGGCTGGTTCCGGTACCGCCAGAGTGAGATCGTACAGGAGAGAGGATACAGATTCGTATGAAAAAAGGACAGATTATGGACGGCATTGTCCAGCGCGTTGATTTCCCAAACAAGGGAATCATTTACACAGAGGAAGGCATCGTAACGGTCAAAAATACATTCCCGGATCAGAAAATCCGTTTCATGATTTCCAAAAAGCGGAGCGGGCGCGCAGAAGGGCGTCTGCTGGAGGTGTTGGAGCCATCTCCCCTGGAAAGCCGCCCGCTTGTCTGCGACCTCTTTCCAGACTGTGGGGGCTGCACCTGGCAGACGATGCCATACGAAGAGCAGCTGCGTCTGAAGGCCGGTCAGGTCAGGCGGCTGTTGGAGCCGGTTCTGCGCAATGCAGACGGGGGTGCACCTGTACAGGCAGGAGGCGAACCTGATGCATGCGAATGCAAGAAAGAATTGGCTGGCGAACGGGTGAGTACCTGCGAATGCGAGAAAGAGTCGGTCGGTGGGCAGGTGAGTGCCAGCGAATGTGAGAAAGAGTCGGTCGGCGAACAGGTGAGTGCCAGCAAATGTGAAAAAGAGTCAGGCATCGAACGGATGGATACGAGCGTGTGCGATGGGAAAGCTGCCGATGGAAGTGAGTGCGCAGACGAACGAGTGGAAAATGCATCTCGGTATCATGAGAATGCAGGCACGTCACCATGGCACATTTTCGAGGGAATCCACTCAAGCCCGAAGGAATTTGCATACCGGAACAAAATGGAATTTTCCTTTGGAGACGCATACAAGGATGGTCCTCTCTGCCTTGGTCTGCATAAGCGCGGCAGCCATTACGATGTCCTGACCGCTTCCGGATGCCGGCTGGTTCATTCCGACATGACGGCAATCCTGACAGCAACCCTGTCCTTTTTTCAGGAACGGCAGATTCCATACTATCACAAAATAACGCATGAGGGCATTCTGCGCCACCTGTTGCTGCGGCGGTCGGAGAAAAACGGGGACATGTTGGTCTGCCTGGTCACCACGGGAGCCTGGGGTGAGCAGGGAGGAATGCAAGATCGCGAGACTCAGGACAATCGGGAGGCGGAAGCGTTTGAAACAGTCATGCAGCAGTATGTAGAATGTCTGATGTCCCTGAACCTGGAGGGCCGCATCGCAGGCATCCTTCATATGCGAAACGACTCGGTTGCGGATGTTGTCCAAAGTGAATGTACCACCATTCTGTACGGCCAGGACTGTTTTTATGAAACCCTGTTGGGGCTTCGTTTCAAAATCACGCCATTTTCTTTCTTCCAGACAAACTCGTCCGGCGCTGAAGTCCTTTACAGCATTGCCCGAAAGTACGTACAGGAAAGCGGCATTGGAGGAACTGTTTTCGATCTGTACAGCGGAACCGGAACAATTGCACAGATTCTCGCGCCGGTCGCGAAAAAAGTTATCGGCGTGGAGATTGTGGAGGAAGCCGTGGAGGCGGCGCGCGTCAATGCCCGCATGAATGATCTTGACAATTGTATCTTTCTGGCTGGTGACGTCCTGAAGGTACTCGATACGATACCGGAGCGCCCGGACTTTATCGTGCTCGACCCTCCGCGCGATGGAGTCCACCCGAAGGCACTGCAGAAAATCATTGCCTACGGCGTGCCCTATATTCTGTACATCTCCTGCAAGCCGACCAGCCTGGCGCGGGATCTGGAAGTGCTGCTGGCAAGCGGGTATCAGCCGGAACGGCTCTGCTGCGTGGACATGTTTCCGCAGACCGCGAACGTCGAGACGATTTGTCTTCTTCACAAACCATTTTAGACCCGTTCCGCAGTCCGAAGTTCTATGTGGACCTTATGATTGATATGAAGGATTATTACCGTATTGTAGGGCGGAAACGTTAAAAACTCAATAATGTGATTTACACAGGAAGGGGTACTGGGAAATAATGGAGTGAACATCATTTATCGAGTTTCAGATTCAGGAATATCAGGCCTGATAAATGAGTAAATGTCACAATAGATGTCACAAAGAAAGTGACAATAGATGTCACAATGTAAGGAAAAAGCAGCGGCAAAATCGGATAATACCGATGACCGCTGCTTTTCTGATGGAGGATAAGATTTATGGGGATGAAGAAAACAATTCAGATTGACGGGAAAGATGTGGTGTTCAAGGCCAGTGCGGCGATCCTGCGGATTTACCGATTGAAATTCTAGAGGGATATTTACAAGGACCTGCGGCTGCTAGAAAAGGCCGTGGGGGAGTCGGATGAGAAGGAGTCCGGGCTGGATATGTTCTCCTTGGAAATGTTTGAGAATATCGCCTATATCATGGCGAAGCACGCGGATCCGAAGACGGTGTCGGATTCTCCGGAGGAGTGGCTGGATGAGTTCAATACTTTTTCCATCTACCAGGTGCTGCCGGAGATCATTAAGCTGTGGGGCCTGAATATCCAGACCGGGGCGGAATCTAAAAAACTTCGCAGAAGTGAGCGGGAGATGACAACCCCGCTCTTCCTCCTGCGGTGCGTGCAGCTGGGGATCAATATCCGGGATCTGGATCTGCTGAGTATCGGGATGGTAAATGATATGTATGTGGAGAGCGGGAATGATTCCTGTAAGTATGCAAGGCTGGCGGATCAGAAGGATTTCGATTCCTTTTAAAGAAAATCCGCACCTTTTCTGTGGAATTTTTCGCAGATCCGGGATTTTTTCAGAAGGTGCGGATTTTTTGACAGTTTCTGATATTTTGTGAAATCTTAAGCATTTTCCGATTGCTTTAAGGGATGACATCGGATATACTTTGAAGCAGTCGGGTGAAAAGACAGCCCGACATATCGGAATTGTCCGAAAAATAGTGTTGAAGTATGGATTGGGTCTTGAGGATTTATGGTGGTGACTTAACACAATGGATAGATATGAAAAGTTAAATAATCGATTACAGGCTACTAATATTTATTATGGAAAAGTATCTCTTAATCCTTCGCATTATTCCGCTTTATTCTATGTGGTTGACCACGCAGAAGATATGGATTTCATACAAAAAGAAGCGTTGCAGATGGTTATGCAGACGGGAGTTACTGATGTGTTTTTCTATGGAAGAAAAGAAGCACTTTGGCATCTTGCATTTGACATGGCCGACGTACAAATATATGGTGACAGAGAAGACGTAATCCTTACATATAGCTGCTATAGTATAGAAGATTTTGTCTGCGAAATAAAAGAGATGCTTATAATTCGAACACTTATCCCTTTGGATTGTTATCTCATTTATGATGATAAGAGTATATATGACGACATCAAAAAAGTACTTATACAATTTGATTTTTCCGATTTATAAAACGGTGCGTTTTGTCTTTGGTTGGTATAAATCTCCAGCGACAACCTACAGTTTGCTGAGGTATTACACAGAGCGAAAAAACGAAAGTAAGGAGTTTATACATGGCATTTTATATAAATTTTTATTACAAAAATAGCAGTTATGATGATGACATGATAATGGGACATTTTTCAGTGTTACCATGTGACGGAGATGTAGAGTGCGATTTTATTTATGATAGAAATACGAAGTCAATTGATATATATAATGCAAATAAACCTGACAGTGAGATAATTCCTCTACCATAGGGTGGTTATTATATAATTTGGAATATCAAGGTTACCTGAACGTAAACGAGAGTAAGATTAGTTACTAATCAATCACAACTTCCAGGTTGTCAGTAACAAATTTATAACAGAGCATTTTTACACAGAGCATCAGTCACGGCAGCTGGTGCTTTTTTAATGTATGGAAGGAGGCGGTGGCAGATGTGTGCGGTCAGTGATGCTTTCCTTACGGCGGTAGCGGCGAATACCCGGAACTATTACTGGGCCGGTACGATCACGACGACTGCCGGGAAGGTGTATGAGTTTGGCTATAGCGATATTTTGAAGGGATCCGGATATATTTCTTCCCAGTGCTGTGAGAGTACGGAGATTGAACTGGGGACGGTGTATTCCTCTGAGCTGGGGATCACGCTCCTGTCCGAGGTGGACAGGTACACGCTGGAGGATGCGGTTGTGGAGATTTCCTGCTTCCTGCGGCTGGCGGACGGCAGTTATGAGGAAGTGCCGATGGGCGTGTTTGAGGTGTCGGAGGCGAACCGGACGGCGAAGTGCATTGAGATCAAGGCGTATGATTATATGCTGCGGTTTGAGAAAAGCTTCAACGGGTTCCAGAGTACCGGCACGGCCTATGATTTCATTAACCTGTGCTGCCATGCCTGCTCGGTGGAGATGGCGCAGACGCAGGATGAGATTGAGGCGATGGCGAACGGGTCCGAGACGCTTTCCATTTATTCTGAGGAGGACATTGAGACCTACCGGGACGTGCTCCATTATGTGGGGCAGGTTCTGGGAGGGTTCTTTTTGATTAATCGGGAAGGAAAGCTGGAACTGCGGAAATACGGCAGCGAGCCGGTTCTGGATATCGCGCATAAGCACCGGTTTTCCAGTTTTTTTTTCAGATTTCATTACCAGGTACACGGCGGTGAGTTCCACGAATATGCGGACGGAGACGGCGGAGTACTACAGTGTGGATCCGGACGACGGGCTGACGATGAACCTGGGCGTGAACCCGCTGCTGCAGTT
>JAJQHZ010000095.1 GCA_021199475.1 Lachnospiraceae bacterium
TCAGTTCGAGGAAGTGCAGTTATGCTAACTCGTGTGAGGAAATTATCCGATAGAGGAAGGCCTGTTATGCGAACGTGAGGCAGGCAATTATCAGTAAGAGGAAGGCCAGTTATGCAAACGCGAGGCGGGCAAATACCAGAAAGAGGAAGGTCAGTCATGCGAACGCAGGACAGATGACGGACGAATCAATGAAGATCAGGCAGACGAAGAACGAACGGCGAACAATAATGGCCGATTGGATAAGGCACGGATGGATGAAGGCCTGATGGATAATGGTCAAATGAATGAAGGCCGAACAGACGGAAAACCGCCGCTAGAACGTCAGGAAAATGAGTACAACCAGGGTCTGGCTGACTCAAAACTGATTCTGGAGATGCAGTATATGCTTGATTTTGCATATCACCGTCAGGGCTTTGGCACGGAGATGTGCCGGGCGGCACTTACTTATGCGCGCGAACGCCTGGGAGCAGACGAGGTGAGACTGAAAATTCGTGAGGAGAATCATGCGTCGCTGGCGCTGGCGGGGGAACTGGGATTTTGGTAACTGCTCGGAACATGACATTGTAATTCATTGTCTGCGATAAAAGCTGCAATCAAATCTTCTTTCAAAATCTTCTTTCTTGCGATTCATCCTTGCTTTTTACAGGGTAAGTTGGTATAATCGGGCAGAAGTTATAGGAAGCCGAAAAATTGCATTTTTCGGTATCGAATCATGATTACTGGCACACAGGAGACAGAATGGGAATTATTTCAGCGGCGAAGCTCGCTTTTGATTATCTGAAACTGGATGAAAATGGAAATGTAGAGTCGAAGACGCGGGCGGTCGACGGCGTTGACCTGGACGTTGAGGCCGGCGATTTTATCGCGATTCTGGGGCACAATGGCTCCGGAAAGTCGACATTGGCGAAGCATATCAACGCGATTTTGCTGCCGAGCGAGGGCACGCTCTACGTGGACGGCAAGGATACGCAGGATGAGTCGAAGCTCTGGGAGATCCGGCAGACAGCGGGGATGGTTTTTCAGAATCCGGACAACCAGATTATCGGGACCATCGTGGATGAGGACGTCGGCTTCGGGCCGGAGAATATGGGGGTACCGCAGCAGGAAATCTGGGAGCGAGTGGAGAAAAGTCTGCGCTCGGTCGGGATGTGGGAATACCGTTCCCATTCGCCGAATAAGCTTTCCGGCGGGCAGAAGCAGCGCGTGGCGATTGCCGGTGTGGTAGCGATGCGCCCAAAGTGTATTGTGCTTGATGAGCCGACCGCGATGCTGGATCCCAATGGGCGCAAGGAGGTCATCCGGACGGTCCATGAGCTGAACCGGACGGAGCATGTGACGGTGATTTTGATCACGCATTATATGGAGGAAGTCATCGACGCGGACAAGGTGTTTGTGATGGATGACGGGAAAATCGTCATGCAGGGGACGCCGCATGAGGTGTTCGGGCGCGTGGAGGAGCTCAAATCCTATCGCCTGGATGTTCCGCAGGCCACGCTGGTCACGCACGATCTGAGAAAGATGGGATTTGACCTGCGGCCGGATATTTTATCGAACGACGAGCTGGTTGAGGCGCTTGAGGAATATCGGAAGATGTCGGAATAAAACAGATAGAGGAGGCAGCTGTGTCAATTAAAATCGAGCATTTGAATTATACTTACAGTAATGGTACAGTGTTCGAGCAGCATGCGCTGAAGGACATTAATCTGGAGCTGGAGGACGGACAGTTTATCGGGATTATCGGCCATACCGGGTCGGGAAAATCGACGCTGATCCAGCATCTGAACGGGCTGCTGAAGGCGACCTCCGGGACGATTTACTATAATGGTGAAAATATCTATGCGGAGGGCTACAGCATGAAGCAGCTCCGCAGTAAGGTCGGTCTTGTATTCCAGTACCCGGAATATCAGTTGTTTGAAACGGATGTGTTTACAGACGTCTGCTTTGGCCCGAAGAATCTGGGGCTTTCGCAGGAGGAAATCGAGCGGCGCGCGAAGGATGCTCTGGCGCTGGTTGGACTGGGAGAGGAATACTATACTGTATCTCCGTTTGAACTCTCCGGCGGACAGAAGCGCCGTGCGGCGATCGCGGGGATTCTGGCGATGGAGCCGGAGGTGCTGGTGCTGGACGAGCCGACGGCCGGACTTGACCCGAGAGGGCGGGACGACATTCTGGATCAGGTGGCGCGGCTGCATCGGGAGCGGAAGATTACGGTCGTGCTGGTATCCCACAGCATGGAGGATGTCGCCCGGTATGTAGAGCGCATCATTGTGATGAATAAGGGCGAGGTCATGTACGATGACACGCCGCGAAACGTGTTCCGCCACTATAAGGAACTGGAGGCGGTCGGGCTGGCCGCTCCGCAGGAGGTTTACCTGATGCATGAGCTGGCGGAGCGGGGCTGGGATGTGGATACCGATGCGGCGACGGCCAGCGAGGCGGCGGAGTCGATTGCGAAATGCCTGCGCCGGAATACATGAGTGTCTGGAAGCTTGCCGCTTGCAAATAAATGAAAATTTTGTGTGGAGGTCTGTCCATGAAAGCGCGGTAACGGAATCGTCGGCGCAGACAGAACGGCGTGGAAGGATCATCCGCATCCGGTGCATGCAATCATGCTGGAAATAAATGTGAATTATATATCCTGACAGAAAGAAGTATCCCATGTTTAGAGAGATTACATTAGGCCAATATTATCCGACCGATTCGGTCATTCATAAACTGGACCCGAGAGTAAAACTCGCAGGCACGTTGATATTTATTATATCACTGTTTGCATTTGGGACGATAGAATCTTACGTTGTGGCGACGATTTTTCTCGCCGCTGTGATTAAGACGTCTCAGGTTCCGTTCAAATTCATGATCAAGGGTCTGAGAGGCATCATTATGCTCCTGATGATTACCGTGATTTTCAATCTGTTTCTGGTGCAGGGCACAGTGGTGGTGAAATTCTGGGTTTTCCAGATTACTGTAGAAGGAATTAAGACCGCGGTCTCCATGGCGATCCGCCTGATTTATCTGATCATCGGTTCGTCTGTCATGACGTTGACGACCACGCCGAATGATCTGACTGACGGCATGGAGAAAGCGCTTTCTCCGCTGAAAAAGGTGCGTATTCCGGTGCATGAGATTGCGATGATGATGTCCATCGCGCTCCGTTTTATCCCGATTCTGATGGAGGAGACGGATAAAATTATGAAGGCGCAGCAGGCGCGCGGCGCGGATTTTGAGTCGGGGAATCTGATACAGAGAGCGAAGAATATGGTGCCGCTGCTGGTGCCGCTGTTTATCTCCGCGTTCCGGCGCGCGAATGACCTTGCGATGGCGATGGAGGCGAGGGGTTATCACGGCGGCGAGGGCCGGACGAAAATGCGCCCGCTGGTCTATAAAGGAAGGGACAGGGCGGCGTACTTGGTCTTGCTTGGCTATTTTGTGATCATGTTTGTGGTCAGTCGCTTTGATGTGATAGAGACGCTGCTGTTCGGGGCGATTGGCTGGTAAAAGAAAACGGTGGAGCAATCAGATGGATGGAGCAGAAACGGAAAACCGAAAGAAACGGGTAAAATTAACGGTCGCTTATGACGGCACAAATTACTGCGGCTGGCAGGTGCAGCCAAACGGGCGATCCGTTGCCGCTGTGCTGAATCAGCATTTAAGTGAGCTTCTGAAGGAGAATATCTATGTGCTCGGTGCGAGCCGCACGGACGCCGGCGTACATGCGCGGGGGAATGTAGCGGTCTTTGATACATCCGCGCGAATGCCCGCAGACCGGATTTCGTATGCATTGAACACCCGGCTTCCGGAGGACATCCGCATTCAGGATTCGCGCGAGGTCGCGCCGGAGTTCCATCCGCGTTTCTGTGAGACGAAAAAGACCTACGAATACAGAATCTGCAATCGCCGCTTCCCGGATCCGTGCAGCCGCCTGTATTCGCTTTTTTATTATTGGGATCTCGATGTGGAACGGATGCAAAAAGCGGCGTCTTACCTGGTCGGGCCCCATGACTTTACCAGCTTTTGCACCGCGAAGCCGGAGGTGACGAACCGGGTGCGGACCATTTACAGCCTGGACGTGTTCCGGGAGGAGGACTGTGCGGGAGGGATGATGGCTGCCGGGCAGAATTCCTGCGGGGAAGCTGCCGGAGGAACTGGTATGATCACTGTGCGCATCTGCGGCAGCGGGTTTCTGTACAATATGGTACGCATCATCGTCGGCACATTGCTGCGGATCGGGAGCGGCATGCAGGAGCCCGAAGAGATGGAGAACATCCTGCTGGCGAAGGATCGAAGCCTCGCCGGAGATACCGCACAGGCGCACGGGCTGACCCTGATGGGGATTGAATATATGTAGTTTGGAAAAGGATCTGCGGATTTGGCAATGGGGGATGTGTTATGGCGGACAGGGAGAAGAAACGCTGTACGATCGACGATGTCGCGCGTGAGCTGGGAATCAGTAAGACGACCGTTTCCAGAGCGCTTTCGGGGAAAGGCCGCGTCAGCCGGGAGACGAGGGAGAAGGTGCTTGCGTGTATCGAGCGGTGCGATTATCAGCCGAATGTGATAGCGAGGGGGCTGGCACAGAGCAGGACCTATAATATCGGCCTGCTTCTGCCGGAGGATTATGCGGAGATTGATTTTCCGTTTTTTAAGGAATGCATGAGCGGCATCTGTGAGAAAGCCGCGCAGCATAATTATGATGTGATCCTGTCCATGGTGGATGGAAAAAATCTGGATCAGCTGCGGCGCATGATCGCGAATCACAAGGTGGACGGTGTGATTGTGACGCGCGCTCTGGTGAATTCCTCGGTCCGCCCATTTTTAAAGGAGAAAAAGGTACCGTTCGTGGCAATCGGGACTCCCCAGGCACAGGAGCCGGGACTGATCTGGATTGACAACCAGAACCGCGAAGGGAGCCGGGAGTTGACCGGAATCCTTCTGATGAAAGGGCTGCGGCGTCTTGCGCTGCTCGGAGGAAGCCGCGCGCATCTGGTGACAAAGAGTCGGGTACTCGGGTATGAGGCTGCACACAGTGATTACCGCGTTCGGGCGGATGAGTCGCTGATGTTTATGGATGTGGATTGTTATGCGAAGGTGGCTTCCGCAGTTGACCGAATCCTGGAATCGAAAGCGGACGGGATTGTCTGTATGGATGATGCGATCACGAATATGCTGCTCGGCTGTCTGCGCGAGCGCGGGGTGCGGATTCCGCAGGAAATGCGGGTGGCGAGTCTTTATGACAGCACGCTTCTGGAATACTATATCCCGGCGGTCACGAGTCTGCATTTCAATACAAAAAGTCTCGGGATGAACGCCTGTCAGCTTTTGCTGGAGCAGTTGGGCGAAAAGGTGGACGGGGAATTTGTACCGCTGAATTATCAGGTAATCCTGCGGGAATCGACGAAATAACTGCGTTGAGGCTTTTATGGCCCGCGATTCGCGCGTTAGGCGGTGCAAGATGTATCAGTTATTCCCGCGAAGCAACGAGCCAAGTAGCCGTGCTTGCACGGATATTTGACTTCAGAACCGATCCTAAGGGGAGACGGCCCAGCCGGTGAAATCCAGAACCGGGTAGTTTACTTTGGACATCCGTTCCGGCAGCCGGTTTGACAGATTGGAATGGACGTAAAAGGTATCGAGCCCGACTGCCTGCGCGCCGCCGATGTCATTGACCGCGTCATTTCCGATGAATAGGGAACGCTTAAAATCGACTCCGTATTTTATAACGAGCTCCTGAAAAAAGCGCGGGTTTGGTTTTCCAACGCCAAAATCCGAGGAAATCAGAATGCCGTCGAAGCAATGGCCGATATCCAGTAAATGCAGTTCATATTCTGTAAAAATCCGCTGTGCGTTTGAGAGCAGCCAGAGCTTTTTCCCGGATGCGCGAAGCGACGAGAGCATTTCAACGGTTCCCTCATACAGCCGGATGTATTCCGTGGACAGGACGCGGAAAAACTGCCCGGTATGTACGATGAGCTCCGGGCTGGCGGGTACACCCTTCTGCGCATACAGCTCACGGATAACAAGACGGAGATCAATTTCCGGGAATGCTTCGTAGCTGTTTGACCGCCCGGAAGCCTCGATGAGGTCTTTCCGGCGCAGCAGCGTCTGCGCCATTTGATTCCATGCCTGTTTCAATTCATCCGGCAGATACCGTGCTCCATAGTATCCGCAGAAAAGACTCATTTTCTCCCAGAGCAGCGGGAAGTCTTCCTCTGTGTGAATATCCACCAGCGTCCCGTAGAGATCAAAGATGTAATTGTCGTAGCAGGGAGGGAGCTGAGCTTTCATAATTAGGATCATTCCTCTCTATTTCCGCGAAGCAACGAGACAAGTAGCCGGAGTCATAAGGAATCCGTCGGCATAGCCGACACCTTATGACATAGCTTGCACGGATATTTAATCTTTTGACAGGCTGCGGTCACTTGCTCCCGGCTTCCCATGAGGGCCGGTTCTCCTTTCGGAAATGAGTCAGAGCCGCTGTTTCAGGTTGAATGCGGCCTGATTATAGCATGGGATGCAGGTAATCTGCAATATGGAAATTTTGGGGTTTGACAATTGTGAAAAGCTGTGCTATCGTAGTGAACAGATTTAGGTAAACGTTTCTGTCTAATCAGACAATTCATTTTCCCAGGAATCAAAGTGCAGTTCCCACACGCGGAAAGCGTTTTTAGATAACAGGAAAGTCCTCTGGAATTCTCTGTTATAAAAAATAATGGAATTGTGCCCGCAGCTGTATGGTGTGAAGCAGTTGCGTATTCTTTATTTAATGAGGTGTTTATGAAAGGAAAATATGAATCGCTTTCTTTGGCGACGCTGAAAGACCTTGCAAAAGCCAGAGGTCTGAAAGGAACGTCATCCATGAGAAAGGCAAGGCTGATTGAGATCATGCTGGAGCAGGATGAAAAAGAGAAGGCTGCTATGCCGGGACAGAGCGACAAAGAGAAGGCTGCTGTGCCGGAGCAGAGCGACAAAGAGAAGGCTGCTATGCCGGGGCAGGATGAAAAAGAGAAGGCTGCTGTACCGGAGCAGGACGACAAAGAGAAGGCTGTTATGCCGGGTAAGGACGAAATAAAGATAGCTGCAATGGAGCCGGGAACGTCGGGCAGCGCGCAAGATGCAGCGCCCGAAGGACGGGAAGAGCCGAAGCACAGACCGGGCACCTCTGCCAGGGAAAATCAGAATGCGGGGACGACACGGAATGCGTCGAGGGAAAAGAAAGGCGCGGATGACGATCAGAAGAATGCAGAAACCGGGCAGACAGGGATGACGCGCGGGCCGCAAAGACGCAGGCGTATTCCAGAGGGGAATATGCGGCCTTCCGGTGAACGCAGTGGCGGAGAACGCCGCTCGTATGAGCGTCCGAAAGTACGTACCTCGCAGAATAATGCGCCGGCTTTTCGCCGGAATTATGGGGAGCCGGGCGGATCGGAGAGCCGCAGAGATTATGGGGAATCCGGAGTTTCTGAGACCCGTCGGGTTCATGCAGAGGCGACCCAGGTACCCGAAACGCACAGAAGCAATGGAGAGCCGGGTCAGAGTTCCGAGAATCGCCGGAATTACGTGGAGCCGGGTCAGAGTTCTGAGAACCGGCGGAATTACGTGGAGCCGGGTCAGGCTTCTGAGAATCACCGGAATTACGTGGAGCCGGTTCCGATTTCTGAGAATCGCAGAGGCTACGAGGGAGAGGATGCTTCCGCGGAACCGCTCGCGCGCAATGCGGCGGGAGAATCCCGGTCTCAGGACATTGATCGTCCGCCCGCAGAGCTTTCGCAGCTGGACAGCGGCCAGTCCGTGAGCGGTATTCTGGAAGTGATGCCGGACGGGTATGGTTTTATTCGAAGCGACAATTATCTGCCGGGCGACAACGATGTGTATGTCTCCCCATCGCAGATCCGCCGGTTTAATTTAAAGACCGGGGATATCATTTCCGGAAACACGAGAATCAAATCGCAGCAGGAGAAATTCAGCGCCCTGCTGTATCTGAAGAGAATCAACGACCTTCCGCCTTCCGAGGCGATGCGCCGCTCAAATTTTGAAGATATGACGCCGATTTTCCCGAATGAGCGGCTGCGCCTGGAGCGCGACCCGAGAGGAACCGCGATGCGTATTGTGGATTTGTTTTCGCCGATCGGAAAGGGGCAGCGCGGCATGATCGTTTCTCCGCCGAAAGCCGGTAAGACGACCCTGCTGAAGGATATCGCGCGGTCGCTTCTGAAGAACTGTCCGAAAATGCGGATTCTGATCCTTTTGATTGATGAGCGTCCGGAGGAGGTCACTGATATCAAAGAGGCGATTCGCGGAGACAATGTCGAGGTCATTTATTCTACGTTTGATGAGACGCCGGAGCATCATAAGCGTGTGTCTGAGATGGTGATCGAGCGCGCGAAGCGGCTCGTGGAACAGAAGGAGGATGTCACTATTTTGCTTGACAGCATCACGCGTCTGGCGCGGGCGTACAACCTGACCGTTCCGCCCAGCGGCCGGACCCTTTCCGGCGGTCTCGACCCGGCGGCGCTGCATATGCCGAAGCGATTTTTTGGCGCAGCGAGGAATATGCGCGAGGGTGGAAGCCTGACGATTCTGGCGACGGCTCTGGTGGACACCGGAAGCAAGATGGATGATGTCGTCTATGAGGAATTCAAGGGAACCGGCAATATGGAGCTGGTTTTGGACCGGAAGCTTTCAGAGCGGCGTGTGTTCCCGGCTATTGACATTCCAAAGTCCGGGACCCGGCGGGAGGATCTGCTGCTGGACCGCGAAGAACAGGAGGCCATGTATTACATGCGCCGCGCATTGAACGGGATGAAGTCCGACGACGCGGTGGAAAGCATCCTGAATCTGTTTGTCCATACACGGGACAACCGCGACCTGGTGACGAGAGTGCGCCGGCAAAAGGGAGTCTGAGGACGGGGCGGCCCGGAAAATCTGCCAGCCGTTTATTCCCGCGAAGCGTAGATCAGTTGGCATAGCTGATACCTTATGACATAGCCTGCACGGATATTTGACTTGTGGATGTCGGGGCCTTGCACGGCGCGGCATAGAGGTGGCCGGAAGTATGATGAAAAATAATGGCTGTGCAAAGCAAAATTATCTTGCTTTTAAATAAGAATTATGCTATGCTCTGTTTGCTGTGCAAAACAGATGAACTGCAGGGACTTGCAGGGATAGTCCGGGGAGACTTGCCGCGGTATCACTTGAGCGGCATTGACCGGGAATTGATTTTCAGATATGGATTTGACTTTGCCAGGAGATGGGCGGTTTTACAGAGAATGACAGAAAGCGCCGTATCCGGGCCGGAGTTTGTTCGATGAGGAAGGAAAATCAGCAGTTCACAAAATAGAGAAGAAGAGGTGAAAAAAATGCAGGAAGCGATTCAGCCGAAATACTATCAGGCGGAGGTTACATGCAACTGTGGCAACACATTTGTGACGGGTTCGACCAAGAAGAGCATTCACGTGGAGATTTGCTCTAAGTGCCATCCGTTCTACTCCGGACAGCAGAAGGCAACTGCCGCGCGCGGACGTATTGAGCGGTTCAATAAAAAGTATGGTCTTCAGTAGAAATAGACACAAAAAGCACGTGGGTTGGGGTTGTTACAATCTCAACCTGCTTTTGTCATATACGAAAGTTTTTACCTGAAGCTGTTTATAATAGGAAACGACAGTAGCCGTTTCCTATAGAAAGGATCTGGTTTTATGAAACCATCTGGAATTGGCGGTCAGTCGGTCATTGAGGGCGTCATGATGCGCAACAGAGGCCGGTATGCGGTCGCGGTGCGGACACAGGACGGGAAAATTGTTGTGGATGTCCAGGACTGTTCAAGTGAGCGGCTGCAAAAACATAAGTTTGTAAAATTGCCGATTATCCGCGGCGTTGTGAATTTCTTTGATTCCATGATCCTTGGCATGAAGACGCTGATGTTTTCTGCGTCCTTCTTTGCGGAGGAAACGGAGCAGGAGCGGGCCGAGCGGGAAGGCAAGGCGCGCAAAAAGGCTTCCGAAAAAGCAGAGAAGCTGCGCGCGAAGGGCAAAACAGAAGCGGCAGAGAATGTGCTTGAGAAATGTGAGAAAAAACTCAAAAAAGAGGCGGAGAGCGGGGAAGCTTCCAGCGATGACGACTGGCTGATGACACTGACTGTCATTTTTTCGCTGGCCTTTTCTGTCGTGCTGTTTATGATGCTGCCGTATTTTATCTCGCGGCTGCTGCGCCCGGTCATCAGCTCGGAGACGGCGCTCCTGATGATTGAGAGCGCGGTAAAGCTGTTGATTTTCTTCGGGTATCTTGCTCTGATTTCCCGCATGAAGGATATTCAGCGCACCTTTATGTACCATGGTGCGGAGCACAAGTGCATTAACTGCATTGAGAATGGTCTGGAGCTGACGGTGGAGAACGTGCGGAAATGCTCCCGCGAGCACAAGCGCTGCGGGACCAGCTTTTTGTTCATTGTCATGTTTATCAGTATCATCTTTATCATGCTTTTCAGCATCCCGCTGTTCGCGGTGTTCCATGTGAATACGGCCTTCTGGCGGATTGTTCTGCGCCTGGCGCTGCTGCCGCTGATTGCGGGCGTTTCTTACGAGTTTATCCAGCTCGCCGGAAGGACGGACAATAAGTTCATCAACGCGCTGAGCCGCCCGGGCATGATGATGCAGCATATGACGACCAAGGAGCCGGACGATTCGATGATTGAGGTCGGCATCGCGTCGGTCGAGGCGGTCTTTAACTGGAAAAAGTTCGAGAATGAGCAGTTCGGCACTCATTATGAGTGGGAAGAGGAACCGGCCGATGCGGAAGCCTCCGCGGGGAAACAGGTCGGGGAGACCGCAGAACAGGGCGCGTAAATTAAGAAATGTGTGATGAGAACGGATGGATTTGTTTTAAACGGAGCCGTTTCCATGTGCTGTGCGCAGGAGGAGGCGAAGCGATACCTTTTGTCATGCGGGATCGAGGACGCGGCTGTGGACGTCTGGTATCTGATGGAGTTTGTGACCGGGGTGTCGAGAGCTTCCTATCTGGCGGACCGGGAGAGAGGCTTAAGCGAGGAACAGCGTGATGCGTATGCTGCGCTGGTGAATCGGCGCGGCGCTCATATTCCGCTTCAGCATCTGACCGGGGAGCAGGAGTTTATGGGACTGCCGTTTCTGGTCAATGCGCATGTGCTGATTCCGAGGCAGGACACGGAGACGCTGGTGGAGCTGGCGCTGTCAGTTCTGGAGCGGGAAATACCCGCCCGCCGTACAGGAGCCGGGTTGTTGTGCAATGACAGCAGCCATCCGAGCTGCGGGAGAAGCCAGATACCTGATGGTTGTGTGGGAGGCGGAATTGGCATCGGATCGGCTGCAGAACAGCAGGAAAAGAAATTACAGTCTTATCGGGTGCTGGATCTATGTACCGGGTCGGGATGCATTGCCATCAGTCTGGAGAAGCAGTGGGAAGCACGGAGAGTCGGCGGCAATCTGCCGGATGGCCGGAACTCGGAAAGTGTTGGTACCGGAATGGGCGGACGTTTGGCTGGTGGTGAGTCGGCTTCATGTCTGGAGCTGTATGCTTCGGATTTATCCGAAGAGGCACTGGCGGTAGCGCGCGAGAATGCGCGGCGCCTTGACGCAGGGGTGCATTTGATTCAGAGTGATCTGTTTGCGCAGATTTCAGTGCCAGGCGCCGAGGGCGTGTTTGATATGATTGTTTCGAATCCCCCCTATATTCGTACTTCGGTGATTGAGGAGCTTTCGGAAGAGGTGCGCCTGCATGAGCCGCGCATGGCGCTGGACGGCGGGGCGGACGGCCTGGATTTTTATCGGAAAATCATTTGTGAGAGCCGTGATCATCTGCGGCCGGATGGATGGCTGCTGATGGAGATTGGTTATGACCAGGGGGAAGCGGTGTCGGACCTGATGCGTGAAAATGGATTTACTGAGGTGTGTGTCAGGAAAGATTTGCCTGGAAATGACCGGGTGGTGTCGGGACGGGCATCTCTTGGAGGAGATTATGTTTGATAAATTGGAGGATTTGCTGATACGGTTTGAGGAGATCCTGAATATGCTGAATGAGCCGTCTGTGATTGCGGATCAGGCGCGGTTTCAGAAGCTGATGAAGGAGCAGGCGAACCTTCAGCCGCTGGTGGATACGTACCGGGACTATAAGAAAAATCAGGAGACGGTGGAGGACTCTCTGGCGATGCTGGAGGAGGAGTCCGATGAAGAGATGCGCGAGATGCTCAAGGAGGAGCTTTCGGAGGCGAGAGAGCAGGTCGCTGCGCTGGAGCAGAGGCTGAAAATTCTGCTGCTGCCCAAGGATCCGAACGATGAGAAAAATGTCATCATTGAGATTCGCGCGGGCGCGGGCGGAGACGAGGCGGCGCTGTTTGCCGCGGAGATTTACCGCATGTATGTGCACTACGCGGAGAGCCGACGCTGGAAGGTAGAGACCATGGATGTCGAGGAGATCGGCATCGGCGGCATGAAATATGTCAGCTTCATGGTGACCGGACAGGGTGCGTATTCGATGCTGAAATATGAGTCCGGCGTGCACCGGGTACAGCGTGTGCCGGAGACCGAGTCGGGCGGCCGGATCCACACGTCCACCATCACGGTGGCGATCATGCCCGAGGCAGAAGAGGTGGACGTCCAGCTGGATCTGAATGACTGCAAATTTGATGTTTTCCGTGCATCCGGAAACGGCGGTCAGTGCGTCAACACGACGGATTCCGCGGTTCGGCTGACCCATATTCCGACCGGTATTGTGATTTCCTGTCAGGATGAGAAATCGCAGCTGAAAAATAAGGATAAGGCGCTGAAGGTGCTCCGCGCAAAGCTGTACGATCTGGAGCTGCAGAAAGCGCATGATGCGGAGGCGGAGGCGCGGCGCAGTCAGGTGGGTTCCGGCGACCGCTCGGAGAAAATACGCACCTACAATTTCCCGCAGGGGCGGGTCACGGATCACCGGATTAATCTGACTCTTTACAAGCTGGACAAAATTATGGACGGCGACATTCAGGAGATTATCGATAATTGCATCGCAGCCGACCAGGCAGCAAAGCTGGCGAAGGTGAACGAGGCTTAAGGGCCGGAACCATGCGGATGGTAAAAGTACAGACGGTGAAAGGAGCAAAACAAGATGCCATTCAATGCATTCAAACAGATTTTTGACAAGAACGCACGCACGCAGACAAATGAAAAGGAGCCGGAAAAGCGCCCGGAGAAGCGTCCTTGTAAAAAGTGCGGCGCGGAATTTACCGCGCAGGAGCTGAAGGATAATTTTTACATTTGCCCGAAGTGCGGCTATCAGTTCCGGGTGCATGCATATCGCAGGATTGAGATGCTTTTGGACGCCGGCACATTTGAAGAATGGGACACCGAGATGCCGGAGGTGAACCCGCTGGATTATCCGGAGTATGAGGACAAGCTGGCGGCGGTGAAGGAGAAGACCTCCCTGAACGAGGCGATCGTGACCGGCCGCGGGAAAATTGACGGTCATGAGACAGTCATTATGGTCTGCGACTGCCGTTTCCTGATGGGCAGCATGGGCCGCAATGTAGGCGAAAAAGTGACCCGGGCCTTTGAACGGGCGACTGAGCTGCGGCTGCCGGTGATCGGCTATGCGGCTTCCGGCGGAGCCCGGATGCAGGAGGGAATCGTTTCCCTGATGCAGATGGCAAAGACATCTGCCGCGGTGAAGAATCACTCGGACGCGGGGCTTTTGTACATCAGTGTACTGACCGATCCGACCACTGGAGGTGTGACGGCCAGCTTTGCGATGCTCGGGGACATTATCCTGTCGGAGCCGAAGGCGCTGATTGGGTTTGCCGGTCCGCGCGTCATTGAACAGACCATCCGTCAGAAGCTGCCGGACGGGTTCCAGAGAGCGGAATTCCAGCAGCAGCACGGATTTGTGGACTGCGTGGTGGAAAGAAAGGATCAGAAGGCAGTGCTGGGAATGCTGCTCGCGCTGCACAGCGGGGAGCAGAGCTGGCAGACCTGGTCTGAGGAAAACAATCTGCATGCCTCCTCTGATGACACATTGCCGGAGACGGTACTGCGGCAGATCGAGAGCTGGAAGGACAAGACACCAAAGAGCCGCCGGGCTCCGTATTCAGGCACGATGCGGCAGAAGACACTGAATAAGATTGCGAAGCGGAACCCGGGACCGCAGGAGGCGGTGCATCAGGCCAGAAAGACCGGCCGTCTGGTGGCGAGCGATTACATTCGTTTTCTGTTTAAGGATTTTATAGAGCTGCACGGCGACCGCTATTTCGGCGATGACGCCGCGATTGTAGGCGGTATTGCTACCTACTGCGGCATTCCGGTGACCGTGATCGGTCAGGACCGCGGCAAGACGCCCGAGGAGACGATTGGCCGCAACTTTGGTATGGCTTCTCCCGAAGGGTACCGCAAATCTCTGCGCTTGATGAAGCAGGCGGAGAAATTCAACCGGCCGATTATCTGCTTTGTTGACACGCCGGGCGCGTATCCGGGCATGGAAGCGGAAGAGAGAGGACAGGGCGAGGCGATTGCCCGGAACCTGTTTGAAATGTCCACGCTGAAGGTGCCGGTACTGTCCGTCATCATCGGGCAGGGCGGAAGCGGCGGTGCGCTGGCGCTGGCCGTCGCCAATGAGGTCTGGATGCTGGAGAACGCGACCTATTCGATTCTTTCACCGGAGGGTTTTGCCTCCATTGTCTGGAAGGATGCCAGCCGCGCGGACGAAGCGGTCAAGCTCATGAAAATGACCGCGCAGGAGCTCTATGAGCTTGGTGTGATTGAGCGCATCATCTGCGAGGACGAGCCGGCCGAGGATAAAAGTCTGGAGGAGATCGCGAAGATTATTGACAAGCACATGCGGGAGTTTTTCCACGAATGCGCGGACAAGACGCCGCAGGAGCTGGCAGAGCAGAGACAGAAACGCTTCCGGGATATGTAACGAGGACGGGCGTGGAACATCCATCATTTCGCGCAGGATATTTGCAGGATATACGCGACCGGAGTGAAGATCGCTTGCGGGAGGATGCCTGATACATCCTGCTGCATAGTATAGTATGGAAAAGATGAATGATTTAAAAAGAGCAGGGGGTCTTCATCGGCCTCCTGCTCTTTTGCACATATTAGATAATCTGTAAAACCCGGCCCGGATAAAAGGAGCCTCAATTTTGTCATTTTGGGCAAACTCGTTCTTGAGTGCCTGCGATTTGCAATTCCTTATAGTTGGTGTGCTTAGTGTTAGAGCTTACTCTCCCGCGTACAGGGCCTGTACTTCTGCGAGGGTCAGCACGCCGCTGTAGACCATCACATCGTCGAACAGCACGTTCCGGCAGTCTTCGTCGTCCCAGATGTAGCCGCTGCCGACGGAGATGTCGGTTGCCTGGGAGATGCCGGTGGCTGCTTTCTTGAAGCAGTTCGCCAGATCCTTGGATTCCTCGCCGACCAGCTCACCGTTCAGGTAGACGCGGATGCCGTACGGGTCGCAGGTGTAGACAACATGCTGCCATACGCCGCGCTCACCGCTGGTGGTCAGCAGAGAGCCGGTCACATCGCTATAGGCGTCGTTCGCGTTGATGCGGGCAATCAGGTTCGCACCGATCCGGGTCAGCGGATAGCTGGCGCTCGCGTCCGCTTCGAACAGGGCGCTGTGCTCCCAGGTGTCCTCACTGATATTTACCCACATGGAAACCGAGTAGCCGGTGGTTGATACGGAGCTCAGTGTGTCGGACGGAAGGCTCAGATAATTCACGCCTTTCGCGCCTTCCTCATTTGTCACCTGCAGAACGCTGCCGCGCTCCTCATCGGTGACGATTGCCGCGTCCCCGACCAGCTCGGCGCTCTCATCCAGCGCGGAGCCTTCGACGGCTGTGACAAAGGCTCCCTCAATGGCTTCTTCGTCAAAATCATAGCCGCAGATCAGGGAGGATGCCCCCTGGAGAACGACCTTGTATTCTTCAGTGGCGGAGACGTCGCCGTAGGTGATCTCTGCGGTCAGGGTCGCTTTTACCAGCTTCTCCTGCGGGGTGACTTCGCCAGTCTCGCTGACAAGAGATGCGTCGGAGGTCGTCCAGGTAACCGTCGCACCGAGCACCTCGGACGGGAGCTCGATGTCCTCACAGGTCGCTTCCGGAATCATCTGACCGATGGAAACGGAGGCCATGCCGACCACCATCTCCGGGTCGTCCATGTCGACCATGCTGCCCCAGATGCAGGAGTTATCGGTGCCGATAGCGGTGAAGGTCATGGCTGTCTCAGTGCTGCTGTCCTTGTGCTGCAGGAAGAAATAGCCCTTGTATATTGTGCCGTCATCCATGGTAAAGGTCACATAATCGTAGCCATTTCCGGAATCGGTTTTCACCCAGGTACCGGTGGCCGCGCCGTCAAAGGTGCCGTCCTCATAGAGGGTCAGCAGCTCGGTATCCAGCATACTGCCGTCCGTAGCTGTACCGTGGTTGACAAATTCATAGGAGCCGATGACTTCGGAAGCCTCATAATTCGCCGGCTCATCGCCAACGTATTCATAGACTGCGGTGACCGGCCAGAGGTCTTCGTTCAGGAACAGCTGGTGGACGCGGACCTCGTGCGCTTCCAGCTGCGGCGTCACATCAAACCGCTGATGGTAGACCAGATAGCGGGAGCCGTCGTCGTCAATCAGCATGGAATTGTGCCCGGCTGAGCGCGTTCCGATCTGACCGTAAAAACAGTAATTGCCAATGAGCTTAATGCCGTAGGATTCATTGTCCTCGCCGTTGTCTGCCGCGTTGTTCCCCGCTGCATCAACATACGGGCCGGTGACATTTTCGGAGCGGAACATCCGCATATTGTAGCCGCCCTCGGCGGTCAGGCTGCCGTAGGTTTCATACAGGTAATAATATCCGGTTTCCTCGTCATACTGGATGTACGGACCCTCGCCGGATTCATGGTTGCCGCCGGCCAGATGTACGCCGAAATAGCGGTCCACATAGTTGCCGGAGAGCTCATCGGTCGAATCTACGCCCGGATAAATCGCCTCACCCGTCGTCGGGTCCAGCTCCAGCAGGAAAATACCGCCGGACCAGGAGCCGTAGGTCATGTACAGCTTTTCGCCGCTCGCGTCAAAGAAAATCGTCGGGTCAATCGCGTTCGGCGCGTAGTTGTGGTTCCAGGAGCCGTCGTCGTTGAACCAGTTGTCGCTGATCTCATCAATGCCGCCGTTTTCAGAACCAAGCGCGATCAGCTCCGTCAGGTTCAGGTAATCAATGTCCCAGGAGGTGTCGCGGGTGCTGTCGCCGTCCGTTTCCCCGGTCTTGGTAAAGCCGGAGTAAACCAGCGTGTCGCCGTAGGTGTAGGTACCGTCCACTTCCTTTGATACCAGATAACAGATGCAGGAACGCCGCCAGGTAGAGGAAGTGCAGCAGTACAGCATGTAGGCGCCCGTATCGCCGTCCTCCCACTCATAATACGGATTCCAGATCGCGTCCGCCGCCCAGATCGCATAGCTGCCGACGCAGTCGCCGTCGTCGTACCCTGCCCATTCGAAGGGCTCCGCAAACGTCTCCTGCAGATTCCCGTAAAATGGGGCATCGGTATCGTCGGAGTAGTCCGAGCTCAGCTGTGTCCAGCTGATCAGGTCCGAGGACGTCGCCGAGGCGATGTGAGAGCCGACAATGTAATACTGTCCATCCTCGCTCTTAAAAATGGACGGGTCATGCACCGACACATGCGTGGTAGTCGCCACGGAGTCGGAGGAATCCGCCTCGGTTTCCTCCTGCGTAGTCTCATCTGTGGGTTCTGCCTCGGCAGTGTCCTCTGCGTCAGCTGCGAGTTCCGTCTCTGCGGCCCCGGTCACAGCGGCAGTTTCTGCTTCGGTGGATTCTTCCGCCCCAGCCACAGAAACAGAACCGAAGACCATACACAGGCTGAGGGTGCCTGCCAACAGACCTTTTGATAGTTTCTTGTTTTTCATAACAATCCTTCCTTTCACTGATGCGACCGGCATTCGTGAAAAAATCCGGGCTGCCACGCCAGAAAGAGCCTTGCCTACGGAAGTCGTGCTTTCGTATTATGTGGCAAGGTCTGCGCTCTGCATCGGAAAAACGATGCAGGATAGGGACTGACTTTGTTCGGAACGAATCTGCAGGAAATCAGATGGCTGCCAGTGGATTTTGCAGGATGTGTTCATTTTATTACGGAATCCGTAAAGTTGCAAGATAAGAATAAAAAAGAAAGCAGCCTGTGTAACTTTTGTATGCACAGGCTGTATTTGCAGATAACGTCACGATTTACCGGATCAACAGGGATTTGAATTTTGTTAAAAGGATACGCTTAAGATGACAGTCCTTTAAAATATAATTTCCTTCAAAAGGGCCGTAGCGAGCTCCGTGTTTTCAGCGAGAGAGGCGATGCCGACGGTCACGTCCACGCCTTCCGTATACCAGCCCAGCTCATCCAGCCATTCGTTGTCGTCATAGAGGCGGATGCCGGCAAGGATGGTTACGCCTGTATCGGATTGCTCGCCTTCGGAATCCTCGTCGTCATCCACAATTGTGACGTAGACCAGCCGGTCCTCGTCGATGGAGGCAATCTCTTCCTCTGTCAGGCAGGTTTCGAGGTTCCCCGCGTATTGCAGGGAGGCCATGGTCTCGAAGTATTCGTCATTCGCGAAAAACAGATCGACAGAGCCGGTGCCGAACACGGTTACCAGGGATTCTGTGCTGTAAACAGTGCCATAGGAGGTGGTGTTCTCATCGGTATCAATATAAAGAGTCCGGTTGATATTGACATCGTTTTTCGACGTGTTAATCTCATTTTCTTCGAGAAATTCGGTAAACCATGCAGTCTCGTATTCTTCGTCCGCTTCACCGGCGGCATTTACCGCGACAACATTCAGGACTGTGTTTACAGAGGTCAGCCGACCATAGATAAACTGGATGACCACGACCAGCACAATGACAGTAATCAGAATGGCGATGCCATAGTATTCGCCGATGAATTCCACCTTCTCCCAGCCATGCGCCTCGGCCAGCCGCTCCCGGGCGCTTTTCTCCTCGCGCTGCTGATAGATGCTGGCATCCTTATCGAGAGCGCTTTTAAACTTTTCTGCGTTTTCCGTGTGATTGTGCAATTCTTCCATGAAAAAACCCCTTTCTTTAAGGAGAGCCGCGCAATAAAAATTGCTTCCAATTTCAAAATGTTAACGGTATTTTAAACCTTTCGTGCCTTCATGGCAAGGACTTTTCTTTTTGGGCATCGCAAGTGGGAATCACAAATGGTGCAAAGTACATGCTGAAATTTTATGGGAACCTGCTTTTTCGTGTCAAAACCATGTGGCGTGAGGTTGCTTTTTTGTGCTCCTGATGACATAATATAACTGACGGGTTACACGGTAACCGGCCACGGTAACCGGTCCGTGATTCGCAGAAAAAAGGTATTGCTATTTTTATGGCTTTGTGTATAATATTTTACGAATCTGTAAAGTGATGACATTTTAAAGGAGAATTACAATTACATGGCAAAATTAGTAATCAATCCGGACAGGAAGGTCAGCAAGATCAACAAAGAGATTTACGGGCATTTTTCGGAGCATCTGGGCAGATGCATTTATGAAGGTATTTATGTGGGAGAGAATTCCCCGATTCCGAATGAGAACGGAATGCGCACGGACGTGGTAGAGGCGCTGAAAAACATTCAGATTCCGGTGCTGCGGTGGCCGGGCGGCTGCTTTGCGGATGAGTATCACTGGATGGACGGCATCGGTCCGAAGGAAAGCCGCAAGAAGATGATCAATACACACTGGGGCGGTGTGATCGAGGACAACAGCTTTGGTACACATGAGTTTTTCGAGCTCTGCCGTCAGCTGGGCTGCGAGGCCTATGTAAACGGGAATCTGGGCAGCGGCACGGTGCGCGAGATGTCGGAGTGGGTCGAGTACATGACCTTTGACGGGATGTCTCCGATGAGCAACCTGCGCAAGGAAAACGGCCATGAGGAGCCGTGGGAGGTTCGCTTCTTCGGCGTGGGTAATGAGAACTGGGGCTGCGGCGGCAATATGAACCCGGACTATTACGCGAACGAGTATCGCCGGTATCAGACCTATGTGCGCGACTATAAATACCCGGATCCGAGCAGCGGAAAAAGCAGCATCCTGAAGATCTGTAGCGGACCGAACGTGGACGATTATGAGTGGACGGAAGAGGTGCTGAAGACCCTCTATCATCACTGCGACCCGCGTCTCCATGGACATCTGGACGGGCTTTCCCTGCACTATTATGTGCATCCGGAGGGCTGGCAGATCAAGGGCAGCGCGACCGACTTTGATGAGAGAGTATGGTATAAAACGCTTGCGAAAGCCTATTTCATGGACGAGCTCGTGACAAAGCATGGCGCGATTATGGATCAGTATGATCCGGAGAAGAAGGTCGGCCTGATCGTGGACGAGTGGGGCACCTGGTTTACGGTAGAGCCGGGTACGAACCCGGGCTTCCTCTATCAGCAGAACACCATCCGCGACGCGCTGGTGGCAGGCATCACGCTGAACATCTTCAACAAGCATTCCGACCGCGTGAAGATGGCGAACATCGCGCAGATGGTCAATGTGCTGCAGTCGGTTATCCTGACCGAGGGCGCGGACATGATCCTGACTCCGACCTATCATGTATTTGACCTGTACAAGGTACATCAGGACGCAGATCTGGTAGACAGCTCGATCGAAACCGAGGAGATCGACCTTGGAGACGACCGGTTCGGAACCGGTGAGGGCGGACGCAAGATTACATACCATTTGCCAAACCTGACTGAGTCCGCTTCCGTGGACGCAAACGGTATCCTGCACATCACGGTAACGAATGCTTCCGCGGACACCTCGTATCCGGTAGAGACCAGCATCGTCGGCCATGCGGTAAAATCCGTAACCGCAGAAACCGTATCCGGTGAAATGCACGAGAAGAACACGTTTGAGGAGCCGGAAGTCGTAACGGTAAAGCCGTTTGGCGGCGTTACTGTCACAGAGCAGGGGCTTTCCTTTACCATTCCGCCGTGTGCGGTCGTTCGGCTGGACGTCGAGCTGCAGTAACTAAGCCAGGCTTGCGCCAAACACAGAAAATTATGTTGAAAAACCCGTCATGGATAACCACGGCGGGTTTTTATGCGCAGAGCCGGGCAAGGTGTATTGCGGCTAAAGCCGCACCCGGGTCTACGCTCCGCTTCGGTCGGCGCTAAACGGATGTCCACTGGACATCCAGCGCCGCGCGGGCGAGTAGGAGCCGACAGGCCGCCTCCTACTCGAGCGCAGGACTGCGTAGGGTGTTTAGTGGCTTACGCTCGCCGCGTGGCATCCTCGTCCTTCGGACGGGATAAGCGCCACACGCGCCCCGCGAGGCGAGGTTTCGCGGAAATAAAGGAGAACCCATGAGTGAACATTTGAGAATCTGCCGGAAATGCCATTTGTATCAGGAGACGGAAGAAGAGTTCCACAAAAAGCTGGGGGAGTATATTGCTAATCTGGATGAAGATGCCCGCGTGGATCAGGAGACCTATGAACAAAGACTTGCGATTTGTGAAGATTGTCCCCATATACTTAACGGAATGTGTCGGTTATGCGGCTGTTTTGTGGAGCTGCGCGCAGCCATCAGAGTCCGGAAATGCCCGGATGTAGAGCGGAAGTGGTGACAGGACTTATTGGCTGTTAGCGAGGGCGGGAAAAGGAAATGCTGCATATCTATTCAGTAAAAAATCCGGGGCATATCACCCCGGACTGTAGTTCACGCGCACGCGGATATCCTGATTATAATTTCCGAATTCCTTACCGAACAGTGTGATGCCGCCGACGTTCACGGCCGGCTCCTGGGTCTGCAGGCGGAACGTGATGTCGTCCTGCGGGCCGATGGAGAGGCGGCTGCTTGAGACGTCGGAAATCTTTATGCCGTCGATAAAGGTGCCTTTTTTATTGACCACGATCATTTTCAGAGTGCCGTACTGGTTCCAGTTCGGGAACCACCAGCTCGGGGTGAACATGCCGCGCACATCGCCGAAGTCGCCGGGGCTTGTCCAGGTGCCCAGCCTGGTCCGGTTCAGCAGAAAGGTAATGTCTGAGGGTCAGTCGCTGTTCGTGCCGGGCGCCTCACTGCCGATCTCGAAGGAGATGATGAGCTGATCGAGATGATTGCCCGGAGGCAGCATATTCGGGATCCGGTAGTCGATGTAGCCCTTTCCAAACCACAGAATCTGCGCGTCCACATGCTTCGGATGCGCAAAGAATCGCGGGTCGTCCACCTCGCCAATCAGGTTTTTCGCAGTGGAAAGACCGCAGGTCGGGTAAACAGAGTAGTTAAAATAATGACCGATCGGGATGCTGATGGAGTAGCTGTTCGAGGCGGAATCCTCCTCCTCGGGCATAATGTCGATCAGGATTTTGTCGACATTCACCCGGCAGACCTTCTGGTTGCCATGTCCCGCATGCTCACTTAAAATCGTGACAATACCGCTTTCCTCCAGCTTTTTTACATGGCTGGTCAGCGCTCCATTCGTAATGCCGAGATGCGACGCCAGCTCATTCATGTTCATTTCCTTATTTTCCAGCAGAAGCTGAATCAGTCTGAGGCGGACCTCTGAACCGAGCGCTTTGAAAATCGGAAGCCCTTCTTCAAGATTTTCGATATGGATCATGGCAATGCGTCCTTTCCGGTATGTTTGTAATTGCAGCTGCTGCAGTGTCCAAATGTCCGGTTGTCTGCTTTCGCAGCGGAAAACGGAAACGTCTTTGACAGCACACATCTATAAGACGGATATCAATCGTTGCCTGAATCAATCCGAACGTAAATATTCACAAAATCAGGTATAAGAAGACAGAATCTTTTGTCATTATAACGAATAAAAGTGAAAACTGCAACAAAAAATTTTTTCTTGCAAAGCTTCAAAAAAAACATATAATGAAATATTGACTGACAGGGAAAGAAACACTGCAGGCCGCAGCCGGGAGCGGATTTTGTCTTTGTCCGGCAGGAGATTTGCAGTGAGAGTGGGCAGAGAGTGCATGTGTCAGTAGGAATGCATGCATTTGGCAGGCAGAAACGAAAAATAATGATGTAAGTGGAAACCAATATTTGTACGAGGAGGATTATGAAATGAGCACAAGCGCATCGACGGAACTGATTTATAATGAACCATGGATTTTGCAGCGCGCGGATCCGTATGTGTACCGGCACACGGACGGCACGTATTATTTTACGGCTTCGATCCCTGCTTATGACGGGATCGTGCTGCGGCACTCCGAGACGCTCGCGGGACTGAAGGACGCTGAGGAGGTCATGATCTGGAAAAAGCATGAGAGCGGCATCATGAGCATCAACATCTGGGCGCCGGAGCTGTATTATCTGGATGGAAAATGGTACATCTACTACGCCGGCGGCGACAAGGACGATATCTGGGAAATCCGCCCTTATGTACTGGAGTGCGCGGATGAGGATCCGATAACTGGTACCTGGGTCGAGAAAGGCAAGATGAAGCGCGCGGCGGACGACCCGTTTTCTTTCGAGGCGTTTTCACTGGACGCGACGATTTTTGAGAACAAAGGACAGCGCTACTATGTGTGGGCGGAGAAGGTCGGCGTTGGCAAGCAGATCTCGAATCTGTACATCGCGCGGATGTCTTCCCCGTGCAGCCTGGAGACCGTGCAGGTGCTGCTGACGACCCCGGACTATGACTGGGAGCGTGTGGGCTTCTGGGTAAATGAGGGACCGGCGGTGATTCACAATGCCGGCAAGATTTATATGACATATTCCGCGTCAGAGACCGGACCGGAATACTGCATGGGCATGCTCTCCGTCGATGAGGATGCTGACCTGCTTGACCCGAGAGTCTGGAAAAAGGAGCGTTGGCCGGTGCTGAAGACCGACCCGGGCAAGGGAATCTTCGGACCGGGGCATAACTGCTTCACCACGGACGAGCAGGGCAACACCATCATGGTATACCACGCAAGACAGGAAGAGGAGATTGTCGGAAATCCACTCTACAATCCGAACCGCCACACCATGCTGATGAAGATCGAGTGGGATCCGGAGACCGGGCGGCCGATCTTCGTGAAGAAATGAAGCCGTGAATAGCAATAAAAGTAATAAAATGAAATAAAATGAAGACAAGACCCGCGCAGCCGATTGGTATGCTCGGGTCTTCTTTTTATGTACACAGGCGCGAGAGGAAACTAGCAGCTTCGCTGCTCGCGCTTGGCACAGCGGATAGTGTGAGAGAACTCCCCCTATCCGATTTATTCTTTCCGATATTGTATCATCATCTTGATATCCTGATTGTAATCCCCGAATCCCTGCCCGTAGAGAGTCAGGCCGTGGGAGAGGGGCGTTCCGGCGGGCACCTCGAATCGGAACTTGATCACGGACTGGCTGTCGAGCTGCAGGTCGTCCACGGTCACGGCAGAGATCGGCTTGCCGTCCAGAAAGCAGCCGGTGGTGGTGATGGTCAGTGTCTTGAACAGACCGTACTGATTGAGGAATCTGTACCACCAGGACGGATTCTGGCGCCCGCGGCGGTCTGCGAAATCGCCCGGCGAGATCCATTCCCCGAGGCACGTGCCGTTCAGGGAAAAGACGATGCGGGACGGCCAGTCATTGTTCGCGCCCGGCGCCTCCGAGCCAATCTCGAAGGTCAGAGTAATCTTTTCTATTTTCGTATTCCAATAAGAAGAATTCGGCAGAATGTATTCTACGTAGCCGGTCGTGAACCAGAGGATACCGGCTTTGGAGCTCTCCGGGTGCGCGAACAGCCTCGGCTCATCGAGCGCGCCCAAAAACGCAGACGTGGTCGCGAGCCCGCAGGTCGGCGTCACATCGAAATCAGAATACTGTCCGATCGGAATCTCCGCCTGATAGAGCGGCAGCCGGTTGCAGCTGTCGCCGAAATCCACCAGAATCTGGGTCATTTTCGGATAGCAGCACTTCTGCACCCCGTGCGAGGCCGGTTCCTCCTCAACGCGGATCAGACCGCAGGCGGCAAGCTTTCCGATGTGCGGGCTCAAGGTGCTCTGCGGCAGATTCAGTTTTTCCGCCAGGTGCCTCAGGCTGATCCCGCTGTTCGCGACGACGAGCTTCAGAATCTGAACGCGTAACTCGGAGCTCAATGCCTGAAAAAGTGGCAATTGTTCTTCTAATGTCACTGAGTTCACAGAAAATTTCCTTTCTTTTCACAAAAAATTCATAAATCAAAATTATTTTGCTTTTTCCGAACTAAACGATTTTATTATAGCAAAAATGCCGAAAAAGTCAACAAATCAGGGGGCTGATTTGTAAAGGAAGGCTGTTAGGAAAGAAAGATTTTATTTTAGAAAAAGGTAAAATAACAAATAAAAATCAAAAATAAACCTTGACAGGGGAGGACGCTTGGTTGTAAAATGTACTCACCAACAAACAACAAAGAAGTGGAATCGAGAAAAATATGCAATTTTACCAAAAAGAGGGATTGA
>JAJQHZ010000162.1 GCA_021199475.1 Lachnospiraceae bacterium
TTACAAGGGATTCCACCTCTTTTCTAATCTCAAAGTGTCGAAAACGGGATTATAACATACTATCTCAGGATTTCAAGATAAAAATCAAGAATTCAAAAAAATTTCATTCATACTCATTCCAGCCACATATATTACCGTGTCACAATATCCACCGGCACATTGAAGATCTTCGCCACCTTGAGGATGGTATCTATGTGTCTGCCGGTCGCTGCTCCGAAGTGGTGGGTCGGGCCGCACTCGCTCCAGCGGGTAACGAACTCACGTGCACCGCAGGTAAAACGGGTGCGCATATTGGTATCGCCGAAGGAAAGGATTTCGCCCTCCTCGTTAACACCCTCGGCTACGACGAACTTGAAATGACCATCTCCATCCTGCGTGATTGCCAGATAGGTCACCGGTCCGGTGTACGGATAGAACTGGGTCAGATAGCCGCCGCCAGTCTTGCCATGGAACACATTGACGATCTTCATCGTCGGCTTTTTGTCGGAAATATCCGCATCGCCCGATCCGCTGTGTCCGATGATCGCAATGTCATCGTTGAAATCAATGGAGTACATCTCCGCGAGCTGACCGGTCCCGGAAATCGTCTTCAGAATGCTCATCGCCATGGCTACCTTAATGTCGCCCTCAACCGCGCAGGCAACCCCCTGCTTGATCAGCATAGAGAATGCCGGAATCAGCATGCTGTCGAGAACGCCGGCTTTTCCGGTCGCCAGTCCGTCATAATGGGAAGCGATCAGACCAATCTTCTCATCCTTAACCCACTGCTCAAACGCTACGACGTATTTTGCCATATCCCATACCTTTTCGACTGTGCCGCCGCCCTCGATATCAAAGGTATCAAGAATGTCCTGTGCCTTCGCACTAATCGCGTCCTCATCCGTAATGTTGTCCGCGATGATCCACATCCGCTCCCAGTCAAACTGCTTGGTATAGAGGTTCATCCTCCGATAGAGGTTCGACTCATCAATATAGAGATCCATCATGCCCGGATACGGTCTGCCGATCTGCGCGAGGTTCGTATCGCGGAATCTGCGGCGGGTCTGCGCCGCGCGGCACCAGTCCTCAATCTCCGCCTGAACGCCCGGATCGCCGCCCTCAACAACACCGGTAATCACCGCGTGTCTCTTGCCAAAGCGCTCGAGGTCCGCTACCATCTCGCCGACCGCGCCGCAGGCATAGCCTTCACCGAGCCAGGAAGCAATATCCGTGTGCTGATAATCCAGCGCCTTCAGCTTCTGCACGTTAACCAGCACCACCGGTACATCCAGGTCCTTTACGGCCGGGAGCATATTGTAGGAAGTCGCATAGGTCAGAAGCTGCAGAAATACAAGGTCAACATCCGCCGCACGGAACTTGTCGCCGGCCGCCTGAGACTGCTCCTTCGTCGTCACCATTCCGCCGTCAATGATCTCCACCGTATCCGGCAGCGTCTTTTTAAATGCCTCATACTGTGCCTCAAACTCCGGCACCAGCTGCGGGAACTGCGGCAGATACGCGCCCAGCGCGATCGAAAATGTACCAACCCTTGCCTTTGTTTCAACTAACATGAAAATTTCCTCCTTGCTTTATTATTAATAGTTAACCTCAGTCGCTTTTTTCGCCAGACGCAGGATAGCACTGCCATCCATTCCATATACGTCCGTGCTCATCCATTTTTACGCAATCGTCTTCTGGTTATAAATCCTGATATCAAATGACTGATGGATGCAAGTGCGCGCCTCCTCAATCGAATTGAACTCGCCCGCCTTGAGCATCTGCGCGGTGATATTGCCTACTGCGGTTGATTCCGACGGACCCGCGTGTATTTCCTTGCCGGTCGCTTCTGCAGTCAGCTTATTCAGGTAGTCCGCATTGCAGCCGCCGCCCATAATATGGATGCGGTGATATTCTCTCTTTCCCATCTCCTCAAGCTCTTTCGCAGTCTTCGCGTAGCAATCCGCGAGGCTTGCGTAGATGACGGTCGCCAGCTCGCCGATGGTCTCCGGCACCTGCTGATTCGTCCTGCGGCAATAATCCTTCACCGCCTCCGTCATATTATCTGGGGAAAGGAAGCACTCATCATTCGCATCCACTCTCGACGGGAAATCCTTTGCCTCCTCCGCCATATCGCAGATCTGCGCAAAGCTGTACGCATCGTTGAATTCATGGCGCACGGACTGAATCATCCAGAGACCCATGATGTTCTTCAGATAGCGGAACCGTCCCGCGTAGCCGCCCTCATTCGTAAAGTTCAGCTCGCAGCTTCTCTTCGAGCAGTCCGGAATCTCCCGCTCGATGCCCATCAGGGACCAGGTGCCTGAGCTTATGTATATAAAATCGTCGTCATTTGCCGGAACCGCAAGCACAGAAGAGCCCGTATCGTGCGTCGCCGGCGCGACAACCTTAAGGTCAAATCCAATCTCCTTCTTCACACTCTCAGAGAGCGTACCAATCAGGGTTCCCGGCATGATCAGCTTCTGGAAAATCCGTCTCGGATAACCAAGCATATCAATCAGCTCATAATCCCAGTCTTTCGTGTCCGGGCTGACCAGCTGACCGGTCGTCGCTTCGGTATACTCGCAGGTCTTATTTCCGGTGAGCAGATAATGGAAATAATCCGGCACATGCAAAAGCGTCTGCGCCTGCTCCAGCTGCTCCGGGTGCTTTTTCTTAATCGCCATCAGCTGATAAATCGTATTAAAAATCGCTTTCTGGATGCCTGTCCGCGCGTACAGATCCTCAAGAGAAATAATCTTATAGACCTCCTCATCCATCCCGTCCGTGCGGTGATCGCGGTAGCCGACCGTATTGCCGATCACCTGATCATTTTCATCCAAAAGCACAAAATCCACGCCCCAGGTATCGATTCCCATACTGCTCGGAATCTTCCCAATCTCCTTACATTTTTTAAGGCCATTCAGAATTTCTTTGAAAAGGCGGTCAAATTCCCAGCAAAGCTCACCGTCCTTTTTTACCATACCATTCTCAAAACGGTAAATCTCCTCCAGCACAATTTTGCCATCCTCAACGTGTCCAAGAATATGGCGGCCGCTGGAAGCCCCGATATCCACTGCAAGATAATAAACCGACATGTAAAAACCCTCCTGAACTATTCGTTTGCATAAAAACATTTTCATTTGTTACTGTTCCGAACTATTGAGATGATTATACAAAAATACATCTGTCATGATAAGATTCTTGTTTGCGAAAAAAAGTGTCTTCATTTGCATGCATGGTGAAACACCCCAGGCAGACCACAAGGGCTGCCGAAGCAGCCCTTGTGGTCGTTTCACACATTATGTTCGGATTCCGGTCAGGCCGTCATTCGATTAGTCATAAAGGTTCGGAGCGATGTCGTCCGCATCCATGTTGTCTGCGTTGTACCAGTAACCATCTGTAGAAACATCTTCTACTTCCTCGCCGTTTGCGATCTGAGTCAGAACGTCAACGGTGGTGATGCCCATCGCCAGCGGAGACTGTGTAACAGCGCCATACATTGTGCCGTCTGCTACAGCTGCCTTGATAACGGAACCAGCATCAAAGCCGGCTGCCAGTACGGAGGTCTCCGGATCGCTGCCAAGAACGCCAAGGTTATCATTAGCAGTAAGGATACCCTCTGCAGCTACCTGATTGGAACCGAAGATACCGATGGTGTCTTCCTTGTTCAGGATGTTGGAAGCCTCGGTTGCGCAGAGCTCAACGGTTGTCTGTGCCGGAACCGCTACTTCGATGATGATGTTTGCAGAAGACTCATCACCTGCGTCCGCGCAGTTGTCTACATAATACTCGTTGCCTGTTACAGCTACTGTATAGCCATCAGCGGTAGCCAGCTCGATGAACTTGTCGATGAAGCCAAGCCCGCGGCTTGTGATGGACTCAGAAGTGGACTCCTGGTTTACTTCGCCGATTCTTACAACGCCGTCCGCTGCTGCAATCTTGTCAGCCAGAGCCGCATACAGATTCTCTGCTGCGGTCGCGCCTGCGCCATAGTTATCCGTAGCGATGGTAGAATATACGGAGCCTTCCGGAGCATCCGGTACACCAGAGTCAAACAGAACGACCGGGATTCCTGCATCCATTGCTTCCTGCAGAGCGTCAAGAACTGCTTCCTGATCGCAAGCTGCAAGGCCGATGCCGTCCGGATTCTTGGAGATCGCATCTTCAAGCATCTGAACCTGATCAGCGATGTCGGACTCAGAGTTCGGACCATTGGAGTTCGCGGTAACGCCAACTGCCTCAGCCTCGGAATCAATACCGGTCACTGCTGCCTGCCAGTAAGAGGACTGATAGCTCTTTACGATAATCTCAAACGTGTACTCACCATCTGCGGTAACTACTTCGTCTGCGAATGCCGTGCAGCCCATTGCGGATACAACCATCGTTACACCCAATACTGTAGCTAATAACTTCTTGTTCATTTCTAACCCTCCTGTTTTGGTTTTTTTATATGAAGTCTTCCGGGACATCCTCCGCCCGCTGCCGGACGAATCCGCCGCCGTGACCGCATACCATTAATTACTGTTTCTCTGCTTCTGCGAAGCCTCCCCATTCTGAACCATTCCGGCCGTTATGATGACTGTCGGAAAAAACGCTTACTCAATCCCACGTCTTTTCTTAAGAACGTCTACCAGTACCGCGACAATCAATACAATACCGGTGATGATCTGCTGCCAGTTCGCCTGCAGGCCGATGAACGGAAGACCCGTCTTCAAAAGGCAGATCACGAATACACCGAGCATGGCGCCGGTCACTGAGCCGACACCGCCGGACGCGGACACACCGCCAATGATCGCACCACCGATGGCCTCCAGCTCAAAGCCCGCGCCGGTACCCGGCTGAACCGTGGCAAAGATTGCGGAATACGCGATTGACGCAAGTCCTGCGAAGAATCCGGAGATTACATAGGCAAGCACATGATACGCCTTCACATTCACGCCGGACAATCTGGCCGCTTCTTTGTTGCTGCCGATGGCGATCGTGTAGCGTCCGACCTTCGTGTGATTCAGGACATAGGACATAAGAATGACGATCAAGATAATCCATACAATGCCAATCGGCACCTTTCTGTTGGATTCGAGCGTAATCTTAAAGATGCTGCGGAACCATCCGCCCGGCGCTGACGCCGTCGGCCAGGAAATACCGAAGCCGCCTACGATAATCGCTCCCAGTCCCCGCGTAATCATGCAGGTACAGAGTGTCGTAAGGAACGGCGGAATCCCCATAATCGCAACTACCACACCATTCAGACAGCCAATTGCCATGCCGAGAAGAACAGACACAAGCATACCGGCCCACACCGGAAAGTTCTGGAATGAAATCAGATAACCGCCCACCAGTGAGTAACAGATCAGACCGGTGCCAATGGACAGATCCACGCCGCCGGTAATCAGCGGGAAGGTCACGCCGATCGACATCAGGACAATGTAATAGGAGTAATCCAGAATGCTGACCAAAGTCGTATATTTACGAAAGTTTGCACTTCCTGCGGAAAAGAAAATCACAAGGGCAGCAATGACCAGAATAACCACCAGCTTTTGTCCGCCTGCTCCCGCAAGGATTGATTTTTTCTTTGCAGCCGTATTTTCCATGGTATTCTCCCTCCTAATCTATATCCCGCGTCGCCAGGTTCATAATATTTTCCTGCGTCGCTTCCTCAATCGCGACCTCGCCGGTGATCTTTCCCTCACACATAACGATAATCCGGTCGCTCATTCTCAGGATCTCGGTCATTTCAGAAGAAATCATGATGATGGATTTCCCTTCCGCCGCCAGCTGATTCATCAGCTTGTAAATTTCATTCTTTGCACCGACGTCAATACCGCGGGTCGGCTCATCGAAAATCAGGATGTCACTGTTCTTGCAGAGCCACTTCGCAATGACCACCTTCTGCTGGTTGCCGCCCGAAAGGTTCACCACCAGCTGATCGACTCCCGGAGTCTTGGTCGCAAGAGAATCTACAAACTTCTGCGCACTCTCGTCCTCCCGCTTCTTATCGATAAACATCCCATTCATATACTCTTCCAGACAGGCCAGCGTCGTATTCTCCGAGATCGTCTTCTGTACAACAATACCGTAACGCTTCCGGTCCTCGGAAAGATATCCGATCCCATGCTTTACCGCATCCTGAGGAGAATTGATCGTCACCTTATTGCCATTGACGTAGATATCTCCGCTCTCCTTCTCGTCGGCTCCAAAGATTGCGCGCGCCGTCTCAGTTCGTCCTGCGCCCATCAGGCCGGAAAATCCGAGAATCTCACCCTTGTGAAGCTCGAAGCTGACATTCTGCACCATCCGGCCGGCATTCAGATTCTCGACCTTCAGCACAACCGGCGCATCCTTCGGCACCAGACTCTCCGTCTTAGGTTCCTCATAAATCACACGGCCAACCATCATGTTGACAATATCATTTTTGGTGCATTCTTCTGTAATCAGCGTCCCAACATAAGTGCCATCACGCATAACGGTCACGCGGTCCGTGATCACCTTGATCTCATCCATGCGGTGGGAGATATAAATAATACCAATCTGCTGCTTCCGCAGGTCGCGGATAATCTTGAACAGCTCGTCAATCTCCGCCTCCGTCAGCGCCGCGGACGGCTCATCAAACACAATCACCTTCGCGTCATGGGAAATCGCCTTGGCAATCTCACACATCTGCTGCTTGCCGACCGTCAGGTCACCCATCGTCGCAGAAGGATCAATATCGATATTCAGCTTTTTGAAAAGAGCTGCCGAATCCTCACGCATCTTCTTATCATCAATGCCAAGGCCCTTCTTCGGCTCTCTGCCGATAAAAATGTTCTGCGCCACCGTCAGGTGATTCAGCATGTTCAACTCCTGATGCACAATCACGACACCCGCGTCCTGTGCTTCCTTCGCGCTGTGAAACTCTACCTCTTTTCCTTCATATATGATACTGCCGGAATCCTTCGTGTAAATACCGGTCAGCACCTTCATCAATGTCGACTTACCGGCGCCGTTCTCACCCATCAGCGCGTGCACCTCACCCTTGCGCAGTTCAAACTGCACATGATCCAATGCGTGTACGCCGGGGAACGACTTGTCGATATCTTTCATTGTCAAAATCACTTCACCCATTTTTTATCCTCTGCCTTTCTGCGTATATTTTCGAACCTTCTGATCTGCTCCGGTTTCGCGCATGGCACTTCCTTACACCGACCGGTATAAAGAGGAAACCGCGGCGCCTGTTCCTCCCGAATCAGTTCTTGCGGCGGCGTCCGAGTACATCAAAGTACACAGCTACGATAACAATAACACCGGTAATAATCAGCTGATAATTCTTATTCATACCCAGTGCCAGGATACCCTGCTGCAGAAGAGCAATAATCAATACGCCAATCACGGTACCGCTGATGGACGCAACTCCTCCTGCCATTGAAGTGCCGCCCATGACACATCCGGCAATGGCCTCATTGTTGTACTGATCTCCATAGCCCGGCTGAACAGTCGTATAGCAGGCCACATAGAAGATCGCCGCAACACCTACAAGCACTCCGCAGATGATGTAAGCAATCATTTCCCATTTTTTAATATTGACGCCGGAAAGGCGAACCGCCTCACGATTGCTCCCGAGGCACAAAATATAACGTCCGGCCTTTGTCTTATTTAAAACGATCGCGCAGACAATCGCTACCGCCAGAAAGATTACCAGGCCAACCGGAAAATTGCCAACCTTGACCAGGTTCCGGTACCAGCCGTTCGCCGCGTCCGAGCGCGGCCAGCTCACCGACTGTGTCTTGGTAAATACGGATGCGACACCCTTCGCGATGTTCATACTCGCCATGGAAATAATGAACGGAGGAATCGACCAGTATGCCACCATATAGCCATTAAATATGCCAAACACAGCACCCACCAGAATACTCATCAGCAAAGCCAGCGGCATGGGTACGCCATAGGTCATCAGGCTGTAGCCGGAAATCAGCGCGCAGCAGAACATCACCGGTCCGATCGAGAAATCAATCCCGCCGGTCGCGATGACAAAGGTAACGCCAAGTGCAAGGAACCCCAGAAAATACATATAGTTCAGGGTATCCAGAATTCGTTTGTAGCTAAGGAAAGAAGGACTGAGAATCGCGAACGCTATGTACATGACAATTACCACGCACACCAGCAGTACCCGGTTCAGGCCAATCTTCTTTACCAGAGAATTGTTTTTGATTTTTTCCACTTCTGCATCCTCCTGTTTTCAGAATACGCAATTCCACTACCCGACAGTATAAAGCAAAACCGAACTAAGTAAAATGGAAATTTTTCTTTGAAAAGGTAAAAATCTTACGTGAACAGTCATCCGCTGACCTCACAGGATTGCGGCCGGTTTCCCCTAAAATGGGAACAACAGCTTCTGGTTTTCTTCTGTGTATAATTCCTCCCGCGTGATCAGCTTCGACCCGGAGTCCAGATTTGTCCCCTCTTTGACACTGCCGTTCAGCAGCGCAATCGTATTTTCTACACCCAGATATCCCATATTAAACGATTTCTGGATAATGAAGCCCTGGAAAATGCCTTCCTCCATCAGCTGAATCATCTCCAGTGAGCTGTCGATTCCGACAAAGGTGATCTGATCCTGCAGTCCCAGATCCCGGATGGCCCGCGCCGCGCCGACCGCGGAATACTCATTGGTGCCGATGATCCTCGTCAGATCCGGATATTTCTCAATCAGCGCGCAGGTCTGCTCATACGCCACAGAATACTCCGACCCGGAAAAAACGGTCTCAACGATCCGGCTCTCATACTCCCCAAGCCCGGCGCGGATGCCCTCCTCGCGCTCAATCGCGGTCGACGAGCCCTCCACATGCGCGACAATCGCAATCTGCGAATTCTCATCCAGAAACTGGCACACATACGCTCCGAGCTGCTCGCCCATATTCACATTATCCGTCGCGACTGTCAGATCCTGAACCTCCTCCGACACCACAGAATCAATAAACACCAGACGGATGCCGTTTTCCTTCACTTTTTCAAGCGTCTCAATATTTTCCGTATAGCTTGAGGGCGAAACCAGAATCGCGTCCGGCTTCTTCGCGATCGCCTCCTCGATATACTGCCTCTGCTGTTCATAATCCGTCTCTGAATCCGGAGCCAGTATCTCCAGCGTGGCATGATGCTCCTCCGCCGCCATCTGCGCCCCCTCAAGCAGAGTCGACCAGAAATCATTGTCCTCGTCCAGAACCTTCGGAATATAAATCAGATAATAGCTCTTCTCATCCGCACCCCCGAAGGCATAGGAATAATAGAGTGCAACAATCAGCACCGCCGCCACCGCGGCAGCGGCCATCATGATTGTCCGCAAATTCTTTTTTATCCTCATTCGCATGAACTGTTCCCTCCGCCAGATTCATCGTTCCACTGTCAAATTCCTCGCTTTTTGCCGCAGGATTCTATCTCTCCTCACACTCATTCATCCACCCGCGTGATTGGTATTTTCACTGTCACGCAGGTGCCCTCCCCGGTCCTGCTCTGGTAGGTCAGGCCATAATCCGGGCCGTAATACAGCTGCAGCCGTTTCTGCACATTGTAGACACCGACGCCGTTCGACTGGTAATTGACCTTGTGAGCCTCAAAAATATGCGACAGGGTCTCCTCGTCCATCCCTACGCCGTCATCCGCGATTTCGATAAAAATATCATCCACGGCACGATACCCCTTAACTGTCAGCATCCCGCGCGTTTCCTTATATTTCAGTCCGTGATAGATCGCATTCTCTACCAGCGGCTGCAGCACCAGCTTGATGATCCGCTCATTGCGGATATCTGCCGCCATATCCAGGCGAAATTCCAGCTTGTCCTTATAGCGCATCTGCTGAATGGTCAGGTAGTTTTCAATCGCCATCATCTCCTGCCCGATGCTGATCAGCTCATCATCATTGCCGATGTTCTGGCGCATCAGCCGGGCAAACGCCGACGTCATGATTACGACCTCATCGGTCTTTTTCGACTCCGCCATCCAGATGATGGAATCGAGCGTATTGTACAGGAAATGCGGATTGATCTGCGACTGCAGCGCACGCAGCTCCATCTTCCGCTTTTCCTCCTGCTCATTCCGGTTCTGGGCGACCAGAGACTCGATCCGGCGTGACATCAGGTTGAACGAATTGCTCAGGGAGCTGATCTCATTGTTTCCCTCGACCGCGACCTGATTGCCTTCAAGATGCCCCTGCTGCACCTGCTCCATCGAATCACGCAGCGCCTGCACCGGCTTCGTGATCTGTCTGGAAACCACATTGGAAATCAGCAGTGCAATGACCAGAAGCACCACCGCCGTCATGCAATAGATAAACTGCGTCTGCCTGCTGTTGCGGAACAGCTCCGACGTCTGTGCAACGCTGACCACCACCCAGCCCGTTTTTTCCGAGGCACACCAGATGTACAGGCGGCTGCCATCGTCCTCCGAAAGGATCGTGTAGGTTCCCTCATTTTCCAGCAGCTCCGAAGTGTGCTCCGTCTTCAGTCCTCCATAAAGAAGCTGCTGCTGCGGGTGGTAAATCATCCCGCCATCCGCATCCATGATATAGACGTATCCCCCGGAGCCCGTACTGTTATCCTCACACAGCCTGCTGATGGAGCTGTAATTCAGGTCAATAAAGACCACCGCCGTCTCCTGCGGATCTGCTTTACTCGACACGACCGAGCTCAGCGTAATCACCCACTTATAGCAGTCCTTCACCGCATTCTGCACATGGGAAGAGGAAATCGAGAACTCCTCCGGATGCGCGACCGCATTCTGATACCAGTCCTCCTGCGTCACATCTACATTCGGATTCAGCTCCGTATCGTCCCCATTGATCAGCACGTTTTCCCGGCTGTCAATCACGCCAATGTTGTAAATATCCGTGCGGCTCTGCAGGATCGTATCAAACTGCATCTGGATCCGGGTCTTCGCATCTTCCCGCTCCTCGTCCGAAAGAGAATCGTTAAAAAAATAATTCTGCACATCCGCATTCTCGCTCACCATATCGGAAATATTCTCCATATACTCAATATAGGAGTCTACATCCGTATTGAGCTGCGAGAGCAGCCGCTCCGTATAGCTGACAGCATTCTCGTAGACCTCATCCTGCGTGTAACGCAGCGAAACCGCCACCACGATCACGATTGCAAACAGAATCAGCACCGAACAGGTAAAAAGGATGGATGTCTGAATGCTCTTGAACTGGTTGTAAAAACTCTGCAGCGGATTTTTTCGCGTTTTTTTGTTTTTTCCCGTTTTTCCAGGAATCCCCGTTCCGTCCGTGTTTTTCATTATCCTCATTCTCTCAATATCATTTTCTTTTGTCCTTCGCGTATTCCGTCGGCGTTCTGCCCGTCATTTTCTTAAACACAATGCCAAAATAGTGGGGATCCGAATACCCCACCCGCTCCGCAATCTCGTAATTTTTCAGCGCAGTATGCTCCAGCAGATCCTTCGCCTTCTGCATGCGGGTGCGGGTCAGAAGATCCATAAAGGTCTCACCGGTTGCCTCTTTAAATAAGGTAGAAAAATGACTCGTGCTGACCCCCAGGTATCCGCAGACATCGTTCAGCCCAAGCGCCGGGTCGGCGTAATGCTTTTCTATGTAATCTACAGCCCTCATCGCGAGGCGTTTGCTGTTGGAATCGCTCATCGACCCAAGCGCCTCCAGCACCAGCTCCGTGTACTCCTTTGCGGTCTCGACCGCTTTTGACATGCTTCTCTGCTTCGCGATCCGGTCAACCGCCGCCTCCCGCTCCTGCGACAGCCACCCGCCGTCCAGACCGCTCGCAAGCCCAATATCCGCCACCTGGCGCACCGCCTGGGCAAGCTGCAGGCAGACACGATTCTTTTCCAGAAGCTCGCCACGCATCGATGCCTGCATCGCATCCAGCGCCTCCATCGCCCGTTCGGTGTCATGATCCCGGACCGCCTCCGCAAGCCGGCTCTGAACGATGTTATAATCTGAATAAGCCGGGTGATCTTCCTGTTTCCCACTCTCCATATCCAGAATCAGCCCGCCCCCGCCGCTATAGCGGCGCGCAAGCGCCTCCTGCGCCGATTCCCACGAGTGATACAGTTCATCCGTACTGGACACGCACCCCCCCAGACCTGCGGAAACCATCATTCCCAGAGCCTTATAAACCTCCTGCTGGATCCGTTCACTGATCCTCCGGGACGCAGCCAGGAATTCCATCCGGATCCCCCTCTGATTTCCGGGCTGCTCAAACCGCTCACTCTCCAGCAGCAGATGAATCCGATGATTTCCCTCCTGGTAAGCATGCCCCAACCGCTCCTGTCTGAGCAGCTCCTCACTGATGTTAAACACCACAAACGCCATCAGGGCGCTCTCCTTCTGCTTCTCCAGATCCGGCTCATACAGATCCGAATACAGATCAATATCCAGCACCGCCACCCGGTAATAGCTGCTCTGGAACGTAATCCCCATTTCCCCAAGCTCACGCAGGCTCTCCCGGGGCTCTCGGCTGTGCATCACAAGATTACTCAGCGCCTTCGACTGAATCAGAGCCGCATTCTTCTGATATTCCTTATAGGTGCTGGTCAGCTTCTGAAGCTTCTGCTCTTCTTTTCGCGTCTTATCCAGCTTCTCACATGTGCGCTCCAGCACCTGCGAGAGCTCCCTTGCCGTAACTGGCTTCAGTAAATACTCCGACACATGATACTGGATTGCCTTCTGTGCATAGTCAAACTCCGAAAAGCCGCTGAAAATGATCACCACGGTCTCCGGAAAATTCTCAAACAGATATCTGCTCAGCTCCAGCCCGTCCACATAAGGCATATTGATGTCCGTAAGCACGACGTGAACCGGATGCTCCTTCACAAATGCAATGGCTTCCTTCCCGTTCTGACAGTCGCCCGCCAGCGTAAAACCAAGCCCTTCCCAGTCAATATTCTCCCGGATCGCATCCCTCACCAGGATCTCATCATCCACTAGTAATACCTGATACATATCTATTGTCCTGCCTTTTACCCGATTCCTGTCCCTTTTGCCTATTCTAACACACTTTCCGGCAAATGCACAGAAAAAAAAGGCCACAGGATTTTTATTCATACGCCTGTGGTCTTTCCTTTCAACCGTCTTTAATAATCCATTTCTCCTGCGCCTGCCGGTGCTGCAGATGCAGGCTCTTTGATGTCTCCCGCTGCGGCTTCCGTGGTCAGCAAAGTGGAAGCAACGCTGGTCGCGTTCTGCAGAGCGCTTCTTGTCACCTTCACCGGATCAAGGATGCCTGCCTGTACCATATCCACATATTCTTCTTTGTAGGCATCAAATCCAATCCCCGGCTCAGACTCATGAACCTTGTTGACGATCACCGCGCCTTCCAGGCCGGCATTTTCTGCGATGTAGTAAAGCGGGGCCTCCAGTGCTTTCAGGATAATCCTTGCTCCGGTCTTTTCATCCCCTTCCAGGGACTCCGCGACCTTCTCTACATCCCTGGACGCATGGATGTACGCAGAACCGCCGCCGGCGATAATGCCTTCCTCCACGGCCGCTCTGGTCGCTGCAAGCGCGTCTTCCATACGAAGCTTTGCCTCTTTCATCTCAGTCTCGGTCGCGGCCCCGACACGGATCACCGCTACACCGCCTGCGAGCTTCGCCAGACGCTCCTGAAGCTTCTCTTTGTCATAGTCCGATGTGGTCTCCTCAATCTGGGCACGGATATGAGAGATTCTCGCCGAAATCGCAGCTTTGTCGCCAAGTCCGTCCACGATCACCGTGTTCTCTTTCTGAACCTTTACGGATTTTGCACGCCCCAGCATATCCATCGTGGTATCCTTCAGTTCCAGGCCGAGATCCTCGGAAATCACCTGGCCGCCCGTCAGAATCGCGATATCCTGCAGCATTTCCTTGCGGTTATCGCCATAGCCCGGCGCCTTTACGCCAACCACATGGAAGGTACCGCGGAGTTTATTTACAATCAGGGTTGACAATGCTTCCCCTTCAATGTCCTCCGCGATGATCAGCAGCCGCTTCCCGGACTGTACGATCTGCTCCAGCAGAGGAAGGATGTCCTGAATGGTGCTGATCTTTTTATCTGTAATCAGGATCAGCGGATCGTCCAGCACTGCTTCCATCTTCTGATTGTCTGTTACCATGTAAGAAGAAACATAGCCTTTATCAAACTGCATGCCTTCGACCAGCTCAATCTCCGTCTTCATGGTCTTTGATTCTTCAATCGTGATCACGCCGTCCTCGGAAACCTTCTCGATCGCATCCGCAACCATCTCTCCAACCGTGTCATCCCCGGAAGATACCGCGGCGACTCTGGTGATCTGCTCCTTGCCGCTCACCTTTTTGCTCATGCCCTTGATGGATTCCACTGCGGCATCGGTCGCTTTCTTCATGCCCTTACGCAGCTCAATCGGGTTCGCCCCGGCTGCGATGTTCTTCAGGCCTTCCTGCACCATCGCCTGTGCGAGCACGGTAGCGGTCGTGGTGCCGTCCCCGGCCACATCGTTTGTCTTCGAAGCGACTTCCTTGATCAGCTGCGCGCCCATATTTTCAAACGGGTCTTCCAGCTCGATCTCTTTCGCGATCGTCACACCGTCGTTTGTGATCAGCGGAGAACCGTAGGATTTATCAAGCACTACATTTCTCCCCTTCGGTCCGAGCGTGACGCGAACCGTGTCCGCCAGCTTATTTACTCCGGCTTCCAGAGCCGTCCTTGCATCAACACTGTATTTTAATTCTTTTGCCATAATTCAACTGCCTCCTTCGCAACTGCTTCCATAATTTATCTTCATCCGATCATTCTTCCACCAGAGCCAGAATATCGCTCTGCTTTACAATGATGTATTCGTCCTCTCCAAGCTTCACTTCTGTGCCGGAATATTTGGAATAAATAACCGTATCTCCCGGCTTTACCGTCATCTTTACTTCCTTGCCATCCACAAGGCCGCCCGGCCCGACTGCGATAACTTCTGCCTCCTGCGGTTTTTCCTGTGACCCGGACATCAGGATGATACCGGACTTCGTGGTTTCTTCTGCTTCGCGCTGCTTCAGCACGACTCTGTCTGCTAATGGTGCTAACTTCATAAGGGTATTCCTCCTTTTCTTTTGTGCAGGCGCCTATGGGATTTTCCGTGCAAAACGAAATACATGGCATGATTGTTTCGCATATATAGATTCTCTCAGGTGTCGTTCGTTTTTTGTTACATGGAATATAGCACACTTGTTAGCACTCGTCAAGTGTGATTGCTAATAATTTATATTTATTTTAGATTTCAGCGGCGAAACCTTTCAGCCCGTTTCTTCCGGACTGTGGTTCATGATCAGCATCTGCAGCCGGTTCTCTACATTCGCATAGCTGGTGTCGGGATCAAGGTCGAGCGGCAAGATCGAGATATCCGGATATTCCTCCTTCAGCCGTTTGATGACTCCGCGTCCGCAGACGTGGTTCGGCAGACAGCCGAAGGGCTGCAGGATGATAAACGACTTTACTCCTTCTTTCGCGTTGTGCGCGATCTCTGCCGCCATCAGCCAGCCCTCCCCGCAGCTTAAGGTCTCAGGGATGATGCTGCTGACTTCCCGGTAGAGTTCCTTCGGCTTTTTTGCGCATTCATATAGCTCATGGCGGACGGCAACCTTCTCCAGCTGCTTCTGGACATAGTCAAACAACCCTTCCACCAGCTGTGGATAGGGCGGGATGCTGGCATGATAATCTTTGATCTCACACTCAGTAGCGCGGAAATCCTTCCGCAGCTGATCGGTAATCCTGGGGAATTCCGTCTCCATTCCGTTGGCCTCCAGATATCGTTCAATATTGAAATTAGAACCGGGATGATAGGTCACCAGCAATTCTCCGGTGACAAACACCTTCGGTTTTAAATGGCTCCGGTCATAGGGGATCTGCCCCATCCGGTCAATGCAGGTCTCAAAAACCTTTCTGGCATTTTTCACGCCCTTGCGAATCCCTTCGGCCAGCTGGTTTACGCAGTCATTGTAAACCTCATCCGTCTCGCCCGCGTGCAGCTCGTAAGGGCGGATTTTCCTGCAAATATCCGTGAGGATATCCAGCATCATAAAGGTCCATACCGCTTCCCAGATGGCAGAAATTCCAAGAATCATCACGCCCGGGTGCATATCCTTCGTATCGTTCGCATCGGTTGTCACGATGGGAACATCGGTAAAACCGGCCCGATCCAGTCCTTTCCGCAGCAGCCCCGCATAATGTGACATCCGGCAGTCGCACTGGAATTTTACCATGGCCACGGCCACCTCGTCCTGACGGTAGTTACCCCTCTGCAATTCACTGATCAGCTCTCCGATCACCATCTGGCACGGAAAACAGATGTCATTATGGACATATTTCTTTCCCAGAGCAATCTGCTCCGGCCCGCCGATGGGCAGTATTTTTACGGTGTAGTTTTCCTTTTCCATTATGGCAGAAAGCAGCACGGATACCTCTTTGGAAATATTCGGCACCAGAATCGTGCGCCGTTTCCGGTCATCCTTGCGGAATTTCGCCGGACTCGGCTCTGATAGTTTTCCTTCAAAAGCGCCGGCCTTACGCACAGCATTTTCAACATACCTGTCACAGCTTTCCGCCGGCCGTAACGAAGCGGAGCGCGTTTCCGTATGTTCCATGCATTCCCGGACGCATTCATTCCTGCGCTTAATCGCAATCGTCTCCAGAAACGACTGAATGCGAATGCCGAGTGATCCGGTTGCGTCGCTCTCGTCCACCTTGAGAATCAGCGGAGATTTGTTCCCGCACTCCGCCAGAATCCGGGTAATCTCATCGGACAGGATGGCGTCATGCCCGCAGCCAAAGCTGACAATCTGCACATATTCCAGCGCCGGATCTTTTGCCGCAACCATCGCGCCCTCCAGCATCCGCGTGTGGAAGTCGTTAGTAATTTCTATCCTGGTATTTTTCAAATCCTGTTCGCTAAGACCGGGCAAACTGTCCACCGTCAGCACAGGGACGCCGCGCCCGGTGAATCTTCGGGACAGGTCGTGACAGATAAAAGGATCGGTGTGATACGGCCGACCGGCCAACACGACCGCATACGTGCCGGCTTCACGTGCGCGGCGGATGATCTCACTGCCCCGCCGTGTCAGCGTTTCCCGGAATGACAGCAGCGCCCGCTCTCCATCTGCAAATGCCGACGCTGCTTCTGCTTTCGTTACGCCCAGCGTCTCTGCTGCATAGCTGCAGATCTGCTTTTTCCGATCTTTTTCCTCAAACCAGTGAAACACCGGCGTGTCAAAAATAACCTTCCCGCATTTCTCCGGATTCTGGGAATTGCGCACAACCATCGGATATCCCTGCAAAACAGAGCAGACATAGGGGCTGAGCTTGTCCACGCCCTCCGGAGGCATGTGCATCACATAAGGGAAAAAGATGCGGTCGACACCCATCCCGGCCAGATCCATGATGTGCCCATGCACCAGCTTCGCGGGAAAGCAGACCGTATCCGACGCTACGTATTGCAGCCCCTGCTCATAAAGCTTCCGCGAGCTTTTGTGGGAAATCTTTGTCTGATAACCCAGCGCCCGGAAAAAAGTGCTCCAGAACGGCATACTGTCCCAGAATTCCAGCACTCTGGGCAAGCCGATCACTTCTCCTTTGTCCGGAGCCGCCTGATGGTAAGGGTAATCTGCAAAAAGCAGATTTTCGCGCTCCTTGAACAGATCTGCCGGCTTCTCTTTTTCGTCATACTTTTTCGATACAATCGGTCCATCGGCACTGCCGTTTCGATTCCATTCAACCACGGCTCCCTTCTCACATCGGTTGCCAGACACCCAGGTTTTCCCGGTGGAAAAAGTGACGATTGTGCGGCTGCACCGGTTTCCGCAGCCGGTACACTGCACACCGCTTTGCGTCTCATAGGAGAATTTTTCCAGGGCATCAAAGCCAATAAAAGAGGAATCTTTTCCGTTTGGATAGCCCGCTTCCGTTATCTGTCGTTTCACCTCCAGAGCCGCGCCGATTGCCCCCATCTCACCCGGATAGGGAGCCAGCTTTACCTCAATGCCAAGGTATTCCTCCAGAGCACGCAGCACCGCCTGATTGCGGAACGTACCGCCCTGCACAACAACATGATTCCCTAACTGGGCTGTATCAGAGATGCGAATGACTTTCGTAAAAACGTTCTCAATCACAGAGCGGCAGAGCCCGGCCATGATATCGTCCGGACCTTTTCCATTTCGCTGCTCCGTAATGATTGTACTGTTCATGAACACCGTACAGCGGCTTCCAAGCTTCGCCGGAGATTCGGAGCGAAAAGCGGCCTCCGCAATCCCATCCACCGGTATCTGCAGGCCGGTGGCAAAATTCTCCAGAAAGGAGCCGCACCCGGACGAGCAGGCTTCATTCAGCATGATATTTGTGATAATGCCTTCCTCCATCCAGATTGCCTTCATGTCCTGCCCGCCAATGTCCAGCAAAAAGGTGGTATCCGGATCGTAATGGGTACAACCCATGGCATGCGCCACCGTCTCGACCGTATGATAGTCCGCGCCAAATGCCCGTGCCAGCAGATTTTCTCCATAGCCGGTCGTGCCAAGCCCCAGAATATGCAGCCGGATGCCCTGCGCATCATAGTTTCGCTTCATTTTAAGCAGCCCGTCCCGTACAACGAGCAGGGCTTCTCCTTTGTTGGGCGCATAAAAACGGTCAACCACCCGTTCTTCCTCATCCAGCAAAACAAACTTTGATGTGGTACTGCCGGAGTCAATTCCCAGCCAGACACGCATCTCCCCGTCCACCGGCTGCGGCGTACATAGCGCCTGCAGTTCTCCGGCATGTCTTTCCTGAAACTGCCTCTTTTCTTCCGGCGTGCAAAAGAAAGGCTTTGTCTTGTTCTCTGTCTTACGGGACGATTTTTCCGGAGCGGCAAGTCTCTCCAACAGCTCACGCAAAGTAACGGTATCCGCTTCTTCCTCTTTCTCCGGAAAGATCTGATCAATGGCGATCGCCGTTCCATAGGCTACAATTGTTTCCGGATGCTCCGGGCGCACAATATCCTCATCCTTCAAACTGAGCCTCTCTGCAAAGGTCCCGATCAATGTCGGATTGAAGGTCAGCGGTCCTCCCTCGAAAATAATCGGCGGCGCCAGCTCCAGTCCCTGTGCCAGACCGCCGATGGTCTGTTTTGCGATAGCATGAAACGTGGACAGTGCAATGTCCTCTTTCTTCGCGCCGGAGAGCAGAAGCGGCTGGATATCCGTCTTTGCAAACACGCCGCAGCGGCCGGAGATGTCATAGACCGTCTGCCCCTGCGATGCCAGACCTTCAAACTGCTCCGTCTCCACATTCAGAAGCGCCGCCACCTCATCAATAAAAGCGCCGGTGCCTCCGGCGCAGCTTCCGTTCATCCGCATATCGGAGGTCTGCAGCTGCTTTTTTTGTTTATCATAGTAAAAAAACACGACTTTCGCGTCCTGACCGCCAAGTTCAACAGCGGTTTTTACCTGAGGATATAACGCCCGGACTGCCGCCGAGTTGGCTACTACCTCCTGTATGTAATGGGCTCCCAGCTTTTCGGCAATCGTCCGGCCGCCGGAGCCGCAGACGGCCGCCCGGAACTGCCGGGCAGGATACTGCTCTTCCGCCTCCGCAAGCAGAGTGCCAACCGTCTCTTTCTGTCTCGCATTATGCCGTACATATCGCGCATAAAGCACATCCTGCGTTCGGGCATCCGTAATCACCACTTTTACAGTTGTCGAACCCACGTCGATTCCAATCCGAAGTTCTCTGTCCGTACTTTTCACTTAATGACTTCCTCTTTTCTCTTGTTGTAGTCGTGTTATAACGCATGCTTTCTTTTGTGTCAAGTCCGATCCTGACCGTCTGATACAATTTCTCAGAATTTCAAAACAGGGGTTGCACATCCGTCCGTGCCAGAAAGTCTGCAGACCAGCCTCACAAATTTAAATTTTTATAATTTAGACATATTTCCGTCAAACTTCCATGATAAAAAAGAAAAAGATGTTGGATTCTTCTCCGACATCTTTTCATAACTCACGCCTGGCAGTTCCCACACACTGCCAGGCACTCCCTCTGTTTTTTTAATTTCTGCTTCCTTTCTATTGAAAAATCCATTTATCCCGTTTCATCCGTTTTTTATTTTCTCATTCAGAAAAATCTTTCTCCCTTTTTCATAGTCTTCGCAAAATTGCCCAGATTCCCATCATGACCTCGCTCGGAGTAAATTTTGCCGCAATCCGGTGAATCGTGCAGACCAGTCCGGGCGTGGACACAGGCAGCCCCAATTCTGCATCAATCAAAGCATGACGAACGACATTCTTTTCACGGGACGCAAGCGGGAAATGCCGGATATAGGCGCTGTTATCCGTATTTTGAGCTGTGCCGATAAATTCTGTATCCTTCACCCAGTAAGGGCATACAGCCGTCACACGAATGCCCTCCCCAAGCAATTCCACGCGGAGGGCGCGGCTGTAGCGGTACAGGAACGATTTGGACGCAGAATAAATGTTCAGGTAAGGAAATGGCTGAAATCCCGCGGTCGAACAGAGCTCCAGCACGCTCGATCCCCTGCTCATAAAGGGAAGCGCCAGCTGTGTCATATCCACCGCTGCGCGGCAGTTCAGATCAATCATATCGTCGCAGTCTTCTATGGAAATATCCTTCCATGAACCAATTTTTCCGAAGCCAGCTGCATTGATGAGATAGCGCACATCCGGCGCTTCTCCTTCCAACATGGTACGGATAGTCTGAAATGATTCCTTCTGCGTCAGGTCAAGCGGAATCACCCGCAGAGCCGTGCTGCTCTGGATGCGCAGTTTGACCAGCCGTTCTTCTCTGCGGGCGATCACCCACATTTCGTCCAAAATATCATTCGGTTTTTCCTTTGGATTTTCAGTTCCTGCGTTTTTCTCACGAAGCATCTCCATTTTTTTATCCAGCTGCCTGACAAATTCTCTCCCCAGACCGCTCGACGCCCCGGTAATAATCGCGATTTTCTTTTTCAATGTTTACGAAACCTTTCTGACCATTTCTTCCGGACCGTGGTTCATCCATCGCATTCGCCTTTATCCACCTGAAGCGATCCATCGAACACACCGCGGCCGTGGCCGTAGTCTTTTGCCAGATGATTCGCAGAAATCACTGTCATAAAATTCTTCCTTGATTTTTCCAACATTTTGTTGTACGATATATTATACACTTGGCAAAAGCATAATTCAACCATCAGATTTTCAAAATCTGATCGGTTGTGAAGACATCGTTATCGAGGCAAACTATGCGGCAGGAAATCATTTTATACGCATGATAACGGCCAGGCTGGCACAGGAAAACGGGGGGAAGGAAATGAAAAAGCAATCAGAGACCACCAGAAGGACACGCCGAATCTTCATTGACGCCTTCTGGACACTGGTAAAGGAAAAGCCGATTTCCAAAATCGCAGTCAACGAGCTTACAAGGCGCACATCCTATAACCGCGGTACATTTTATGAGTATTTTATAGATATTGACGACCTAGTCGCAAATGCAGAAGCAGACCTGCTGGATGAGCTGAAGCAGGCGATTCGTCAGGTTATGCCAGAATCAGGCTCCGGGAATATGATACATCAGATGGCTTCTGAAAGGGCGGATTCCCTGAAAACCCTTTTTCAGATTGTTTTTAATGCTATGAATGAAAAAATCTATCTCCTGCTTGGACCGAATGGGGACTCTGCTTTTTTCCCAAAAGTAAAATCCGAGTTACTCCCTTTGGTGGAGGATTATCTCCCACTCCCGGCTGATTCGCCCTATTTTGATTATCTGCTGGACTACATAAATTCTGCAATGTTCAGCATTTTGCAGCTGTGGAATGAAAGAGGGAAGGATCTGCCTGCCGAAGAAGTCAGTGCATTAATGCAAAATCTGGTGCTGCGCGGTCTGATGGCTTATCTTCCGGAAACCAATGATGTTCAAGAATAGCATGATTTCTTTTGTGTCAGGTCGGTTCCAGACAGTCTGACAAAATTTTCCAGAATTTCAAAAAAGGTTTTGTACATCAATCCGGAAAACCCTTTCCGGACCGAAATCTCATAATAGTCCTCATTGTTCATAGAAAAAAGAAGTATCCCTTTATTGCGGGTATCCATGCGTGAGATTTTTTTCAACGGAAATACATACTCCCCTACCGACAGCTTTGTCCTGTTTAAGATCAGAGTTCCTGACTCACACAGGTGCCGTTTATGGTCATCGGCAATACGGAACAGTCTGGCATTCCGGTTTGATATTTTAAAATTTACATTGTTCTCAACAAGCTCTCTCACAAATCCCATCTGCCATCGGTTCCACTGCCAGATGGTTCGGAATCGACCGCCCTCGATGTTTCCAGATCCATTATATCCCCACGTCTTCCCACACCCATGGCAGCAGATTTTACTTCCTTTTCCCCTTATTTCCCCCAGCGCACCGCACTCAGGGCAGGCATAAAGCACATAATGAATGCCTTTCGCGCTGCGGTGGCAGACTTTTGGGGTAATGGAATCCGGTTGTTCCACATACAGATCCTGATTAATCCGCGCCACAATCTCCTCCGGAGTCATGTTATGCAGCATTTCTTTTGTATAGACACCTTTTAACTTTGCAGAGACATTGCCTCTGCATAATCTGCTGCTCCACCGCGGAACGATCTCATAAGCACCAGTCACGGAAACAGTCACAACCGTACATTGCAATGCCCTGAAAAGTTTTCCATTTACAGGCGCCAGTGGTGCCGTAGTTCCATCATAGGTGATGTTTCCTTCTGCGAACATACAGACATAATGCCCCGTTTTCAGGCTCCGGGATATTTCAAGGATGGTTCCCGCATTCATTTTCCCTTTGGAACAGGGAATACTGTGGAAAACATCGACAGCCAGAAAATCCGCAAGTCTGTGACGAAGCAGGTTTTCCCCCGTCACAAAACAAAGGGGCTGATCCACAGACATTGCGACAATCAAAGGATCAAAATAGCAGGTATGATTGACCACCACAAGGCAAGGCTCTTCCGGCAGACTGATTTCATCTTCCTTTTTCATTCCAAAAAGATAACGGCAAACAGGTCCTGCCGCCACTTTCAATGCATGATATAATTCAAAATATCTCTGTTCCTTTTTATCATTCGTTTTCATTTTCATTTACCAAAAGATCCGACAGTGCCGACCGCAGGGAATGGTACTGTTTTTTGATGTTATAGTTGTGTTATACCCATTGTACTTCCGTGTGTCAAGAGTCATCCTCTCATTTTATAAAATTTTCAGTTGTGTCTGCCTGTATATGCGTTCAATTACAGATACAACATATTACAATTATAGTTCCTCAGTCTCTTTTTCAGATGAAGGCAAAGAAAAAAAGCTGCCAGTAACTAAAATACATACTGACAGCTTCCTGCGAAAATCTCTCTATCAATCATACAGCATTTCTAAAAAGCTTCAAAACCACAGGATTTTGTGCATTTTCCTGCATTTTCAGGGCTTACTGCTCCAGATGGCGCATCGTCGGGATTAAAGGTACATCAGGTAAAACCACCATATATTGTGGTACTTTATAGTGTTTGTCAACTATATATAGTGTGCTTTTATCTTCGTTTTTTCCCTTATCTCCTAAATTTTTTCATACACCGCCCAAATATTCCCACAAGTTTTGAAGCCTTATTTCATAAATTATTTCATCAATCAGCTTATTTTGATTTTACCTTCAAGGGCTGCAAAGGATTCTTTTTTCTTCTTCTCAGTAGCTTCATTATAAATATCCATCGTGGTGGATATATCAGCATGACCCATAATCTCCTGAATCACCTTGAGATTTGCTTCATTTTCACAGAATCTCGTGCAAAACGTATGCCGGAGATTATGTACCGAAAAATGGCGAATTACAAGCGGTTCACGATGTTCCGCTTCAGCTTTCTCGGCTTCCTGTGCATTAAAATCTCTAACAATTCTGTCAATAGCACAGTTAATCACATGCGGATTATATACAAAGCCAAAACGATTGTAAAAAATGAAGCCTTCATACAAATTGCCATCATCACCAACGATCCTTGACTTACAAGTTCCATCCTTGTATTGGCGCATACGCTCCTTCAACAAGGCTTTCCTCACATCAGAAACCATTGGGACCACTCGAACGCTATTTTTGGTCTTCGGTGTTGTAACCCGATAGTCACACTTCCCGGAATCATCCTGACGATATACAAGATTATGGTTGACACTTATCATATCGTTATCAAAATCAATATCCTGCCAACGCAAACCCGTAGCTTCTCCGATTCTCAATCCAGTGCCAAGCAATAACGTGAAAATCGGCATCCAGTGTGAATACGTATCTGAATTGCTGACATATTCTACAAAAGCTTCCTGTTCCTCCTCCGTCAGCGCGCTTCTTTTGGGTTTCTCCCAATCATGACTGCGTTTGATCTCTGCCATTGCTCCGTCTGTTGGATTCTTCCTGATCGTATCATCCATTACTGCCTGCTGGAAGATAGGATGCAAAATCGTATTAATCACTTCCATACTGTTCGGTTTAAAACCAAGTTCATGAATCAGGCTTCCATAAAAAGCTTTGATTTCCGAATTCCTGATCGTACTGACCTTTCTTGAACCAAACACAGGCGAAATGTATTTGTTATACATATAAATATAGTTGGTTCTGGTGGAATCCTTTAATGGACGCAAGACAATATGCTGCTCAAAGAGGGCATCCAATGTTTGTTTTCTCGCCTTTTTTGTACTGATACCATCCTGTACATCTCTTGCCAGCCTTGCTTCCATGACCCGCAAGCATTCTTCGCATTCTTTTCCTTTTGGCGGTTTGTCCGTCTGCGTCAGGCACCAGGAATATACTTTGTCTTTTTTCCCATCAGCATTAGTATAAGTATATTCATAGCGTCCATTGGGGTACTGATACTCGCCCTTCAAAAGCACCCTGCCTTTTTTATCCTTCCTCACCCTTGTAATTAATCTCTCGCTTGCCATCCTTACCTTCCTTTCCGATGACAGCGACTATGAAGCACATCGTCAGTATAGCTTATCGCTGTCAAAAATGCAACCATGAAATCAAATCAAATGTAGTTAATCGTTTCTATCCACTGTTCAAACTGCGAACGTTTTATCAAAATCTGCTTACCTTTATGCAAAATGAAGTCCAAATCAGGGTTTTCAGCAATGATTCCCCTTAACTTATTATGACCAATTGATGAATACTCTGCAGCTTCAACAATGCTCATGCAAATCTTTTCATTTGGCAAAAGCGATCTATTATCCATATTTTGCATATTCCCTTTCTTTAATAAGCACTCTTTTTGTTTAACATACAAACCTTAAAACAGTAGACATTACAGGCCGCCGCTGGCGCGGCTGTCATAGCTCCGCAGACGCCGTACTGAATATTCCGCGCGCGAGATACCATCCGTCCGCGGAATGATACCATCATTCC
>JAJQHZ010000069.1 GCA_021199475.1 Lachnospiraceae bacterium
AAAGCTGAAGGCCTGTACTGTCTACCACCGGCATTGCCGCTATTCCAAGGTCAATTCCTGCCTCTCTGGCGGACGGTACCATCCAGGGACCTCCGATTGTTGAATCCGCTTTTCCTTCCAGGAACAGGGTATTCACGGTACTGTATTCCGTCTCACCAGGCATCAGTTCTACAAAGGACAAATGATAAGCCAAAGCGTCCTTTACTGCCTGTTCATCTGGAAATGGGTTCCCATCATCATCAATAATCGAACCTCCAAAGCCATGAATCCATCCAGCCGCATAATAAGCGGTACTGTGCTGTTCAACAAATCCATAACGCCCTCTTCCGGTGTTTTCTTCCATATAAGCAAGCAGTTCGTCTGTCGTAGCCGGAACATCTTCATCCGACATATACCGCCGGTTATACATAAACAATAGTGTTTCAAAATACAATGGGAGCTGATAAATATTATCTTTATAGGTAACTGCCTCAATCGTCATTGGCAGATAATCATCAAGAGCATCTTCATCCAAAAGTTCTGTTATGGGCGTTAAAATCCCCATTTCAGCAAAAACTCCAATCTTGTCATGCGCAAAAATAAACAAATCCGGAGCCGCACTCGGATCATTTCCAACCAGTTTTAGGGAATCTGTAAGGCTGGTTTTCTTTTCAAATACTATTTCGAGATCAGGAACTGCTTCATCAAGATATTCCTGCAGTGCCTCGATCACTGCATCTTCCTTATCATGCCAAATCACGAGCTGGTTTGACTGTGCCGTTCCTTCCGCATCTTTACCATTTGTGCCGTTCCCGCTTGAGCATCCAGTCAGACTAAACAGCAGGCAGGCAGCAAGAGTCATACTCAGCAATTTTTTCATATGGATTTTTCCTCCCTTTTTCCGACTTACCGCATCGCTTCCAGAAAGGGCTGCGTAAAAGCGGCACAAGTTTTAATCGGATAGGGGAGTCCTCTCACCCTATCCGCCTGCGCGGGGCGCGGGCAGCAAAGCTGCCAAAATTCCTCTTGCGCCCCTCTGTGCATCATAAATTCTCGTGTGCGGTGAATCCCCCCTCCACCGCACATGTCGCTAAAAACTTTTCAGTTCGTTACGTTTATTATTCAACTACCGGTTCCTCATAATAAACTTCTGCATTTTCTGCATCCGTTACAATGACCCAAACATCCACACCTGTGTCAACAGACAAATCTGACGTTTGGACGGAACCCTCATTTCCATTTATAATTACAGAATTAATCCATCCGGGGACTTCAATTGCATACCAGCCATCCTCTTCCGTCATCGCTTCTCCTGGCCAGGATGTAAAAGCGTTCGTTCCATCCGGTGCAGACCAGGCCCAACAGCATGGTGATTCCCAATCTTCCGGAACCTGAGCATAAACCGTAATATTTTCTACATCCTTCTCCGGATCTTCATAGGCTAATTCGTATGTCAGATCCTTATAAACCGTAATCCACAGTTCCTGTCCCTCAATTGTAATATCTTCCGTCTGAACAGAACCTTCATTGCCGTTAATAATCAAAGAATTAACCCAGGTTGGTGCCTTTGCTGTAAACCAGCCGTCTTCTCCTTCTTCCATGCTCTCTCCCGGCCACGCTTCAAAAGCATTTGTTCCGTCCGGAGCCGACCACGCCCACATATTTACCGTTTCCCATGAAAGAGGAACATATGCATGAACAATAAATGTCTCCACGTACTCCGGGATTTCAGCGGAATTCTGTACCTTATAGAAAGCTTCCGCAGAAGCATCTTCCGCTACGCTGATCCAGACTGCCGTATCAGCTTCAACAACGAGCCCTTCTGTCTGTACAGGCGTATCTGTATCATTATTTGCGCTGATGATAATGTTCTGAACATAATCCGGTACATACGTGTAATACCAGCCGTCATCCAGCAATTCCATTTCTTCCCCTGGCCATGACTCAAATGCATTCGTTCCATCATCCGCCCAGGCCCATACACAAGGTGACGCCCAGTCATCTGGAACCTGTACAACAACAGAAACCATCTCTGCCGATTCCGTTTCCTCGACCGTTTCTGCCGCCTCAGGTAATCCTTCCGTTTCTTCTGCAAGTACAGTTGCAGACATAGCAGAAACTCCAAGCAACAAGGCCGTTAAAATTGCAGTAATCTTTTTCATTTCGTACCTCCTGTAATATTTTTATTTTATAACCGTTCAGTGCCTTCGCGGTTACTTTGTTTTCATAATAATCAGGAGCCCCTCCACTGTCAAGGTCGATTTGGGGAACTATTTTCCTTGTCATTTTGTCAAATTTGTCAATTTTATTTCAGCATTTTTGTGCAATTTCCCTATCATTTTTGGGGTTTCAGTCGAAAAACGAACCGTTCAAATGTTCTGTCATTTTTGTTTTTACGAAACCGGTTTCTTTATTTCTACACTTTATTCCGGATATGGAATCACTCTAAAAATGATGTGCAACCGTCGCAAATCCTGTAATATCAATCGGATAGTGGATTTCTCTCACCCTATCCGTCTGGCGCAAGCCGGGTGTGGCATTAGCCGCAAAAAATTCCCTGTCCGGCTCTGTGCATCAAAAAAGCAATCAGTTGTCACCAAATAGCTGGTGCCTGATTGCTTTCCGTCATGTAAATCAACTACGTAATTTAGGAGTTATTCTTCCAGCAGCCGGACAGCTTCAACCAAGTAGCCGTATGACTCTAATTTCAGTTTTTTTATGTACGACAGCTTACTGTATTTGCTTTTTGCCATCGGAATATCAATGTATTTTTCCGGCTCTGTTATCCTCTGAAACGGTTCGTTCTTTAGAATACAGGCAGCAAGATACATTACCGAACATGCACCACAGGCAGCCAGTTCTCCGGAGAACTTTTCTCCATAGATGTGCGATCTTATACTTTTGATCCCCTTAGAAAGCAATCGGTATTCTTCCTGATTTGTTGAGCCTCTGGACACAATACACGCCGCAGTCTCAATCGTATCACGAAGGCATTCCTCTGCACCGTACTGGTTCCCCCGGTAAGCAATTTCCGATTCTACTGTACCCATATAGGAATCGCAAACATCCTGAAAATTATCACATATTTCCGTAAGCGAAATCACATCGAACAGCTGCTTGATAATTTCCAACTCTTTGTCTGCTCCAAATGGTATTCCCGTTGTATGCGGAGCAAAAGCAGTCATTTTATCGCCAAGGATACAGTTTACACTCGGAACAATCGTTTTAAAGTAAGGTTCTTCCGTAATCAGCAGGTCATTTTTAATTTCTTTTTCAACAAGTGAACGATAATGGTTTTCCTCAAACAGCACATCAAGCAGGATATAGAACTCCCGGTTTTCTACAGGCGAGTCATAATAAAATTTAAAATGGCGCTTTACCACATTATTCTTCCCAACCCGGACTTGCTCCTCCTGTCGCTTAAAAGGGAAAATCTCAGAGGCAAGCTCAAGGTAACGGTCGATGTCAGTCCCCGGTTCCACGATTATATCTATATCAGTAGATAATCTGCGCGGGTGATCCAGCAACACCATTAAACTCGTACCACCTTTAAAAATAAACGGCATGTCTACGCGCACCAGAGATTCCAAAAGTCCAAATGCGTGAATACTTCTTTCAAGCAGAATCGGATCACATCTTTTTTCGTCAGCAAGTCCTTTTATGTGCAGAATATCAAAAGTTTCTCTCTTTATCATAATGTCCTTCCCCCTATTTCTCCATTATCCTGTCTCCCAGGACTTCCATTATGACTTCTTTTTTATTCCTTCGTCTGGCATAGCGCAGCAGCTTAACACTGTCTACCTGATACTTTTCATACATGTCTCTTATAATCTGCGGAATCTCCCCTGTGCTGATCAGACTTCGTAAAACCTTGTTAGCTTCTAATTCGACCATGATTCTTTCCAATGGAACAGAAGCCTTTGCATCTCCTTTTGGGGCTTCCGTCACTAAGCGCCCTATCACTATGGTTCCATCTTTTCCATAACGATATATTTGTTCTGCATCAGGTTTCAGCAGCAGTTCTCCATCGTATTTATCTCTGAGTTCTTCATAGACAAATTCACACCCATCCTTCTCAATATCGAGAAAGATAATGTTCTCACCTACAAGATGATTCAGAAATTCATTGAGCCAGCGCAGCTCCCATACCTGAAAATCCAATAAAGGAAAATCTTCTCCCACTGTCTGAATTAATTTCTTCGCACGTTCTGAATACATACCGTTATAAATCTTTTTATGATTCTGTGTATCAGGCATCTTTATATAACAGTTTCTTCCAATTCGGGTAATCGTTCCGCTTGACATCAGTTCTTCAATAAGATTCCTAAGTAGTGTGTCCCGAAAAGTATCATCCACGCTTCTTGCAATATCAAAAATATCCTGGCGACTCATTATCTTGCCCGCTTTAAAACTTTTTTCTATTTCCACCTTATTCACATAATCGCCTCCAACCATATCGGCAAAAAAACATAATTTTGCCGATACGGTTATTATAGTCCTCCATGATTTGTATGTCAACCATTTTGGCAAAAAATCATTTTTTTGCCAAAATGGTTGACGTAGCTTGTGGATTTCTTGTCAGCCTGAAAAACATTCACTGCAAATCGGATACAAGAAGTCCTCTTCCCCTATCGCGCCCCTGCACATCATAAAACAGCCCGCAGCCGCCGAAAATACAGGATTTTCGACAGCTGCGGGCTGTATAGGCTGTGTATACTTACAATGTCTGTTCTTTTTTCTTCTGCTCCATCTTCGTATGATCCACTTCCAGAATCGTCTCCACGGTCTTCCTGGCAATCAACAGATCCTGCATGTTTTTTCTCGCAGTACGATATTCCGCATATACCTTTTTCTTGTCTGCAAAAACCTGTGCGTATTCCTGATTGAGCTGCTTGATCGTCGGGATTTTCTTTCTTGCTCCACCTTTTCGGGAACGACGAGATGCTGTAGCTGTAGCCGTATCAGCATCCAGCTGGTCAAATGCAGCCTTTGTCGCTTTGTGCAGGGCAATTTCTTCCCGATGTTCCTCCAGAAACTTCTTGCTGTATCCAGCCTTTCGGTAAGCAATATAAACATCCCGCGTCCTGGAATAATTGATGATGTGCTTTTTCAGCGCAGCGATCTCTGCCAACCGGCTCTCGGATGCCTTGATGGAATCGGACAGCTCGTTGAACCGGGTGACTGCTGTCTCGGTTTTCTCTGACAATTCTTCAAAGGTGTTGATGCCCTGTTCCTTAATAAAGCAGACAGCTTCTGCCATCTGCTTCAAATTGAAGGTCTTTGCCCAGCGAGCATATCCGGCACTTTTCCCTTGATCCATCTTCTCCTGAATGTCGATCAGCAGCTGCAGCTTCGGCTGTGTATCGGCAGCAAATGTCTTCTCATTCGAGTCTTTTGCCCGCTTTCTCGGCTGATGCTCCTTTGTTCCGACCAACACCGCACGAAGATCTTCCTCGGAATAGCCGTCACCCAAAGATCGCAGACGGATAAAACGTTTCTGGCCTTTGCCTTTCAGTGAAATATTCTTCCCGCGTTTTATTTCGTATCCTGCATCCGAAAGCAGCTTGAGAAGTGCTTCAAAATCCTTCGGCTTTTGCTGCAGGGCAGTGTCGATCGCAGTAATAACAGCATCCCTGTGAGTCGCTTTCTTTGGGTATGTCGTGCGCTTTTGCTGTTCCCGGTAAGGTCGCGCTTCGATGATAGAAAGACCATTCTTAACGCAGATCCGGTCACTGATTCTCCGCACCGCCTTATAGGACAGATAGAAGTTGTTAAACTTCCGGCTGCCGTCCAGAGATGTGGAATTGAACACAATATGGTTGTGAATGTGTGGCCTGTCCGTATGCGTGGCAACGATGAAAGCGTGTTTCCCTTTCGTAAAGCTCATTGCCAGCTCATAACCGATACGGTTCGCTTCCTCCGGCGTAACTTCACCTGGCTTGAAGGACTGGCGAATCTGATACGCAATCACATCGTTCTTCTGATGCCGCCCGGTGCTGTGTTCGTACTGGCGTTTCGACAGCATAAAATCCTCGTCCACCGTTTTCGGATCACACTCATAGGTACTGATATATTTGCCATCACCGGTTTTTTCCGCATTCTGCGAATAATCTGTCCGGTCTGCAAGCGTTCTGGCAATAGTCTTACCCTTATTGATATGCAAAGGTATGATTCTTGTCGCCGCCATCTGATTCACCTCCAATCTCTTCTGTTGCCCCCACGAAAAAAGAACCGCCACGAATGGCGATTCCCCTTATGATTTCCTTATAATAGCCACACTGGCACGATTCCTACGTTCTTAAAGCTCCGCCGCGGCTCAAAAAATATATTTCAAATTCTCATCCATAATTTCAGTTGTTTTCTCAAACTGCACAATCCTTCTTGTAATCTTGTGCAGTTTGCAACTTCATCGTAAATAACAAGCTACCGCAGCATCCGTTCCCGGTCTCTAGCACCCATCAGATACGCGCCAGTCACAGCGCGAAACGACAATTCATCAGCCAGGGTCAATATTTCTTCCAAAATCCTGCTCTCCTTTGACTGCTCCCCACCGAGCATCTCTTCAAATTCGTCTACCATTTGATCCATCTTTTTTTGGAGCATTTCATATTCCGGATCACCTTTCACTGCTGCGGTAGTTGGTTCCTCGTACATTTTGTCAAAATACTCTAACATAAATTGTCTGTCCATGTCGCTGTCTCCTCTATAATGCTTACTGCCTGTTTTCAGGAATGAATGAAATTTCCCAGTGCATTTCGGCACTGTTCTGCTGTAAATACTACCCATTCCACCAGAAACAGAACCATAAATACCGCCAATGCCATGCCTGCCAGCAGTCCCACATCTCTCCATCTGGCCTGCGTAACGCAGTAGATCGCGCATCCCACGATGACCATAAACAGCAGACTCAGCACCCACGAGGATACATTTCCGAGCAGTCGTCCAATCGTTATCAGGAAACTCAGCAAGAATACGGCTGCTCCAGCCAGAAGCTTGAACGGCAACTTGATTAACCACATATGCGGCACCTCCTTCTTTTCTCTGACACTATTGTATCAGAGCTATGTAAAATCGCAAGGATGCCGCAAATTTTCTGGCTTCGCAGTCTGCTAAAACTCTATCCTTCTCACAATCTTATTTCTTTCCTCTGATATAATCTCTATCCGAGGGTTTTCTTTCCGATTCCCATTAAAATAACATCTTGCACACTGAACCGCATTTTCCACATCGAATTTCTTGATAAATTCATATGCTTCATTGTAAAACGACTGGTCGTAAGTGAAAAATATATCTTTCTCCAATTCAATCTCAAAAAGAGAAACATCCTCTTTCTTAAAACCGGCGGTATTAATACAGTCTTCGGTCAGATATTTTATTGCCTGCTCGCTGCTCTCACAATAATAAATTCCTGTAATACGGCTCGCGGAAGCTTCTGCAAATTCCATCGTGCGAACATACTCAAACACCGCTTCTGTAGCATCCTTTGCCCAGAAAGAGAACATTCTTTTTCCTTTGTCTTCCGCGCATACCTGATTATATCTTGCCATATATAGCATAATATCGAATAGATTTTTATGATTTCGTAAACATAGAATGTATGGCTCATACATACTGTATTGATGCTTATAATCACCAATCAACTCATCGTCACCAGCCGGAAACGACTCAACAGAATAATGATACAGCTTCATCCTTATCCTTCTTTCTTCCAAAACTCAGAATTGTGTAGATTATAGACTTTAACGAGGTGAAATGCAATAAGGAATACCGATATCTTAGCATGAAGCAATCATTGCTATGTACCGGCATGGGCTTTCTCTCCCATGCCTTTCTCTTTCTCAAAGAATCTTCGACAGAATCTGCAGTGACTCTTTCTGCTGCTCCCAAATCTCCTCCAGTCTCTCCTGCAGATCCTGAATGTCGGCGGCGTAGATGCTGCCCTGCTCGTTGGCCCGCTTCGCGTACTGATTGAGGTTATTACTACAGCGGCGAAGAAGGGTTGTGATCTGCTTCGGGTACTGGTAATCAAGCTGGACGCAGTAGCCGTCGAGTGCCATTTTCCGGAGGTAGGCACTCATGCTGTGAATTCCCTGCTCCTCCATCTTTTTACGGATGCGCTCCAGCTCGGACTGGCTGACGCGGAAGTGCAGCATCACATCTCTGTTTTCTTCATCCATCAGAGCACCTCCTGTCTGCGGCAGCCGCTGTCTCTGCGGGGCTGCGATACGGATACTTGTCCTGCTTTGTGCCGAAGATCGGCAAGTACCGAATGCTGGCCTGATTCTCCCTGCCCTGCTTCTTCCTGGCTTGCTTCTCCCCGACTTGCTTTTCCACTTCCTTCCATATTAAGTTCAGCATCCAGTTCCGCCAACCGCGCGGATTTTTCTGCCAGCTCCGCTTCCTGCGGAAAAGGCTTTCTGACTTCTTCCTGAGTGGCATCCCGCTGCTGTTCCAGTTCTCCCAGACGGTTCTGTTCGCTTGTCAATCTGATAGAGATATTATTCAGTGCATTGTCAATACGCATGATATTTCCGCGCGCATCGCTCCCGATTGCTGTTCGGTGCGTCATGTGTCCTTTCAGTGCAATGTTGAATTCACTGGAAAAACTGTCAAAAGACAGCTCCATCTGAAAGCCCCGATAGCTGCCGAGCGGGTATCCGTCCACTGATTTTGCGTTTTTGCAGACCGTAAGAATCGCTTCACCGGCATCCACTCTTTCCGTATAGGTTTTCCCGGCGACCGTCATGCCTGCGAAGCCGTCCTTTGGATGTGGGTGAGCTTCCACTATGGCAATGTCTTCCTGCAGGCCCTGAATTGTACTCTTTATCTTCTCGATTTTTTCAGGAAAATATTTCAGCAGCTGATCCTCCATGCGGTACTGCTTGCTGCGGTAGTCTGCTTTCAGCACTTTCAGTCGCGCCACATCTACATCGAGGTCCATCTTTTCTTTTATCAGCGGCGAACCAGCGCAAAGTGCCTTGATCTCCGCATAGGAAAGAGCCTGCTCGTCCACGTCGTCGCAGGAACGCACCGGGGACTTACTGGTCATGATCTGACTGATAAATTTCTGTTTATTCTCCAGCGTCTGATAAAGGTAAGCATCGAACGTTCCCTCTGTGACGTACTGGTAAACCTGTACTTCTTTGTTCTGGTTACCCTGCCGGATAATTCGTCCGTTACGCTGTGTCATATCTGCTGGACGCCAGCCCACATCCAGGTGATGCACGGCAATCAGCCTGTCCTGGACATTGGTTCCTGCTCCCATCTTCTGTGTGGAGCCGAGCAGGACACGCACCTGTCCGCTCCGCACCTTTGCAAACAGTTCTTTTTTCTTCGTCTCCGTATCGGCATCATGGATAAACGCAATTTCATCATGCGGGACGCCCCTGTTTTCCAGTTTGCTGCGGATGTCGTCGTAAACGTTGAAATTTCCATCTTTTTTCGGTGTGGACATATCACAAAACAAAAGCTGTGTCAGCTTGCCTGGCGTTCCTTCCTGCCAGATGCGAAATACATTATTCACACAGGCATTCAGTTTACTTCCGGGGTCGTCCGGCAGCAGCGGGTTCATCAGACGCTGGTCAAGACCGATCTTCCGACCGTCAGAGGTGATGCAGAGCATATTGTCAACCGATGCGTCCACTGTACCGGCATGGACAGCTGCCGCCCGTTCTGACAGCTGCTGCACCATCTTTTTCTGATAATCAGACGGCTTCACGACGACTGTTTCGAACTTCGCATCCGGAACTGGCAGATCCAACTCATCACTGGTCTTAATGTCAGCCACTTCTTTGAACATCGCCATTAACTCCGGAAGATTAAAGAACTTGGCAAATCTCGTCCGCGCCCGGTATCCTGTTCCTTCCGGAGCCAATTCGATTGCGGTCGTTGTTTCACCAAAGGTTGAAGCCCAGCAGTCGAAGTTAGTCAGTCCTTTCTTCTGCAGAGTGCCGTACTGAAGATAACGCATGACCGTGTAAAGCTCCGTCATACTGTTGCTCACGGGTGTACCCGTGGCAAAAATGACACCGCGTCCGCCTGTCACCTCATCCAGATAACGGCATTTCATATACATATCGGATGATTTCTGGGCTTCCGATGTGGCAAGCCCTGCAACGTTTCTCATCTTAGTATAGAGGAACAAATTTTTGAACGCCTGGCTCTCATCCACAAAAAGCCGGTCCACTCCCAGCTGCTCAAAGGTTACCACATCATCTTTCCGCTCTGTACTTAATAATTTTTCCAGTCTTGCTTTTAAAGAGCGGCGTGATTTCTCCATCTGCTTGATGGTAAACTTTTCACCGTGCTCCATTTTCAGACTGGCTATTTCTTCTTCAATTTCATCAATCTGCTCCCGAAGTTCGCGTTCCTGCCGCTCAATAGACATCGGGATTTTTTCAAACTGACTGTGGCCGATAATGACCGCATCGTAATCGCCAGTCGCTATGCGGGCGCAGAATTTCTTCCTTCGTGAAGTCTCAAAATCCCTCCGCGTCGCCACCAGCAGTTTTGCGCTGGGATAAAGCCGAAGAAATTCATTTGCCCACTGCATGGTCAGATGGTTCGGAACCACAAAAAGGGATTTCTGGCAAAGGCCGAGCCGTTTGGATTCCATTGCTGCCGCAGCCATTTCAAATGTTTTGCCCGCGCCCACCTCGTGAGCGAGTAAAGTGTTGCCGCCATAGAGGACATGGGCAATCGCGTTTTTCTGATGCTCCCGTAGCGTGATCTCCGGATTCATCCCGACAAAATGGATATGTGAGCCGTCATACTCACGGGGGCGCGTACTGTTAAACAGCTCATTGTACTTGCGACACAAATCTGTCCGGCGGCGCGGGTCTTTCCATATCCAGTCCTGAAACGCATCCTTGATGGCCTGCTGTTTCTGCTGTGCAAGTGTCGTTTCCTTTTTATTGAGCACCCGTTTCTGTTTGCCGTCATCATCCTCCACTGTATCATAAATACGAATGTCCTTCAGATTCAATGTTTCTTCAAGTATGCGGTAGGCATTCGCCCGATCAGTACCATAGGTGACATAAGCAGCCACATCATGCCGGTCCGGCATCGTTTTTCCGGATATCTGCCATTCCGCTGTCCGCGGGGAGAATTTCACTTCAATATATCTGCGGATATAAAATGGCGGTTCAAAGGTTTCTTCCATGAACTGCTGAATATATTTTTTGTCAATCCATGTGGCACCGAGCCGCACATCTATTTCTGATGCTTCAAGGTCTTTCGGCTGCGCTTTCTCCAGTGCGGAAACATTGACATCATAAAACGGATCTGTTTTTGCCGCCAGACGCGCCGCCTGCAGCTTTGCCCGGACATCACCAGACAGATAATCGTCCGCCGTGTGCCATCCAACCGTTTCGTCTGTTTCGGACGCTTCAAACGGATCGCGGAAAATGATACCGGACAACTCCTCTGTAATTCGCCCATATTCCCCCGGCGTTCCGAGCAGTTCCGACATAAACGGCAGATCCACCTTTCCATGCTCCCCAATAGAAACCGCAAGTGCTTCCACCGGCGTATCCACGCTGGTCACACTCCGGTCCGGACGGATGGTCCGCTTCGTGAACATATCCGCCTTGCTGATCAGGTTTCCATCTTCATCCACATTTTCAAGGGAACAGAGAAGATAATAAGAAGAATCGTCCGCAAATAGCCTCGCATTCGCGCGGGAATTCAGAATCCCATACTCTGCTGTAAATTTATCATAGGCCGTTTCCAGTTCCTGCTGTTTTTCATGAATTGCCGCATCCGGATAGTCCTCCATCTGATACGCGATCAGTTCATTCACGATCTGCCGCAGGCCAATCATGCCAATCACACGCTGTTTCGCAGTCTCGTTCATGTCCACCCGGCGCATGATGGAATTCTCGCGGAAGTATACTTCACCGTCCACTGCCGCATAAGAGAAATTCTTTACATCCGGGTCAGCCTGAATTACCTCCCGGCCTCCCCCGACTCCATCATCGTCCAAGATACCATTTCTGATAATACCCCCGACATCCGTAAAGGCCGCTTCCGGCTCATAAACTCCTCTGATATGAGAAATCGCTTCATGAAGCTGTTCGCCCAGATCCGCGCCGGGAATTGGCACAACCGTACATTCCTCGCGTCCGTACTGCGTGCTTTCCGTCGCCAGCTCTCCCATCACCATCTCCGGATGGTCGATAAAATAGCTGTTGATCGCAAGGCCGTCCGCCGTCTGCCCCAGATGCACCCAATCAGGTTCAATCTCGATAGGAGTCTGTCTCTTCTGCAGGAAAATAATATCCGAGACAACCTCCGTCCCGGCATTTGCGCGGAAAGCATTGTTGGGAAGCCGGATAGCACCGAGCAGCTCCGCCCGCTGCGCCAGATATTTACGTACATCCGGTGATTTTGCGTCCATCGTATAGCGGCTCGTGACAAACGCCACTACGCCGCCCGGACGCACCTGGTCCAGCGCTTTCGCAAAAAAGTAATTGTGAATGGAAAAGCCCAGCTTATTATAGGGCCTGTCATTCACCTTATAGTCTCCGAACGGCACATTTCCAACCGCCAGATCGTAAAAATCACGCCTGTCCGTCGTCTCGAATCCAGCTACTTTGATCTCCGCTTCCGGATAAAGTTTCTGCGCAATACGCCCGGTGATCGAATCCAGCTCCACTCCATACAGCCGGCTTCCCTGCATACTTTCCGGCAGCAGACCGAAAAAGTTGCCCACGCCCATGGACGGCTCCAGAATATTGCCTGCCGTAAAACCCATCCGCCCGACCGCCTCGTAGATTGCACGGATCACGGTCGGGCTGGTATAGTGAGCGTTCAGGGTGGACGCCCTTGCTGCAGCGTACTCATCGTCTGATAGCAATCCTTTCAGCTCCCGGTACTCCTGCGCCCAGGCCGGTTTATTCGGGTCAAATACGTCTGCAAGGCTTCCCCAGCCGACATATCTGGAAAGAGTCTCCTGTTCCTCTGGGGTTGCATCGCGGTTCTCTTTCTCCAGCGTCAGGAGGGTGCGGATCGCAGCTACATTCATGGAATACTTTTGTTTGGGACCGCCTTCGCCAAGATGGTCGTCGGTGATACGGAAGTTGCGGGCGGTGATGGATGGGGCGGTGCTTGCGTTTTCTTTTATGTCTGCTTCTGATCCCGTTGCTTGCACAGGTTCTGACATGCCGGAGGGTTCTTCCAGTTCAAGCATCTCAGTTTCCTGTGATTCGCTTTCCTGCACTTCAGCTTCCTGTTCCGGTTCATCCAGATTCGGCTCATCAAATCTCAAACGCCGGATTTCTACATCATAGGGAAGACCGTTTTCTCCTGCAGGGTAGAATCCTGTTGTTTCTTCAGTCACCTCCGGATGAACCTGAGCCTGATTCTGTTTCCACCCGCTCTGCGGATTTTCATGCTCATCAGACAGATTCTGCGGATAGCGTTCCATGAGTCGGAGAAAGCTTTCCCGGCTCTCCGAACGGAACACCGGATAACGCAGTGCCGGGTCGCGAAGCTGTACATCGAACATACCGATACTCTCGATCACGAAAGGTCTGCCGTCCTCCAGATTTACCGTGTCACCGACACGGTAGGGAAATGCCGTACCGTAGGAAAATGCCGCCTTGTCTGAAGTAGCTGATTCATCCGATGTTTCTGGCTGGCTTGTTGTTCCAGTTCTTTCAAGCGGTTCTACTTCATCCGCCACCGGTGCTTCCTCTCCCAGTACTTCTCTTATAGCAGCTGCCACCTCTTCCTCTGAAACACTTGTCAGCTCATCAAAATCCAGATGCTCCAGCTCCCCCGCTATCAATGCTTCCAGAGAATCATACTGCCGTGTCTCGATCAGGCGGTCATTCAGGCGGCGCTCCAGCCGAAACTCTACCAGATTGACCGTCACTTCTATCGGCAGATCCCTGTCCGCAACCGTCGTATAGCCGACACCGATACTGGTCATATCAGAAAAATCAGCTTCGGAACTAAACTCATCCACGCAGTACGTGTTGATCAGGTTCTTTGCCTTATCCAGAGAAGAACGGGAAGCTTCCTCCCGCAGATTCCAGATCACTTCCTGCCGGTATTGTTCCGCATCCTGACGGCTGACAAAATCTGTGACCAACCCATCCGCATCCTTGTGGTATTCACCGGTTTGATCATCCCAGACGGCATAAATTCGCCGCGAGGTGTTTTCATCATCCACCTCTACCACACGAAAACGATCTTCTAAGGCGCGCGGTTCCTTTTCTGTGAAAGATTTCTCTGCCGGTTCTTTTTCCACTGGCACTTCATCAGACAAATCTTCCGCCTGTTCCGTCTTCAGTTCTTTGGCAAACTCCGCCAGTAACTGCGGATAAGTCTCCGCCAGGATTCCGTTTATCAGATGTTCCTGGAACTTCGGATTATCAAAATAGAGACGATAAAGCTGCAAATCCTTCAAAGAAAACACTGCCCGCCTGACAGCTTTATTTCCCTCTATCATTGCATTCTCCCGGTCCGAGTTCCGGCAGGCATTCCGATATGCGGTGTCCTGTAAAACGAGTTCGCGTACTAAAGAATAATAATGTGAATACGAATCTCCGACTGTGCCGAATTCTGGTGCTGCATCTTCCGATGCTTCTGTTCCGGCAGTATCTTCGGCTTTCTCCGGTGCTGTATCTACTGCTTTCGGTTCGGCTTTTTGCTCATCGGGTTCTGGTTTGTCAAACGCTTTCGCCTCCGATGCCAGCCCCATTTCTGATTCCGGTACTTCCGGCTCCATCACCTCCGCTTCTGTTTCTTCCTCATGCGCTTCGCGGATCTGCTCCATCTGTCTTTTTTCTTTATCAGTGAGGTAACGGTCTGCCCTGATCAGTTTTTCAATCCGTTTTACAACGGCATTCCAGGAAATCGCGACATCTGAGCACCCCTGTTTCGTTAATTGGATGCCTTTTCCATCATGGTTTTCATAGCTCATAAACTTATTCCTGCAGCCGCCGCTATGACCACCAATTCCATATTCACGACGCAGAAATGCGACTGCTTCTTTGGGCTGATAAGCTCTGGAAAAGAATGAATAGATCCTCACTTTACCATCCTGAACACCCGATCCATGCGCCAATGCATCGTCAATCTCATCCTCGGTAATAAACTGGCCTGCCTTTGGCACTTCGGCCATTTCTGATGTGTACGCTTTCCACGGCTCAGCTAAGTCCTGCAGCTGTTCCACTATTCTCGGAACATTGTGATAATGAAAACGGAGGATGCCAGGGTTGTTTTTGTAAGCCGCCGAAAACACCAGCATATCCCTTGTCACTGCTCCCAGCGTACCCGGATCGGTCATTGCCGAAGAAATCTTTTCTATTTCTTCCGGGAAACCGCCCCCGCGATATTCATCCAGAGTCGTAAGAAGCGGCACACCCTCTGTCATCTCTGAAAAGTCACGCCGCATATACCAGATCCACTCTGCCAGTTTGGAACGAGAGTAACCTTCCGTCTCCGCCAGCTCCACGTTCGTTGCAAATGCTCCCGCATCCATGAGTTCCCCGATTCTGGCTGCCGCATCCTCCCATGTGAGGAGCTGATGCTGTGACGCAAATCTGGCATGGTCTCCACGCGCAAGCGAAATTCCTTCCTCGCCAAACCATGCGGACATCCTGCCATTGTCAGTAAGAATCCCCATGCCGCCCTGATATTCGTCCCGCAGTGTTTCTACGATCTTTTCACCGGATTTTCCTTTCATATATTCCGCCGCGACTACCATGCGGCTCTTATCGGTTTTTCCACCAAGGCGTAAGAAATGGGCAATGTCGCTTTGCGGCAAAGAAAAAGCGGAGGGCTTTTCGCTCTCCGCTGCACGGTCGATAACTTCTATCTGCTCTGCTTCTGATGGGAAAAGGAAGGACATCTGCTCGTATCTGCCGCTGCTGATTTTCCCATCTTCCTCCTCGAAAGGATTGGTCTGCGCCGCATCCTCGATCTCTTCCCATGGGGTGTCGTCCAGTGCCGACTCCGGTTCTTTCTCAGGTTGCGATCCAATGTCGGCTTTCGGTTCCTCTTCTTTCTCCGACTCCGTTTCCGGTTCCGTGTCGATCTCTGGCTCCGGTTCTGGTTCCCGTTCTACTTCATTTTCAGATTCGGATTCAGGCTCTGTTTCTGACTCAGGCTCAGCTTCATTTTCAGATTCGAATTCCAGCCCCGGCTCTGCTTCATTACGCGATTCATGTTTTGGCTCCTGCGAGGAGCCTTCCGTCAGCTGTACACCAGCTCTGTCAGCACCAGTTCCTCCGCCTGCGCTTTCAGGCTGTTCATATGCTGCACCCATGCCATCTGCTGCGTCGCTTTGTCCGGTGCCGGGTTCTTCGCCAGCAGCTCGTCCATCAGCTGCTCTACTCTCCGGTGCGCGGTCTCGTCGATCTCCTTCAGATGCGGAAACAACTGCTCCGTCAGTGTCAGGTCGTTGTAGAGGATCGGGCGATGTTCTTTCAGGAACGTCCGGCGCATTCTGCCGTATTTGCCCAGCGGCTCGCTCCCGGTCTCTTTCAGTTTGATGTTGGGAATCAGATAATCCCCGTTCTGCATATAATTCAGTTCCATAATCATGGCTCCTTTCCGTGCGTCTGCTGCGCTCATAGCTGCGGATGGTGACTTCAATCTCGCGGAAAATCTGGCCGGATATTTCAGTGACCGCCGTACCAAGCGCGTTGATGGATTTCGGGGTGTTGTAGTCAAATACAGGTGAAAATTCGTCCTGTTCAAAATATTCATCCGGGTCTGCCGTGCAGCGGCTTAAGATTTCGTATTTGATGCTGACCGCCGCCGCGTTGATGAATGATAACCTCCGGTTGTCCTCATCATACTCTTCGAGATAACTTTCCGCAACGATGTCGCCCAGCTCGTATTCATGCTCCTGATAATAATCATCCGCCGTCCATCTTGCAATGTTCTCGATCTGCACATCAAACGGACTCGCGGAAGAAACTTCAAAAACTGCTTCCAGAGCTTCCTGCACCGGGCGGACATATTCCTCGCGCATTTCCCAGCGGTTCAGGGCGCGGGAGTTCTTCCGCTCCCCGGTATCCGACACATCAAAGACATATCGCAGCACCGGATGATCCCAGCGGGTATCAATCAGCGCGATTCCTTTTGCCCCACGCTTCACATACCTCCGCATCGTGCTGTTCCACAGTTCATATTCGGCGCAGGCCGTGGCGTCCGGTCTCTGGGCGAAAATCATCAGTTGCTCGGAATAAGAATATTTACTCATGCGTCCTGCCGTCCGCAGAAATGCCTTCCACTGGTCAACGCTCTTCGTCAGCTTCCCGGATGTTTCCTCCGCAAGCGAACTGTAATAATCAAATTTGGTTGCCATCCTCTCCTCCTTCCTCCGGTTCAAGATCCGGATACAGCGGCAGTGCGTCAAATTCGCTGTCCGTAATCTGAGCCAGTTTTTTCAATACAGAATCGGTCAGGGAGCGCAGCCGCCGCTCCCTGTTACCCAATTCCCCGCGCATCCTCAGGAGCTCCTCTTTCAGTCCTGTCCGTGTGCCCGGACTGTAGAGCATCATCAGTATCTTTTCTTCTTTGTTAAATTTCATTCCGCCCTCTCTTCCTGCTCAGCTTCACCGGATTAGGAATGTGTTCTGAAGGCTGCGTATTTTTCAATTTTTCCAAGACCGAGGAGCGTTCTTCAAGTCCCGGGCTTTGACCATATCCTTCTCTGTGCCCTTCTCCACGCATTTGACCACGTCTTTCGCTTTGACCTTCTCCACGAATTTCTCTGCTCCCCGAATCCGGCTCCTGCCGCCGCCCATTATTCAGCACACCGTCAATCATTCCGTAATCATCTTCTAACGCCATCTCCGCATTCCGCAGATAATTTTCCGGAATAAATCCGGTGATCTCACGAAAACCGATGCTGTCCGTATAGTGGCAGATTATCACGCCTGCGCGTTTGAGTGCCACGATGTCGCTAACTGAAAGCGAATGCCCGGTAAAATCCTGCGGATGGTCCGTGTTAAATTTCACAAAAAGATCTTCCAATCCTGTCTCTGGCGCAAGCTCCCCGACATACACCACATCGTAATGGTCAAACTCCGGCTGCCTTCCATGATTTTCCAGCCAGCTGTATCTCATGAAATAATCCTGCGCTGTCTCATCGGTGTGTTTCAGCTGCAAAATCGCGTAGCTGTCCTTCTGGCTCTCCAGGAACGCCCGCAGATTCTCCCTGTTCCTCTTTCCGTGAATCTCATCCCATGCCTGAATATTCATTTTCTGTTCTGTCTCCTTCCTTTTGTACAACAGATAACTCTCGTCCACCTGTCACCTTAATCAGCAGAGGGTTCTTCTCCCTCTATCACCCAATCAACAGAGAATTCTTGCTTATCTGTCTCTTAATCAATCTGTTCTTTGTCCCCTCCAATATTCGTCATTTTGCAGCGAATCACAGGCAATTCCATCCGCCTAAAAGAGAGTCGCCAGACACAGCTTGTCATACGGCTCTCCATCTGAATTTTCATTAAAACATTGCTGCTTTTTTCCCTCAGCGCGACACAGCAGCCGACTCTCTGCGCGGCGCAGCTGCTGGTGATTTTTGCAGCCCTGTCTTCGTGTTCTGCAGCCTGCCAAGGACGGATTCCCTTTCCCACGCTGCTGTCTTTGTCATTTCCATTAAAAAACCGTACTCGATTCCAGTACGGCTGCTGCTTTCCATCTTCATATCAGAAAGAATCATTTCCCTCGCTTCGCGCATGGACATCTCCGGACGGTCCAGCCGTCCATCAGCCACTTCATGGAATGCGCCGTCATACAGGGTATAGGCCCATGTCCCTTCCTCCGCGTGAATTTCCAGATAATTCCGGGAGCCAATCCGCCATCCGGCCTTTTCCTGCATGATTTCCGGCTCCGGGCGGCAGCTGCCGTTATTTCGCTGTAAAAGCTCCGCAAACTGACAGATGTGAAAGGTCTGACCATTTATTCTGGTATGGTATTCGTCCACATACTCGCATTTCGCTGCAAACTGCCGGTCCGGATATTCAACCAGGATCGTGCCTCCGTCCGGCAGTCGAAACAGCTCCGCATAATCGCCTGTAATGAATCGGATGTCATGCTCCGGCAGTGTCTCCGGTTTCTGAATCCTGCGCATACAGATGTCTGAATCAATAAATCGCTCCAGCATCAGCAATGACACTTCCGCCACAGGTTCCTTATCCAGCCCTTCGTTTCGGAATGCAAGCGTTCTCGCCTCCGCAAGCGGATTCCGGACAGGCTGATCCAACTCTGAAAAATAAACCTTCCCTTCACTCACCTTAAACGGCTGACCGGCGCGAAATACACTGTAGGAAAAGCCATCCACTTCCTCTTTCATGTGCAGATATTCCGTCCCGCCGCCCAACTGATAGGCTGCTTCTGTTTTTCTAATACTCATGATTTCCCACCTTTCTCCATCCGGAACTGCGCCCTGCCGTCCTCATCAAAATCGAGCAGGATGGTCGCACTGAAATTCTTGTCCAGCCGTTTGGAATAGCAGTCCTTCAGCCGGACACTGCCATTGTCCAGAAGCTTTTTCGCCACGTTTTCTGTCATGCGCTTTCCAATCGCTTCAAAATAGCGGCTGTTTTTCCAGAGCGCAAATTTACAATCCCGGTTCGAACAGGAATACGCTTTGGGGCGTTCCCCCACATCAGCCCCACAGACCGGGCATTTTCCAAGAGACTTCTTTGCATTTGACATGATAATGGAGGCATCTTTCACCACCTGATAGTTCTCAATCAGTGAAACGATCATTTCCTCAATTTCCGACATAAAGGCCTCCGGAGAATACTCGCCACGCTCGATCTGCAGCAGCTTTTCTTCCCAATCTGCCGTCATGGAAGCGGACTGTAGCTGTTCCGGCAAAATCGTGATCAATGCGTTGCCCTTTTCCGTTGGAATCAGGTTCCTGCATTTCTTATCGCCGGTCCGCTCCAGAAAACCGCGTGTCACCAGACGCTCGATGATGCCCGCACGGGTGGCCGGTGTCCCGATCCCCCTGCGCTCCGCATCCTTTGGCATCTCGTCCTCACCGGCCCGCTCCATAGCTGAGAGCAGAGTGTCCTCGGTATAATGCGGCTTCGGTTTTGTCTTCCCCTCTTTCACATCCGCAAATAAAACCGGGAAGCTGTCGCCCTCATTCATCGGCGGAAGGGGTGTTTCCGCTTTCCCCGGCTTTTCAAACTCTTTCCAGCCTGCTTCCAGAACGGTCTTCCCTTTCGTGGTAAACACACCCGTGCCGCACTGAAGCTCTGCCATTGTCTCTGCATAGCGATAAGGGGGTGCCACCGCAGCGATCAGTCTGGCGGCAATCAGCCGCAAAATCTCCCGCTCCCCGACCGGAAGAGCCGCCAGCTCTGCCCGCTCCGCACTCATGATGGGGATAATCGCATGATGGTCACTGACCTTTTTACTGTTGATGACCGGCTTCACGATACATTCTGCGGGTGCCGCTGTTCCGGCCAGCTTTGCAGCCACATTTACAAGAGCAGGAACCTTTTCCTCCATATCATCCGTCAGATACCGGCTGTCCGTCCGGGGATAAGTCACCAGCTTCTTTTCATAAAGGGATTGCGTGTAATCCAGCGTCTGCTGCGCTGTGTAGCCAAGCTTTCTGTTCGCATCCCGCTGCAGGGATGTCAGATCATAAAGAGCCGGCGCTTTCTCGCTCTTCTCTTTCCGCTCACATTTGGAGACAAGTGCCATGCTCTGCGCACAGACATTCGCCAGGTCCTGCGCGTCTGACTTTTCTTTCAGCCTGCCGCTCACAGCAGTCATTTCCGGCAGGGAAAGGTTCACCGTATAAAAGGATTCCGGGACAAAAGCCGCAATTTCCGCTTCCCTCATCACCGTCATAGCCAGCGTCGGGGAAACTACCCGCCCCACATGGAGCGTCTTGCCATACAGGACAGAAAAAAACCGGGTGGCGTTCATCCCGACAATCCAGTCGGCCCGCTCCCGGCATAAGGCTGCTTCATACAAAGCATCATATTCACTTCCCGGCCTCAGATTCTCAAAGCCCTCCCGAATCGCGCTGTCTTCCATTGAAGAAATCCAGAGCCGCTTAAACGGTTTCTTACATCCGCACTGATGATAAACCAGGCGGAAAATCAGTTCCCCCTCGCGTCCGGCATCTGTTGCACAGACGATCTCCGAAACATCGTTCCGATTCATCAGCCTTTTCAGAATGTCAAACTGCTTTTTGGTTGATGGGGAGACATTGTATTTCCATTCCGTCGGCAGGATCGGCAGATCTTCCTTTGTCCACTTCTTATACCGCTGATCATAAGCATCCGGAGCCGCCAGCTCCACCAGATGGCCGACACACCAGCTGACAAGATAGCCATTCCCCTCCGTGTAACCGTCATGTCGTTTCGTTGCTCCAAGCACCTTCGCGATGCTCTGGGCGACCGAAGGCTTTTCTGCAATTACCAGTTTCAAATGATTCATTCTCGACCTCCATTTCTTTCTTCACTTCTTCCATCATAACTTCCTTCCTTTTTTCGTCTGTCCGCATTTAGAAACGCGAAAAACGGCATCTATGATAACAAATCCACAGACGCCGTTTTCGCTCTCATTTTTTCCTTTAAAATCGGGCTTTTTCAGCCCCTAAATGCGGACAATGTGCCTCTTATTTCGCTTCCGTTCCCGGTCACTCGCTCTCCGCACTGCCGCCGCACAGACCGGACAATATTTGCTGCGGTTGGAATGCGGTACAAATCTGCTTCCGCATTTCACGCACTTCCGCAGCGCGATGTCTTTAAAAATCTCGGCTTCCAGCTTCGGAAACACTGGCAGCAGTGCATTTCGGAACCACCGACATCCGACAGTATAGGAAATCCGCTGCGGACATACCCGCTCGTCTTCATCCTCCAGCAGCAAACAGTTTCCCCGGTCATAATTACAGCAGTATTTCTGAATGATTTTCGCTGCCTGCCTCAGCTGGTCGGGTGTCATTTCATACAGCAATCCGTTTGCCTTCCGTTCAACCGGCGGCCCATATCGTGAGCCTTGCTCCACCTGTTGATTCACCTCCTTCCCCAAATCGGGCAGGATCGGTTTTGTTCCTGCCCGCCAGCGCGAGCCAAATACTTTGCCATAAGGATTGCCGACGAAGTCGGAGGATACCTTATGGCGAGGGCGATGCCCGCAAAATTCCCTCTCAGACTGACATCCCACGCTTCGCATGGGATATGCCTTGCCCGGCTCATCGCATAAAATAAGCCCGCACGAGCATATTTCTCACGCGAGCTATGTATGCTGCATCTATTTTGCTGTATCACTGTTAAAACAGTTCTTTCAGGATCAGTCTGGTTATCCCTTCGTTGTCCCCCGGCTGAATTCGCCTTATTTTCGATTCTCTGCCATAACCAAACTCTTCTCTGATAGCTGAGCGTATACGCGTACCGCCATGGTAACCGTGAATAACGCGAACCTCATACACCGCACTTCCGGCACCATCCACCTTTTTATGAATCGCTCCCATTGCTTTTTCTACGGTCAATCCATGTACATCTATTATGATAATCGGTTCTGACAACATTACTTTCTGCGCTCCTTTGTACTTAATCTAAGAAAAGAATGACAGCTGCTCATAATCCGTCTGCCTGTTCAGCAGCTGCGGTGTTTTTTGCAGCACTGTTTTTGTTTTCATCAAATCCTCATCGAACAGCCATCCTTCCATCTCATTTTCAGACAGGAGCAACGGCATACGGCTGTGGATAGGTAAGACAGAAGCGTTTGCACTCGTTGTGATGATCACAAATTTCCTTTGTGCATTGAAGCAGCCTGCCAGAAACAGAATCGGTGAGCCGTCCTCAAACCAGTATTTTTCTTTTTGCGCACTCCACTCATAAAAACCTTTTGCCGGAATCACACACCGGCGCGCAAGAATATCATCCCGAAAGGTTTGCTTTTCCAGTATCCCCTCTGACCTCGCGTTGATCAGCAGGTTTTTGCCCTGATAGCCTGGATAACCCCAGACCATATTTTCCGCCACCAGCTTACCGCTTCTATGATCGAACACGACAGCTGTCTCCGATGGCCGGATGTCGCCGGTTCTGAATGAAAAACCTGTATTTTTCGCAATCCGATGGATTTCATCAACGTAATAGCGTCCGCACATTGTTCTCTCCGATCCGGTTCTGAACTACAGCCATAAAATTATTGCTTCCCATTCAGCAGACGGTGCCTGATAGATTCAACATCTTCTCTGCTGCATCGACAAAAATCGACCAGGTATGTTTCCGCATCCGAGTATTTCTGATGAAAATATTCGATGGTGCGATCCATGTCCTCCGGCTTTGACTGGAGCATATAGTCCTTAATCTCAATTCCATTTGCTGCTGCCTGCTCTTTCTGCCGGGCAAACACATCTTTCATATAGGTTTCTGTTACGCTGTAATCCGCAATGATGGACTCTTTCGGCACCCCGGCCAGTTCCAGAAGAAGCATGGTAATAATACCTGTGCGGTCTTTTCCAGCAGTGCAGTGAAATAAAGCTGCCCCTTCTTTTACTTCCGCCAAAAGATGCATTACCGTACCAATCTGCTCTGCAGAATAATCCAGAAGCGACTGGTACAAAGCATACATAGATTCTGGCCCCTGCCCTTTAAATCCTTTTGAATTCATCTGATCCAGCATCCCGACATGGAAATATGCCATATTCCCTACACGGTCAGGCATATACTCCTTTTCCCTTTCGCTGCGGAGATCAATCACCCGGCAGACACCGTACTCAGCCAGCTTTTCCAGATCATTATCACTTAAATTCTGCAGCCCATCCGCACGGAGAAAAGCTCCATTCGCTGTCATGCCGCTCTTTGTCGGATATCCGCCCAAATCACGCACGTTTTTTGCGCCATCTAATTGAAGCGGTTCCGATACCCTGATGTCATTCATCTTTTGTCCGTCCCCCCCTGATTGCTGTTAAATGCTTATAAAATTCTGCTGTCAAAAAAGCGTCCCTTTCAATCCTTCCTCGGTCAGCATAAATGGAGTGAACACTCGTGTCAGTCCATGTTTGATTTTGTCCTCATCCACATGAATCAGGAGCAGCGGTGTCCCCACCTGCAACTCCGTCCGTCTGGCTTCAAACTCTCCATTCAGTTTTTTGCCGCCATGAGACATGAATTTTACAACACTCACACCCAGCATACCTGTCGTATCCGTCTTGATCTCACATACACTGCCCGGAATAACGATGAAATCGCCGCTGCGAAAAACGTTTAGTTCTGGGTTTCCATCCATTTGTCCCTTTATAAGCCCTACTGCAATCGCAAGAAATATTATGCCTATTACTACAGATGCCGTCCCGCTTACCGTATATCCACATATACAAATAAGTCCAAGAGCGGCAAACACTACAATCAATGGTCTGAGTGACCTTTCCCCATTCCTGTATAAGTGTTCGTAATATCGTGTGATCTTATAAATTTCATCCTGAGTCGGCTTCCGGACTCCGTCCAAACCACTTAAATCAATTCTGGCCATCATACCTCCCCTCCTCTGCTCTTTCCTATAGCTTTCCATAATTACCAAGACTGTTTTTCAGGCACTCATAATTATCCGCCAGCAAATCTACAATCACCAGCTTTTTCCCACTTTTATAAAGAACCAGCTGATATTTTTTCGTCACTTCCACTTTCTCTATTTCTGAAAAAGACACGGTCCGGCTTCTGTGAAGCAGCTTATGAATTTCCATATTGCTTCCATCCACGCGAATTCTCCAGCAGGAAGCCCATATCATCACCAGAAGTCCGACAGCGGCAACGATCAGAGAAAAACGGATAAGCCCCACTGTGATCCCCGGAATTCCCCTGATACTGCAAATAGTAAAAAAGGCGAACAAAATCATTCCCATACCGAACATAGCCAAATAAACATATTTTAACGCGGCCGGCATCTTCACCAGATAACTCTCATCACTCTGCCCGGAACCGCTGCCTCTGCTGTCCCGATTATTCAAATAACCGATCACAGCATATATCACGCACATCGTCACCGCATATACAATATACTGAACAGTTTTTCCCATATTTAGCTCGCCTCCCCCTGTCGCATCTCTGGTTACACCAATAAACTGGAAGTTATCGCCATACTTGTAAATTTATAACTCTGTTTTTCCTTTAC
>JAJQHZ010000051.1 GCA_021199475.1 Lachnospiraceae bacterium
CCGGACAATAGGCCGCGAAATTAGTCCCGAAATACGGGAAGTTATCGTATAAAGAATGTGTAAATGGGTTAAATAACAGTGTATTTGAAACCGTCTGCTCTTTCTCAAATCGTTACGGCGGATATATTTTGCTGGGCGTACAGGAAGTAGAACATAAGGGTGTAGTAATTGGTGTCAATCCAAAGTGTGTGACCGATATGAAGAAGAATTTTGTAAATATGCTGAATAATCCGCAGAAGATACATCCTTCTCTATATCTGAACCTGGAAGCAATGGATTATGATGGAAAAACAGTGCTTTGGGTTTATGTTCCAGTTAGTTCACAGATAGAGTTCTGTGATAAAAAAATTTTTGATCGTAATGAAGACGCAGATCAGGATGTTTCCGTGTCAGCGGATCTGGTAGCTAATATTTCTAACCGCAAGTCATCAACTTATATTGAACGGAAAATTTTCCCTTATGCAGATATGGATGATTTATGTGTTGATTTGATCGGAAAAGCAAGGCAAATGGCAGTTAATAGAGATAGAGAACACCCATGGAGAAACATGGATGACACGGAACTTCTGAAAAGCGCCGGTTTATATGAAAAAAACAGGGTAACCGGAGAGGAAGGTCTTAATATGGCGTGTATCCTTTTGTTTGGAAAAGCGGAAGTGATTCAGTCCTGTGTCCCTGGCTATAAAACGGATGCAATTTATCGTGTAAAAAATGTAGATCGATATGATGATAGATTGATTGTGGAAAATAACCTGATTGAAAGTTATGATATTCTGATGCAATTTATTTCAAAACATACTGACGACAGGTTTTTCCTGATTGACAATGTCAATATAAGTGTAAGAAGCGCTATCGCCAGAGAGATTGTCAGCAATATTCTGGTGCATCGAGACTTTGGCAGTGCATTTCCGGCGAAACTGATTATTGAGCGAGATAAAATATATACAGAAAACTGGAATCGGACGCAGCGTATTGGGAAACTGGAACTGGATGATTTTACACCATATCCGAAAAATCCAATTCTGTCAAAATTTTTTGTGAATATAGGATATGCAGACGGACTCGGCTCCGGTGTCAGAAATTTGTACAAGTTTACAAAAATATATTCCGGAGGGGAGCCAGATCTTGAAGAAGGGGATGTATTCCGTTTGACGGTTCCTTTGATAAATAATAGTTCCGAAAACTCGGCGATTGACGATGAAAACTCGGCGATTGGAAACGATAATCCGGCGGTTGACGGTAAAAACCTGGCGATTGAGACTGAAAAGTTGGCGATTGACGGCAAAAACTCGGTGATTGAAGACGAAAAACTGGTGATTGGAAATGAAAACCCGGCGATTAAAGTGAATGAAAAAATAATAAAAAAAATAAATATGGCGATAGAAGAAAATAAATTTAATGAGCCTACCAGGCTGAGAATTCTGTTGATTTATCGTAAAATAGGAGAAGGGAAAGTCTTTGGAACAAGTGATATTGTTCAGATTTCAGGTTGTTCATCTTCAACGGCACGTGAATTATTAAGGAAACTTCGTAAAATGAATGTTGTTGAGAAAGTGAAAGGAAATGGAAAAGGCCGTTATATGTTTATTTCGGAATGATAAAGCGGGTAGTGTTTTTCCAGAGGCTTCATATGATAAAGAAAACCATTTTAAAAGATTATCATATGAAATCGAAACGAATCATGGCGGCAGCGTTTTCTCTGATGCTTGAGATCAGGAATTCAGCGGTCTCCTTCACCAGGGATGAAGCGGCCGCATTAATTGTTGACCACAAATGCTACGATTATATGATTTTGATAATCACGAAAAGGATGCGGAAGGAGCTGATTTCGCCAATACAGATACAATGTGGATGGAAGAAGTCAAAGCAATGCGGGAAATTTGTCTTGCGTATGGAATGGAGCCTCTGGTGGAACGCTCCCGTTCGGGACGTGGGGCGCATGTCTGGATTCTCTTTAAAGAGTTTATAGATGCTGCTCTGGCGCGGAAATTTGGTTATGCTTTGCTTCAGAAAGGCGCGGAACGAGTGAATCTGAAATCATTTCGATATTATGACCGAATGCTTCCGATGCAGGATCGTCTTCCAAAAGGCAGCATTGGGAACCTGATTGCGCTGCCATTGCAGGGACAGGCTTTACATGAGGGGAATACGGCTTTTGTTGATGAAAACTGGAATGCATATCCGGATCAGTGGGATGTACTGCTTCACAAGAAAAGATACTCCAGAGAATTTCTGGAACAGAAGATGAAGGAATGGGGAATGCAGCAGCCTTTTTCCACAGATGAAAATGAGAGTGGAGATTCAGATACGGAAATTCATAAAAACACGGAAAAACCGTGGAGGAAAGAAAAATGTTTTAACAAAGAGGATGTAGATGGCAAACTTCGGATTACACTGGCCAATGGCGTATATATTGATACATCCAACCTTGCTCCGCGTATACAGAACAGGATCCGTGAAATGGCGGCTTTTGGGAACCCGGTGTTTTATAAGAATCAGGCTATGGGTCTGTCGAATTATGATCAGGCCCGTCATATTTATCTCGGCAGTGATGAGAACGGCTATATAAAAGTGCCGCGGGGATTGCGTAAGAGTATTATGGAGAAATGTGAGAAAGCAGGAATTGAATGTAAGACGGATGATGAGAGAAACGAGGGAAGGGAGATTGATGTCCGATTCTGTGGTAAACTGAAAGAACACCAGATGAAAGCTGTGCAGGAGCTTCTGAAACAGGATAATGGAATATTGGACGCAGCGATGGCATCCGGAAAGACCGTTATAAGCTGCTATCTGATTGCGCAAAGGAAACGAAATACGCTGATTCTGATTCAGTCTTCCTCGCTGATGGACCAATGGATTCATGCCCTGGAAAATTTTCTGGAGATACCGGAGGAGCCTCCGGAATATAAAACCCCATCCGGACAAATTCGCAGACGCAAAAGTGTGATTGGCAGACTGCAGGGTGCCAATGATTCAACGACGGGAATTATTGATATTGCAATGGTTGGTTCTGTGTGTAAAAAAGGTGAGTTTCACAGCCGCCTGAAAGAGTATGGCCTTGTCCTTCTGGATGAAAGCCATCATGCCGCATCGGACACGACCGCTGAAATTCTTAAAGAGATTCACGCGAAATATGTATAGGGCATGACCGCGACACCGCAGCGGAGCGATGGCCTTGAAAAGATGAATGAGATGCTGATAGGCCCGATTTGCTATAGATATACAGCAAAGGAACTAGCAAAAAGTCAGGGGATTACCCATTTGGTCTATCCACGGTTTACCAGGGCTGTAGCGCCGCGCTTTCAGAATGAGAAGATGCATCCGAATGAGGCTTACGCAATAGTGCGCGATAATGAGGATCGTGACAATCTTATTATTCAGGATGTGAAAAACTGCATACAGGAAGGCAGAACTCCGGTAATCCTTTCCAGATTTGTTGATCACGCCAGAAAATTATATGATCGGCTGGAAACTTCCGCAGATTATGTATTTTTACTGATAGGGGAGGATTCTAAACGGGAGCAGCGCAGAATCATTGATGAGATGCACCAGGTTCATCAGCAGGAAACATTGATTCTGATCGCCACTGGCAAGCTGATTGGGGAGGGCTTTGATTTTCCAAGGCTGGATACGCTGGTCATGGCCTCCCCGGTTGCCTGGAAAGGACTTGTTGCGCAGTATGCCGGCCGCCTGAACCGGGAATATGAGGGAAAGACAAACGTAATTATTTATGACTATGTGGATATCCACATTGCAATGTTTGAAAAAATGTACTACAAGCGCCTGAAAGCCTACAGGCAGATCGGATTTGATATCTATCAGGGTGTTTCTGCGGAGGTCATATGCCAGGAAAACTTTGTGCATCGAAATTCGATATTTGGAATTGACAATTATTTTGAAATATATAAACGATAACTCCCGACTTTTTCGGACTAATTTGATGCGCTCTGACCCCGTTTTGGGACTAATGGGAATCTGAGAAAATGCGATAAATCCAAC